>JAJZGI010000007.1 GCA_021798575.1 Pseudomonadota bacterium | reverse complement strand
CCAGCTTGGCACGGTCCTTGGCAGTGACTTTAACTTGAATACCATCGAGCATGCCCCAGAATCGCATCTCAGACGCAAAATGGGAATCCTAAATTGGACTCAAATGTATGATTTTATCCACTAGTTGAACTTCGCCGTGATCTCGGCGAGATATTGCCGCGGCGCGCCGGGTGCCACCAGAACCGTGCCCGCGCTGTTGCCGCCGAAATAGCCGCCGCTGGTGATATACTGGATCGGGTCGTAGCGGATGCCGAGCAGATTGGTGACCTCGAACGAGACGTTGATGACCTTCAGCACTTTTGAGTAGGCCGGGGGCACCGGAACATCCGCACCCAGATCGAGGTTCGTGATATTATAGCTCGGCTGCTTCACGTAGGATGGCGCGCCGGTGAGGTTATTAAACAGGTACTGCGAGCCGGTATATTGGTCGATGAGGCCCGCATTCGCCAGCACGTTGCCGATGAAGGTGCGGTAGGTCACGCCCGCGGTGAACATGAGCCCCGGATTATACGAGACCGGAACATTGGTGAGCGCCGTGGTGGCACCACCAGGCAGGAACGAGTTGAACCTATTATTGCTGAAGCTCACATTGGCGAACAGGTTCCAGTTGAAATCCGGGTCCATGGTCGCCGCGATGTTCACGCCCTTCAAGGTTGCCGACGCCGCCGCGAACTTGGTGAGGGCAAAATTGGTCACATAGGTCGCGATCGTCTCGTTGGTGAGTTTGTCCTGGAAGTAATTGACATCCAGCGAGGCATCCTCGATCGGCCCGATGTTATGGAACAGGAATTTCGTGCCGATCTCGTAATCCACGCTCTTCACCGGCTTCAGCGTCGCGATATCCACCGAGCCGGCATTGCCGTCATTTGCGCCAAAGCCATTGTCCGTCGGGTTCTGGTAGGATTCCGCATAGCTCGCATAGATCGAGCCCCATGGCACGGGCTGATAGCGGATATTCACGGAAGGCTCTGCCTGCGTGAAGGTTTTCTGCGCATTGCCGGTGACGGAAACATTGGCCGGGTTGCCGAGTTCATTATTGTAGAAATTCGTCTGATACTCGACGCCCGTGATGCCGGGGGTGATGCTCAGGCCGGGAAACGGCGTGATGGTGTCCTGCGCGAAGACGGTAAGAAACGTGTTGTAGATGACGAAGTTGGAGATTTGCAGCGGGTTGGACTGGCTGGAGCCGACCTCTGGCGTGTTATAGCCGAGATAGATCGGCTGATAGCGCTGGTAGATGAAATCCCCGCCGAATTTCACGTCGTTATAGGGCAGGCTCCAGTCCATGAAGCCGCGGTCGCCATAGGTGTCATCTTCCGTATAATAATACTCGGAGTTTGCTGAATTTCCGGGGATATAGTTGTTCACACGATAATGCACGCGCGCGCCATGGCGGAACCACAGGCTGTTATGGAAGGTGAGGCCGGGTGCAACATCCAATGCCAGCTTGCTGTAGAGCAGATAGTCCCGCACCTGGATGTGCTTGAACCACACCGAGGGTGAGAGCAGGTCGTAATAGCCGCTCGTCTGCTGGCTGTAGAGCGGCGCGTTGGCGTTAAGCCCGGCGGTGGTGATGCCCGCGATCGGCGTGGCGGGGATGAACAGCGGGCTCGGCCGTTGCTCCTGGTTATTGTCATCATAGCCGCCGAAGCTGACGCTGCCGTCATTGAACACCTTGGTGAGTTTGGCAAAGAACGCATCGGACTTGGCCGGGGCCTGGAAGCCGCCATCCGTCGGGCCATTGCGGAATGAATTATTGCCGAGGTACCCACCGGCGGCCACCAGGCTCCAACCCTGATGAATGCCCGAATTGGCGATGAAATGCGCACCCTCCGTCGCCTGCGAGCCATAAAGCCCGCCGATCTCGTAGGATTGTTTGGGCGTCGGCTGCACCGGCACGAAGTTCACGGTGCCGCCGATACTGTCGAACCAGCGCGAGGCCGGGTTGCCGGGGCCATCAATGATGTTGATCCCGCTGATGAGCTGCATGATCGGGATTTCATTGGAGTCCCACTGGCCGTTATGCGAGGTGAGGTTGTTCATCGGGATGCCGTCGAACAGCACGGTGATGCCGTTGCGCTCGGCGTCGCCATTCACCGACGACCAGCCGACCTTGGCGCCGCGCAGCGCGATTTCATAGCGCGCGGTGCCAGCCGAACCGCCATAGCCACGCGCCAGAACACCCGGCGCGATGGAGAGCGCCTGCGCCGCACCGGCGGCACCGCCCAGCATGTTCATCTGCTGTTTCGTCACCTTCTGCTCGGTCTGACCGGATTTGAAAATCTGCTTCTTCGTCAGATTTTCATCGGTCGCCTTCAATACCCGCGCGGCGGTTGTGTTGGTCGCGCTGGCGGAGACCTCACCAGCGTTCACCGCCTGCGCCAGCGCCGGGGCGTTGCCGCCCAGCGCCAGCCCCACGCCCAGCAACGGCGACAGCGCCACAGCCAGGCTGATCCGCGAGCAGGCAGCCCGCCGCAGCATGTTTATTCCTGATGTTCTGCTCATGTCCCAGCCTCCGGTTTGCGCGAAAATGCGGCCGGGCGCGCCATGGCGCCCGGCTCACGTGGCGGGGTAGAGAAGGAGGCTGCGGGTTACAATTACAGCTTGACGGCAGATTTGTGACCCATTTGTTACGGTGCCTGAAAGCTTAGAGAAAAGCACCGAAAATGCCGTTTCATGAGCCGGATTTGGGCTTTTATGCCGGTGACGAATTCAGCACGAACAGAAGTGTAATCGGTTAGCGCTGGATCTGTTCAAACATTAAATTAAATTATGGGGATTTCCAAAATTTGTCTTCGATCTGTCATGCGGGTCGTGGAACGTCCGGCAGGGTGTCCCGCGCCGGCAGCTGCGTGGCGCGCGGAAGATGCAGCACGACTCTCAGGCCCGGCGCATTATCCTCAAAACGGAATGTCGCCTCGTGCAGCGAAGCGATGCTCGCCACCAGCGCCAGGCCAAGCCCGGTGCCCTCCCGGTGGCGCGAGGCATCCAGCCGCACGAAGCGCTGCAACACGCGCTGACGCTCGCGCTCGGGGATGCCCGGGCCGTCATCGGCGATCTCGACCTCGACCCTGCCCGCGCCAGCCCTGGCGCGGATCTGGATACTCCCGCCGACGGGCGAATAGATCATCGCGTTTTCGATCAGATTGACGAACATCTGCTCCAGCAGCTCGCGGTCGCCTGGCACCACTAGGCCAGGCTCCAGCTCGGCATCGAGCGTCTTCCCCTCGGCCATCGCGACGGTTTTGAAGCTGCCGCTCATGTCGCGCAGCAGTTCCGTCAGGTGCACCTCCGAGAAATGCTCGCGCCGGGCGCGCGATTCGATCTCGGCGATGCGCAGGATCGCGCTGAATATCCCCAGCACATGGTCCACCTGGGTGATCGCCTCGTCGAAGGCGTGCTCGGTCTGATCATCGGGCGCATCCAGGCGCGAGATCTCGAGGCTCTCCCGCAGCCGTGCGAGGGGCGAGCGCAGATCGTGCGAGATGTCGTTGCTCACCTGCTGGATGTTGCGCATCAGCATCTCGATCTGGTCCAGCATCGCGTTCAGGCTGAGCGCCAGCCGGTCGAACTCATCGCCGCTGCCATCCACCGCGACGCGGCGCGCGAGGTTGCCCGCCATGATCTCCCGGCTGGTGAGCGCGATGGCCTGCACCCGGGCCAGCGCGCTGCGCACCAGCAGAAACCCGCCGGCCATCGCCAGCGCCAGCATGCCGGTGAGATAGAGCCAGAAGGAGTGTGCGAAAAAATAACGCAACGCCAGCAGCCCGTTGGCCTCCTCGGCGACATACAGCCGGTCGCCATCCTCCAGCGTCGTCTCCAGGCCGCGGATGGCGGTGATGTGGCGCGGTAACGCCAGCCCGTCCGCGCGGGTGAGGGTCTCATAACCCTGCCAGCGCGCCAGCAGGGCCGGCGGAATGCGCAAGTTACCCGCCAGCATTCCGCCCGATGGTGACAGCAGCGCGTAGAAGGTGCGGTTGGACTCGGAGAGCTCGTCGGCGATGCTCTGCGCCACGCCGCCCGTCCCGCCCTCCGATCCGGAGACGATCTCCATCTGCTCGTTCTTGATCGTGCGGTCCAGCTCGCGGCGGATCGCCGACCCGGCGGCGTAATAGATGACGCTAGAGATGATCATGGCGCTGGCGCCAGAGATGACCGTGCTCTGCAAAGAGAGCCGGAACGCCGTACTTTTTAGGGTGTTTTTCATCAAATGAAAAACACCCTAATCATATTTTGACGAGCAATTTCATTCATCTGATCTGAGCCGGGGTTCAAATCAGATGAATATTGCTCTGGAGTGTTTTTCATCAAATGAAAAACACCCTGATCATATTTTGACGAGCAATTTCATTCATCTGATCTGAGCCGGGGTTCAAATCAGATGAATATTGCTCTGGCGGTTGCACGATCCAACGCCTAGTCATGCAGGCCCATGCAGTAGCCGCGCTTTACGGTGCGGATCAGCGGGCGGCCGCCATCGGTATCGATTTTATCGCGCAGGCGGCTGATATGCGTCTGCACGATGGAGGTTCTGGTCTCATAATGATAATTCCAAACCTTCTCGAGCAGCAGACGGCGCGGCACGATCTGCCCCTCATGGAGCATCAGAAAGCTGAGAAGGTGAAACTCCCGGGGCGTGAGCTCGATCACTCTGTCGCCCCGCGTCACCTCGCCGCTGAGGCGGTCCAGCGCCAGGTCCGCCACCCGCAGGCGGGTGGATTTCCCCGGGCTGTGGCGGCGGCGCGCCACCGCGCAAATACGCGCCTCCAACTCGGCCAGCTCGAAGGGTTTCACCAGATAGTCATCGCCGCCCGCGCGCAGGCCGGTCACCCGGTCGTCGATACTGCCCAGCGCCGTGAGAAACAGCGCCGGGGTGTCGATCTTGCCGGTGCGCAGGGTGCGCAGCAGGGCCAGCCCGTCGATGCCCGGCAGCATCCGATCGATGATCAGCAGGTCGAAGCCGCCCTCCGCCGCCTGGATCAGGCCGGTGCAGCCGTCCGTCGCCACGCTGAGCGCGTGGCCCTCCGGCGCCAGGCCGCGGCGCAGATAGGCCACGGTCTTGTCGTCATCCTCGATCAGTAAAATGCGCACGCGCTCGGGTTCATTCACTCAACAGGGCAGATGGACCCATTTTTGTAGCGCAAGCGCATGCCCCTGCGTGTGATAGATTTATGTCAGCGCCAGAATGGAAAATGGCGTCCTCGGGTGAAATCGAATCACCAGCCTACGGTTTAGGAAACCGTCGCTCTATCCGGTTGAGCTACGAGGACATGGGACGTTGATACCATGGGCCGGGAGCGAATCAAAGGCGACCCATGGCCCTGGGAGGTGGAATATGCTTGTTCTGGGCCATGCAAATTAGCTCCAGCCCGCCCGCGGATGGCGGCACCTCGATCCTCTGGTTGCGCCATGATCTGCGGCTGGAGGACAATCCGGCGCTCATCGCCGCGATGGCGGGCGGGCGGCGCGTGGTGCCGCTCTATATATTGGATGAACATGCCGGTGGCGCCAGCCGCTGGTGGCTGCACCATTCGCTCAGCGCGCTGGGCGGGGCGCTGGCGGCGCGGGGTGCACCGCTGGTGCTGCGCCGCGGCGATCCGGTGGAGGTGATCACCGCGCTGGCCGCGCAATCGGGCGCGGACCAACTGCACGCCGCCCGCGCCTTCGAGCCCGGCCTGCGCGCCGCCGACCGGCGGGTGGATGGCGCGCTGAAACGCCTGAACATCGGCTTTCACCGCCATCTCTCCACCATGCTGTTCGCACCCGAGCGGATCAAAACCCAGACCGGCCAGCCTTACGGCGTGTACACGCCCTTCGCGAAGGCGTGCTTCGCGGCGGGCGTGCCAGAGCCGATGCACGAAGCGCCCTCGCATATTCCGGGCCGGGCGGACCTTGGCAGCGATGACCTCCTGGCCTGGAACCTGCTGCCCGGCGCGCCGGACTGGGCGGCGGGGCTGCGCGAGAGCTGGCAGCCTGGCGAGGCGGGCGCGCAGGCGCGGCTCGAGTATTTTCTGGCCCGCGCGCTGGCGGATTACGGCACCGCCCGCAACCTGCCGGGGATCACCGGCACCTCGAAGCTCTCCCCGCATGTGCATTTTGGCGAAATATCCCCCCGGCTGGTGTGGCACCGCGCCGCCGCTGCACCTGCCTCGACCGGACGGGATGTTTTTTTGAAAGAGCTGCTGTGGCGGGAGTTTTCCATCAACCTGCTCTGGCAGCACCAGGATCTGCGCCGCAGCCCCATCCGCCCGGCCTTCGCCCAGTTCCCGTGGGCGCACGACCCCGTCGGCTTACATGCCTGGCAGCGCGGGCGCACCGGCATTCCCATCGTGGATGCGGGGATGCGCGAATTGTGGCGCACCGGCTGGATGCACAACCGGGTGCGCATGATCTGCGCCTCGTTTTTATGCAAGCATCTGCTGCTGCCCTGGCAGGCGGGCGAACAATGGTTCTGGGACACGCTGTGCGAGGCCGATGAGGCCGCCAACGGCGCCTCCTGGCAGTGGGTGGCGGGCTGTGGGGCCGACGCCGCGCCCTATTTCCGGATTTTTAACCCCGTGCTCCAGGGTAAAAAATTCGACGCGGATGGCGCCTATGTCCGCCATTATGTCCCCGAACTGGCCGCCCTGCCGGATGCGCATCTCCACGCGCCCTGGGACGCCGGGCCTGAGATCCTGCAAAACGCCGGCATAACGCTTGGCGAAACCTATCCACACCCTATTATCAGTCTCAACGAAGGAAGGGAGCGGGCACTCGCCGCCTATGAACAACTCAAAAACCAGTGAAAAACCGCGACTCGCCGTCATTGGGGCAGGAATCACGGGGTTGGCTGCCGCCTGGCTGCTGCGGGAGCATTTCGAGGTCACGCTGTTCGAGGCCGAGCTCCGTGCGGGAGGCCACGCCGACACCCAGACCCCGCTGCTGGACGGGGTGGAGGTGCCGGTCGATACCGGCTTCATCGTCTTCAACGATCTCAACTATCCCAACCTTGTCGGGTTCTTCGCCGCGCTCGGGATCGCCACCCATGCGAGCAACATGTCCTTCGGTGTTTCCATAGACCAGGCGCGGTTTGAGTATGCGGGCGGCGAGTTGCACCAATTGTTCGCCCAGCCGGGGAATATATTCCGTCCGCGCTTCTGGGCCATGGTGCGCGACATACTGCGCTTCAATAAAAATGCCCCCGCGTTGCTGGATACTGCATCCGACGTCAGCCTGGGCACGTATCTGCAGGATCATGCATACAGCGCCGGATTCATCGATGATTATATCCTCCCCATGGGTGCGGCCATCTGGTCGTCCTCGGTGGCGGGGATGAGGGCGTTCCCGGCGCGCAGCTTCGTCCGGTTTTTCGTCAATCACGGGCTGCTGAAGCTGCGCGACCGGCCCCAGTGGCACACCGTGACCGGCGGATCGAAGACCTATGTCGCGCGCGTGCTGCGCGACCTGCCCCGGGTGAAGTATGCCGCCGTGCAATCCGTGCGGCGCAGCGCCGAGGGCGTTACCGTGCAGGTGGCGGGCGCGGGCGAGCAGGCGTTTGAGCAGGTGGTGTTGTGCACCCATGCGGACCAGGCCCTGGCGATGCTGGACGCCCCAACCGCCGCCGAAGTTGAAATTCTGGGCGCGATCCGGTTCCAGGACAATGAGGCGGTGCTGCATCAGGACGCCGCGCTGATGCCACGCCGCCGCCGGGCCTGGTCCTCGTGGAATTATCTATCCCAGGGCAGGGCGGACCATGAAAACGGGGTGTGCCTCACCTATTGGATGAACCTGTTGCAAGGCATGAAAACCCGCCTGCCTTTATTTGTCAGCCTCAACCCCAGCCTGCCGATCGACCCTGCCAAGATTCTGCTGCGGAAAACCTACCGGCATCCGCAGTTCGATGCGCGGGCCATCGCCGCCCAGGAGGCGCTGACGAACATCCAGGGCCGCGACCGGCTCTGGTTCGCGGGCGCCTGGACCGGCTGGGGCTTCCATGAGGACGGCATTGCCTCGGCTTTGCGGGTCGCCAATGGGCTGGGGGTGCGGGCGCCATGGCAGGTTTAGCGACCCTTTATGCCGGGCGCGTGGCGCATGTGCGCCATAGCCCGTTGCGGCACCGTTTCAACTATCGTATCTGGATGCTCGCCGTGGCGCTGGACGATATCGACACGCTCGCCGCGCGTTCACGCTGGTTTGCGCATAATCGTTTCGCTTTGCTCGCTATCCACGACCGGGACCATGGCTTCCGCGATTCGCGCCCGCTGCGCGCCTTTGTGGAGGACGCGCTGGCCCGCAACCATCTGGCCGAATACTCCGCGCGTATCCTGTTCGTCACGCTGCCACGGGTGCTGGGCTATGCTTTTAATCCCATCAGTTTTTATTATTGCTACAATGCAGCGCAAAAACTCGGCGCGGTTGTGCATCAGGTGAAAAACACGTTTGGCGATCAGGTCGCCTATGTGATGGCGGTGCAGGACAGCGCGAACATCCGCCAGCCCGCGCCCAAGCGGATGCATGTCTCGCCGTTTTTCGACATGCAGGGCGGCTATCGATTCGCGCTCAACGCGCCCGCCGAGAAACTCAACGTCAGCATCCAATATGGTACCGCCGCCGAGAAACGCATGACCGCCACCATGTGCCTGCGGGCCAGACCATGGAGCGATGGCGCGTTGCTGCGCCTGCTGACGGAGATGCCGCTCACGCCGCTGAAGATCATCTCCGCGATCCATTGGCAGGCGGTAAAATTATTCCTCAAAGGTGCCAGATTTCACCGTGCACCGGCGCAACAACATGAACTGGTGATCGCAGGAGAGAGCGAATGAGTGAGTTTTCCACCACCGCCAACGAATTGCGGGCATTCGGCGCCGGGCCGCCGCGCGACCGCCGCCTGCGCCTGGCGCTACAGTTCGCCAGACTGATGAAGTCCGGCAGGCTCAACATCGTGCTGCCGGACGGCAGTACGCACCATTTCGAGGGGCAAGAACCAGGGCCCAGCGCCACGCTGATCGTGAAGGACCCGCGCATGGTGGCGCGCCTCGCCTTCGGCGGCAGCCTTGGCCTGTGCGAGGGGTATATCGAGGGCATGTGGGACAGCCCGAATGTAACGGAGGTGCTGCGCCTGGGTACCGCCAATGAGATGGCGTTCGACTCGATGCTGCGCGGCAAGCCATGGGCGCGTTTTCTCTCCTGGGCGATGCACCGGCTGCGCCCCAACACCCGCAAGGGGGCAAAGCGCAATATCGCGGAGCATTACGACCTCGGCAACGATTTCTACCAGCAGTGGCTGGATCCTTCGATGACCTATTCCTCGGCGATTTTCTCGGGCGGGAATACCGACCTGGAGGTGGCGCAGACGGAAAAATACCGTAGCCTGTGCCGCGCTTTGAAGCTGACCTCGGGTATGCGCGTATTGGAGATCGGCTGTGGCTGGGGCGGGTTCGCCGAGCTGGCGGCGGCGGAGTTCGGCGCGCGTGTCACCGGCATCACCCTCTCGCGCGAACAGCTCGCCTTTGCCCAGGCGCGCATCGCCAACGCCGGGCTGACCGACCAGGTCTCCCTGCATTTGCAGGATTACCGCGATACGCGCGGCAGCTTCGACCGTATCGCCTCGATCGAGATGATCGAGGCGGTCGGCGAGGAGTATTGGCCCGCCTATTTCGAGACGCTGCGCACGCGACTGCTACCGGGCGGCATGGCGGGCATCCAGGTCATCACCATCGCCGACCGGCTGTTCGCGGATTATCGCAAGACCGCGGACTTCATCCAGCGCTATGTCTTCCCCGGTGGTATGCTGCCCTCACCCTCGCGCCTGCGCGAGGAGGCCGCGCGGGCCGGGCTTCGCCTGGGCGAGCAGCATTGGTTCGGCCGGGACTATGGCGAGACGCTGCGCCGCTGGCAGGCGGATTTTCAGGCCGCCTGGGAGAGGATCAACGGCCTGCATGCGCAATATGACAGCCGGTTCAAGCGCCTGTGGGAGTTCTATCTCGGCTATTGCGAGGTTGGTTTCGACGCCGGGTTCACCGATGTCGGGCAGATCATCCTGCACCGCCCTTGAGCCGTCTGCCGCTCGCGCGCCTGCTCACCTACGCGGCGCCGGCGATGCCGCTTGGGATGCTGGGGCTGCCGCTGCTCGTGATTCTGCCGAATTTCTGGGCCGGGCCGATGGGCATGAACCTGGCGCTGGTCGGCACCGTGCTGGCCGCCGTGCGGGTGCTCGATGTGCTGGTCGACCCGACGATTGGGCGCTTATCGGACCTTTCGCGCCTGGCGTGGGGCCGACGCAAGCCCTTCATCGCGCTGGCCATGCCCATCGCCGCCATCGGCGCCATCGGGCTGTTTTTCCCGCCACGGCACGCGGGGGCGGCGTGGCTGTTCATCTTCAACGCCCTGGTGACCTGGGGTTGGACGATCCTCTCCTTGCCCTATTGGGCGTGGGGGGCGGAGCTCTCGGATCATTACCAGGAGCGCCAGCGCATCACCAGCTTCCGCGAGGGCGGCACGATCCTGGGCATCCTGATCTCTGCCGTGGCGCCGGTGGTGTTGCACATCACCACCGCCCGGGCCGAGGCGCATCTGCTGGTCATCCTGACGCTGGGGCTGGCCGCACCTTTGGTGCTGGGGGCGCTCTTCTTCGTGCCGGACCCGCTGCCGCGGCGCGTGGCTGAGCCGGTGCGGCTTGGTGCGGCATTGCGCGTCGCGGCGGCGAATGCGCCGTTCCGCCGGTTGGCCATCACCTGGCTGCTGAATGGGCTGGCCAACGGCCTGCCCGCCGCGCTGTTCATCATGGTGTGCGCGCAGTTCCTGCACGATGAGAAGGCGCAGGGCCCGTTGCTATTGGTGTATTTTCTGTCCGGCGTGCTGGCGGTGCCGCTGTGGCTCGCGCTGGGCCGGCGGATCGGCAAGCACCGGGCGTGGATCGCCTCGCTGCTGTTCACCGCTTTCGCCTTCTGCTTCGTCCCGCTGGTGCCGCATATCGGCATCTGGTTCTTCGGGCTCATCAGCCTGTGTACCGGCGCTGGCCTGGGCGCGGACTTCACCATCCCGCCCGCGATCCAGGCCGATGTGATCGACCTTGACGAATTGCGCAGCGGCGAGCACCGGGCCGGGCTGTTCTTCGCCGCCTCCACCATGGCGCAGAAGGCGGGCAACGCCGCCGCCGTGGGCTTTGCCTTCCCGCTGCTGCAATTTGCCGGATTCTCAACGCACCGCGCCAATTCGGGCTTTGCGATCGCCGCGCTGGTGGTGCTCTACTGCGGCGTGCCCAGCGCGCTCAAACTGGTCTGTGCGCTACTGCTGCGCGGCTTTCCGCTGGATGAGCCCGCGCAGATGCGCCTGCGCCAGGCGATCACCGAGGCTCGGGCCTTTTAACGTTTCTTCTCGCCGAACAGATATTCCGCGACCGCGCCCACCAGCACGGAGATCACCATCGCTTTTTTCGGGTCGCGGCGGACCAGAACGACGATCATCCGGCTGGCCAGGCCGAAGGTGCCGCCGAGCTCAGCCATCAGGCTCGGCTGTCGGCGCCGGACCCGCCGCAGAATGGCACTGCCGACCAGCCCGGTGAGTAGCGCCATCGCCAGCAGCACGCCACCGGTGATGGCCGCGGCCGGCGCGTCGCCCAAATGGACCCTTAGCCACAAAAAAAACGCGGCGATGAGAAAACCCACGCCGCCCAGCGCGATGGAGAGCACGCCGACCCCGAGCCCGGCCCGGAGCGCGGCGTTTTTTATCAATATATCCGTGCGCCGGGCGAGATTCATAGGGTCCTAGGAACGCCGAAGGAACTGGGCGGTGACCAGCCCGACGCCGAACGCCACGGCCAGGCTGATCATCGGCCGGTACTCGACCTGTTTCTCCAGCCGCGTCACCGCGTCCCGCCCCCCACCTTTCAACATCTCGGCCAGATGCCCCAGCTCGGATTCAAAGGAGGCCATTCGGGCGGACATTCCATCGCCGTTCAAATACGCGCTGATCTCGTCCAGCGCTGCGGTGGCGCTGCCGCCGATCTTATCGCCCATGCCGGAGAGCTCCTCGCGGAAGCGGTTAAACTCCTGCTTGAGGACGCCAATATCGATCGAATCGGGGTCAATTCGTTTCCTGTTCATAGTACAACTCCTCAACTTAGAGTTTTGATCTCGTATGGGGTTGCGGCCTTTTCAATGCCAAAAGCCTATAATTAGAATTAACCCGGTTGCAAGAACGCTTGCGCGCGCGGGGCCATAGTGGCATGGCGCGGGGTTCATACTGGGTTTTTCCGCCGAAATGGCGTTAGTCCTTGGGATTCATGAAAATAGTCATATATTAAATTTTCCGGTCATCATCGACCGCAGACCGACCGGACTGGGGGAATGAAATGCGAATACTCGTCGTTGAGGACGATAAGGACGTTGCAGGATTCGTCTTGAAAGGGCTGCGTGAGGCGGGCCACACCGCCGAGCACGCCGATAACGGGCGCGACGGTCTGTTTCTCGCCGCCTCCGAGAATTTCGACGCGATCATCCTGGACCGGATGTTGCCCGGCGGGATCGACGGGCTGCGGCTGCTGGAGACGCTGCGCGCCCAGGATAACGCGACCCCGGTGGTGTTCCTCTCGGCCCTCGGCCAGGTGGACGACAGGGTGAAGGGGCTGAAAGCCGGGGGCGATGACTATCTGATCAAACCCTTCGCCTTTGCCGAGCTGCTGGCCAGGGTGGAGGCACTCACCCGGCGCGGCAAGAGCGACGGGCCAACCACCCGCCTGGCCGTCGGCGACCTCGAGATGGACCTGCTCTCGCGCAGCGTCCGCCGGGGCGTCCAGAAGATAGACCTCCAACCGCGCGAATTTCGCCTGCTCGAGTACCTGATGCGCCACGCCGGGCAGGTCGTCACCCGTACCATGCTGCTGGAGGGCGTGTGGGACTATCATTTCGACCCGCAGACCAACGTGATCGACGTGCATGTGTCCCGGTTGCGCCAGAAGATCGACAAGCCCTTCGAGCTGCCGCTGCTGCACACTGTCCGCAATGCGGGCTATATGCTGCGGGCTGAAGAAGTCTGACCCCCAACCGCATCTGCCCATGAACCTGCCTGCACCGCCGAATTTTGGAGTACAAGCGGAGCCGCGCGCGCTGGCACCCGGGCGGCGCAAACGGCAGCACCGCTCGCGCCCGCTCATCCGGTCCGCAGGCGTGCGGTTTGCCCTAGCCTACGCGGTGGTGTTTGGCGTCTCCGCCTTCGCGCTGGCGTTCTCCATCTGGTATTCCACGCTCGACCTGTTGCAGCGCCAGGTGGAGGTGGACATCCGCAACGACGCGCTGGTTCTGGACGAGCACTACCAGCTGGGCGGCCTGCCCTCGCTCATCGCCGCCATCCACGACCGGCTGACCGACGTCACCCAGTCCGACGGCATCTATCTGCTGGAGGATGCGCTCGGCAACCGGTTGATCGGCAACCTCGATACCTGGCCAAATGGCCTGAACCAGGTGAACACTTGGTATGAGCTGCCGGTGACGCGCGACCATCAATCCTCGGTTGCGCTGTTGCGCGCCTACAGCCTGCCGGGCGGCGGCGAACTGCTGGTGGGCCGCGATGTCACCGCCCGGGACAAATTGCGCAACGTGCTGCGCGACGGGCTGCTCTGGGCGCTGGGGTTGATGTTCGCGCTGGGCATCCTGGGCGCGTTCCTCGTCCGCTCGCTGTTCCGCCGCATGATGCGCGATATCTCCACCACCACGCGGGCCATCGCGCGGGGTGACCTCGCCCGGCGCATACCGCTGACCGGCGACGGCGATGAGTTCGACGAGCTGGCGACGATCATCAACGACATGCTGGACCGGATCTCCCGCCTCATGGATGGCGTCCGCCAGGTCTCCAACGCCATCGCGCATGACCTGCGCACGCCGATCACCCGGGCGCGCACCCGGCTGGAGGATGCCTCACTGCACGCCCATAGCGCCGAGGACCTGCAATCGGCGATCGAGCGGGCGACGCTCGATCTGGACGGCATCGTCGGCGTGTTCGAGGCCCTGCTGCGGATCGCCGAGATCGAGGCGGGATCGCGCCGCGCGGCCTTTGCGCCGATTGATCTGGCACCCATGCTGCATGATATGGACGAGCTGTACCGGGCGGTCGCCGAGGAGCGCGGGTTGACGCTGGAGACGCGGATCGAGCCGCGCCTGCCCCTGCTGGGGGATCGCGACCTGGTGCAGCAGGCCGTCGCCAACCTGCTGGACAATGCCTTGAAATTCACCGAACCCGGGACCGTGATCGGCTTCACCGCCAGGCTGGAGGAGGCGGTCATCGAGATCGCCATCACGGATCGTGGCCCCGGCATCGCCGAGCCCGACCGCGCGCGCGCGACCGAGCGTTTTTTCCGCGCCGAATCGGCACGCAGCACCGCGGGCTCGGGCCTGGGCCTGGCCCTGGTGGCGGCGGTGGCGCAACTGCATAACGGCACGCTGCTGTTGGCCGATAATGACCCCGGCCTGCGCGCCGTCATCACGCTGCCGGCGCGTTCAAGCTAGCTCAGCGCCAGCGGCTCGGCGTAGCCCACGCCGGTGAGGTAGAGCCCCTGGGCCGGCGCGGTCGGCCCAGCGGCGGCGCGCTGGCGCGCGGCCAGCGCCACGGCGATCTGCGATTCCGGCCATACCCCCGCTCCGACCATCTTGAGCGCGCCGACCATGTTGCGCACCTGATGATGCAGGAAGGAGCGCGCCTGTGCGCACACCAGAATATCCTCGCCCGCGCGCGTGACGCTGAGCAGGTCCAGCGTGCGCAGCGGCGACTTCGCCTGGCAGGCCGAGGCGCGGAACGAAGAAAAGTCGTGATGTCCGAGCAGGGACTGTGCGGCCCGCTGCATCGCCTCGGCATCCAGCCGCTGGCGCACGTGCCACACGCGGTTGGCCGCGATGGCGGGCGCCGCCGCGCGGTTGGAGATGACATAACGATAGCTACGCGAGATCGCCGAAAACCGCGCGTTCCAGCCGGGCGGCGCGGCGGCGGCGCGCAGCACCACGACCGGGTGCGGCCGCATATGGTGGTTCAGCGCCTCGCGCAGCCGCTGGGCGCTGAGTTCCGGCAGCTCCATCTGCACGATTTGCGCCAGCGCGTGCACCCCGGCATCCGTCCGCCCGGCGGCGACGGCGAGCGGCGCCACCCCGGCGCAGATTTTGGCGGCGGCTTGCTCCATCACCTCCTGCACCGTGAGCCCGTGCTTCTGGCGTTGCCAGCCCATGAAGGGCGTGCCGTCATACTCCACCTCCAGCGCCCAGAGGGTCAATAAAAGCGCGCTCCAGGCGGCAGTGGAAACCCGCGCAGGAACGCCTCCGTGCTCATCGCGGCTTTGCCCGCGCGCTGCACCATAATGGGCCGCAGCGCACCCTCCCCACAGGCGATGGTGAGCCGGTCATCCAGAATCTCGCCTGGAATGCCCTGCCCCGCCGCGCATTCGGCCGAGATGAGCTTCACCACGGCGTCCCCCAGCATCGCCAGCGAGCCCGGCCAGGGCGTATGGGCGCGGATCCGCCGCTCCAGCGTCGCCGCCGGCTGGGTGAAATCCAGCCTCGCGTCCTCGCGGCTGAGTTTCGGCGCGTAGGTTGCCAGCGATTCCTCCTGCGGCACCGGCTGGGGCGGGTTTTGCAGCGCGCGCAGGATCAGCCCAGCGCCCATTTCGCTCAGGCGGTCGTGCAGATCGGCGGCGGTGTCGCGCGGGCCGATCGGGGTTGGCCGGGCGAGCAGCATCCCGCCCGTGTCCAGCCCTGCGTCCATCTGCATGATGGTGATCCCGGTCTGCGCATCCCCCGCCAGGATCGCGGCCTGGATCGGCGCGGCGCCGCGCCAGCGTGGCAGCAGGCTGGCATGGATGTTCAGGCAGCCCAGCCTGGGCGCACTGAGAATATCGGGCGGCAATATGAGCCCGTAGGCCGCCACCACGGCGGCATCCAACCCCAGCCCGCGCAGGTGAGCCACCTCCGCCGCATTGTTTTTCAGCCGTTTTGGGGTGCGGACGGCAAGGCCCATGTCCAGCCCGGCCTGGTGCACCGCGCACAGGGTCTCGCGCTGGCCGCGTCCGGCGGGTTTGGGCGGCTGGGCATACACCACCGCCACCTCGTGCGCGGCGGCCAGCGCCCGCAGCGCGGGCACCGAGAATGAGGGCGAGCCCATGAAAGCGAGCCTCAAGCGAGCCTCATTTGCGGCTGGTCTTTTCCTTCTGCTCCTTGGCGAGCTTGCGCAGCAACATGTTACGCTTGAGCGCCGAGAGATGGTCCACGAATAGAACGCCGTTCAGATGGTCGATCTCGTGCTGGAGGCAGGCGGCCAGCAGCCCGTCGCCCTCGATCTCCCGGCGGGCGCCTCGCTCGTCCTCGTACTTCACTCGCACCCAGGCCGGGCGGACGACCTGCGCATATTGCTCTGGCAGGGAGAGGCAACCCTCCTCGCGCGTCGCGCTCTCCGGGCTCGCCGCGACGACCTCCGGGTTGATGAGAACCAGCGGTGCGGGGGTTTTCTCCGGCGCGATATCGATCACGACCAGGCGAAGCAGCACCCCCACCTGCGGCGCCGCCAGACCGATGCCGGGTGCCGCGTACATGGTGGCGAACATCTGCGGGATCAACGCCCGCACCTGGGCGGCATCCGCGGGTGTCACCGCCCGTGCGGTTTTGCGCAGTACCGGGTCGGGGACGATCCGGATGGTCAGCAGAGTCGAGGTTTGCGTATCAGACATGGTTCCGGCTTTAATGCCGCTTTGCCATGCCCGCAAATGCGCCGTGCCTCGCGCGGGGGCTTGCAACGGCCGCGAATCGTGACAACATAGGCCGTGGATGCCTTGATGGGTCCATTTTCTGCTTCGCTCAAACCTGGGGGAGCCCGCCTGATGACCGCCCGTGTATTTACGTCGCCTTTGTTTTTGGGGTTCGACCATCTCGAACAGATGATCGAGCGCGCCTCGAAGAACACCTCTGAGGGCTATCCGCCGTATAATATCGAGCAGCTCAGCCCGATATCGCTGCGTATTACCCTCGCCGTGGCCGGATTCACGATGGATGACCTCCAGATTACCCTGGAAGATAACCAGTTGGTAATCCGTGGCCGCCAGACTGACGATGGCAACGGGCGTGTTTTTCTGCACAGGGGTATTGCGGCGCGCCAGTTCCAGAGGGCTTTCGTGATCGCGGAGGGAATCGAGGTGAAGGGCGCATGGCTGGATAACGGGCTGTTGCATGTCGATCTGGTTCGCCCGGTGCCGCAGCCGGTGGTCAAAAATATCCCCATTTCACGGGGTCAGGGCAAAACAACAGTAGCGCCGACTCGCGTGGTCGATGGAGAATCGGGCAATCGCGCAGACTGAGCCGCCCGGCCTGCGTCCCGCCGACGACTGTTAAACAAGCTAGATCACGCGGCGGGACCGACCGCCGCAAAGGAATTCAGATGAATATCAAGACACATGACGGTACCACGAATCTCGTCCCTGGGACGGTGCTGGATATCCACCATATCTCCCCGGACCAGCTCGCGAGTCTGGGCATGGAGGAGATCGCCTTCGTCAAGCCGGTGATGACCGAAAATGGCCCGGCCTTTGCCATCCACGCGGCGGATGGCACGCCGATGGCCATCGCCTCGAACGCGCCGCTCGCCGCCGCGGCGATCATCCAGAACGACATGCTGCCGAACCTGGTGCATTAGGCCACACACGCATGACATGACGCCGGTTTCTGCGTATGTCAGGCCCATGACCGAAACGCCCACCGACCTCATCCGCAATTTCTCCATCATCGCCCATATCGACCACGGGAAATCCACCCTGGCCGACCGGCTGATCCAGCACTGCGGCGGCCTCACCGCGCGGGAGATGACCGAGCAGGTGCTGGACAATATGGACATCGAAAAAGAGCGCGGCATCACCATCAAGGCGCAGACCGTGCGGCTGGATTATCCGGCAAAGGACGGCAAGACCTATGTACTGAACCTGATGGACACACCCGGCCATGTCGATTTTGCCTATGAGGTGAGCCGCAGCCTCGCCGCGTGCGAGGGCTCGCTGCTCGTGGTGGACGCCTCGCAGGGCGTGGAGGCGCAGACTCTGGCCAACGTGTACCAGGCGATCGACGCGAACCATGAGATCGTCCCCGTGCTGAACAAGATCGACCTGCCGGCGGCCGACGTGCCGCGCGTCAAGCAGCAGATCGAGGATGTCATCGGCATCGATGCCTCGGAGGCGGTGGAAATTTCCGCCAAGACCGGGGTGAACATCGAGGGCGTGCTGGAAGCGCTGGTGACGCGCCTGCCGCCGCCCAAGGGCGATGCCACGGCTGCGCTCTCCGCTTTGCTCATTGATAGCTGGTACGACCAGTATCTGGGTGTGGTGACCCTGGTGCGCGTGAAGAACGGCGTGCTGCGCCGGGGCCAGCGCATCCGCATGATGAGCACCGGCGCAGCGCACCCGATCGAGCAGCTCGGCGTCTTCACGCCCAAGATGCGCGCGGTCGAGCAGCTGGGCCCGGGCGAGATGGGGTATATCACGGCGGCGATCAAAACCGTGGCGGATTGCAAGGTGGGCGACACCATCACCGACGACCGCAACCCGGTGGCCGAGGCGCTGCCAGGGTTCAAACCATCGGTGCCGGTGGTCTGGTGCGGGCTGTTCCCCGTAGATGCCGATGATTTCGAGAAACTGCGGGACTCGCTGGGCAAGCTGCGCCTGAACGATGCGAGCTTCCATTATGAGGCCGAGACCTCCGCCGCGCTCGGCTTTGGCTATCGCTGCGGGTTCCTTGGGCTGCTGCATCTGGAGATCATCCAGGAGCGGCTGTCGCGCGAGTTCGACCTCAACCTGATCGCCACCGCGCCATCGGTGGTGTATAAAATCTTCCGGACCAGCGGGGCGATGGAGCTGCTGCACAATCCCTCGGACATGCCGGATGGCTCGGTGATCGACCATATCGAGGAGCCCTGGATCCGCGCCACCATCATGGTGCCCGATGATTATCTGGGCGCGGTGCTCACTTTGTGCAACGAGCGGC
This sequence comes from Pseudomonadota bacterium, assembly GCA_021798575.1. GTDB lineage: Bacteria > Pseudomonadota > Alphaproteobacteria > Acetobacterales > Acetobacteraceae > Acidocella. Next base: position 41,682 of record JAJZGI010000007.1, on the reverse strand, counting down.
GTGGCCAGCAGGCCGACCTCACCTATGTCGGCAACCGCGCCATGGCCGTGTATCGCCTGCCGCTCAACGAGGTGGTGTTCGATTTCTACGACCGGCTCAAATCCATCAGCCGAGGCTATGCGAGCTTCGACTACGCCATCGAGGACTATGCCGAGGCCGATCTCGTAAAAATATCCATCCTGGTTAACCTGGAGCCGGTGGACGCGCTCTCTTTCATCGCGCACCGGGCCGCAGCCGAGAGCCGTGGCCGGGCCATCTGCGGCAAACTGAAGGACCTCATCCCCAAGCAACTCTTCAAGATCGCGATCCAGGCCGCCATCGGCTCGCGCGTGGTCGCGCGGGAGACGATCTCGGCGCTCTCCAAGGACGTGACCGCCAAATGCTACGGCGGCGATATCTCCCGCAAGCGCAAGCTGCTGGATAAGCAGAAAGAGGGCAAAAAACGCATGCGCCAGTTCGGCAAGGTGGAGATCCCGCAGAGCGCGTTCCTCGCCGCGCTCAAAATGGACGCCTAAAGAAGGCCTTCATTCGGCCGCCTGCGCATAGGCCTCCAGCGGCGCGCAGGAACATACGAGGTTGCGGTCGCCATAGACATTATCCACCCGCTTCACCGGCGGCCAGTATTTCTGCGCCACCACAAAGGGCAGCGGGTGGGCCGCGACCTCGCGCGGGTACGGGTGGGTCCAGTTGGAGGCCATCACCTCAGCCGCGGTGTGCGGCGCGTTTTTCAGCGGGTTGTCGGCCTGGCTCCAGGTCCCGGTGGCGATATTCGAGATTTCCCCGGCAATGCTGATCATGGCGTCGCAGAAACGGTCGATCTCGGCCTTGTCCTCGCTCTCGGTCGGCTCGATCATTAGCGTGCCCGCCACCGGCCAGGACATGGTGGGCGCGTGGAAGCCATAATCGATCAGCCGTTTGGCGATATCCTCCACCTGCACGCCGCTGGACGCGGCGAAGCCCCGGCAGTCGATGATACATTCATGCGCGACCCGGCCCTGCGCGCCGCGATAGAGGATCGGGTAGTGCGGGGCCAGCCGCGCGGCGATGTAATTGGCGTTGAGAATCGCGATTCGGGTGGCCTGCGTGATGCCGTCTGGCCCCATCATGCGGATATAGGCATAGGGAATGGGCAGGATGAGCGCCGAGCCGAAGGGCGCGGCTGAGACCGGGCCGTAGCCGCCGGCTGGCCCGGCATCGGCGCGCAGCGGGTGGTTGGGCAGGTGGGCCAGCAGGTGCGAGGCGACACCGATGGGCCCGACACCCGGGCCGCCGCCGCCATGCGGGATGCAGAAGGTTTTATGCAGGTTGAGGTGGCACACATCCGCGCCGATCGCGGCGGGGGAGGTCAGGCCGACCTGCGCGTTCATGTTGGCGCCGTCCATATAGACCTGGCCACCGGCGGCGTGCACCGCCTGGCAGATGCCCCGGATGCCCGGCTCATACACGCCGTGCGTGCTGGGATAGGTGATCATCAGCGCGGCCAGCCGTGGGCCGTGCAGGGCGATTTTGGCGGTCAGATCCGCCACGTCCACATTGCCGTCACGGTCGCACGCCACCACCACCACCTGGTAGCCCGCCATGGTGGCGGAGGCAGGGTTGGTGCCATGCGCGGAGGCCGGGATGAGGCAGATATCCCGTGCGCCCTGGCCGCGCGCCTCCTGCCAGGCGCGGATCGCGAGCAGGCCGGCGAACTCACCCTGCGCGCCGGAGTTGGGTTGCAGGGAGACACCGGCGAAGCCGGTCACGGTCTTGAGATAATCACACAGCCGGGTGATCAGCGCGGCATAGCCCAGGCTCTGCTCCGGCGGCGCGAAGGGGTGAATATCGCTGAATTCAGGCCAGGTGATGGCGGCCATCTCGGCGCTGGCATTGAGCTTCATGGTGCAAGAGCCAAGCGGGATCATCGAACGGTTGAGCGCGATATCCTTGTCCTCGAGTTTTTTGAGGTAGCGTAGCATCGCGTGCTCGGAATGATAGGCCGAGAACACCGCCGCCGTGCAGAAACCGCTCTGGCGTTGCAGATCAGCCGGCACGGCGGGAGTGGCGTCATCGAGCGTGGCGTCAAAAACGCCCGCCAAGGCTTCGAGTGATTCGGCTGTAATCGTCTCGTCCAGCGCGATGCCGACGCCGGTCTCGTCCACCCGGCGCAGGTTGAACCCGGCTGCAAGTGCAGCCTGCATCAGCGCCTCCGCCCTGTCGCCCGCTTCCACCGTGAGCGTGTCAAAAAACACCGCATGGCGCAGGGTGAGGCCGGCGCGGCACACGGCATCGGCCAGCATTCTGGCTTGCAGATACACGCGCGTGGCGATGCGCCGCAGCCCGTCCGGCCCATGCCACACCGCGTACAACCCGGCCATGACCGCCAGCAGCACCTGGGCGGTGCAGATGTTGGAGGTCGCCTTCTCGCGCCGGATATGCTGCTCGCGCGTCTGCAAAGCGAGGCGCATGGCGGGCCGACCGGTGGCATCCACCGAGACGCCGACGAGCCGCCCCGGCATCTGCCGCTTGAACCGGTCCGCCGTGGCGAAAAAACCGGCGTGCGGGCCGCCAAAACCCATCGGCACACCAAAGCGCTGGGCTGAGCCCACCACCACATCCGCGCCCATTTCCCCCGGTGGCCTGAGCAGCGCCAGAGCGAGCAGATCGGCGCAGACCACCGCCAGCCCGCCCGCGCCGTGCGCCGCCGCGATCTCGGCGCTGAGGTCGCGCACCCCGCCGGTGCTGCCGGGATAATTGAGCACCACGGCGAAGGCACCCGCCGCCGTGATGGCATCGGCATCGCCGGGTGCGAAGTCCACGAGCTTCCAGCCCATCGGCCAGGCGCGGGTGGCGATGACGGCGCGGGTCTGCGGGTGGACATCCGCCGCCAGCGCGATCACGCCGGATTTCCCGCGGGCCAGCGCATGGGCCAGCGCGACACCCTCCGCCGCCGCGGTGGCTTCATCGAGCAGGGAGGCATTGGCCACCTGCATCCCGGTGAGGTCGCACACCATGGTCTGAAAATTCAGAATCGCCTCCAGCCGGCCTTGCGAGATCTCGGCCTGATACGGCGTGTAGGCGGTGTACCAGCCCGGATTCTCCAGCACATTGCGCTGGATGACAGGCGGGGTGAGTGTGCCATGGTAGCCCTGGCCGAGCAGCGATTTTTTGACGATATTCTGTGCCGCCAACGCGCGCAGGTCGGCCAGCACGGCGGCCTCGTCCATCGCGGGCGGCAGCGCCAGGGCGGAGTGGCTGCGGATGGAAGGCGGCACGGTCTGCGCCATCAGCGCCTCCAGGTCGGGCGCGCCGACCTGCGCCAGCATCGCGCTGACCTGCGCGCTATCCGGGCCGATATGGCGCGCGATGAAGGCGTCATCGGCCGCGAGTTCGGCCAGTTGCTCCCGCGCGCTCATGCCAGGCTCGCCAGCAGCGCGTCATAGGCGGCTTGGTCCATCAGCTCGGCGAAGGCGCCGGCGTCGGCCAGCCGCATCCGGAAGAACCAGGCGGTAGCAGCGGACTGGTTGATCTGCCCTGGGTCCTCGGTGAGGGCCGAATTCTGCTCGGTGATCGTGCCGGTGAGCGGCGCGTACAGGTCGGACGCCGCCTTCACGCTCTCCACCACCGCGCAGGCCTCACCCTTGGCGACCGAGCGTCCCGGCTCGGGCAGTTCAACGAACACGATATCGCCCAGCGCGTTCTGGGCATGGTCGGTGATGCCGACCGTGGCCAGCCCGTCCTCCCCGATCTCCACCCATTCATGGTCGGCGGTGAAATAAATCTGCGGCATGTGAAAACCTTTCAACGAGCGTAGTGATGGGGAATGAAGGGCAGCGGCGAGATGACGCCATCCAGTGGCTTGTCCCGCACGATGAGCGCCACCAAAGTGCCGGGGGCCGCGCAGTCCGCGCGGATGTAGCCCAGCGCGATCGGCGCATTCAGGCTGGGGGCGAAACAGCCGGAGGTGACGCGGCCGACCCGCTCACCACCGGGCACGTGGATCTCAGCCCCGGCACGGGCCGGGGCACGGCCGCTGAGCCGGATGCCGACCAGGCGTTCCACCGGGCCATGCTGCCGCACCTCGCGCAGCGCCGCCGCGCCTAGAAAATCCCCGACCTCAGCCCGGCGCCTGGCGATCGCCCAGCCGAGATTGGCCGCGAGCACACTCGTGTTCTCATCGATATCGTTGCCATACAGGCACAGGCCAGCCTCCAGCCGCAGGGAATCGCGCGCACCCAGCCCGGCGGGTGTGGCGCCGCGCGCCAGCAACAGGCGGGCCAGCGCCTCGGCGGCGTCAGCCGCGCAGCCGATCTCGAAGCCGTCCTCGCCGGTGTAGCCCGAGCGCGTGACCACGCAGGCTGTCCCCGCCACGCTGAGTTCAGCCGCGTCCATGAACTTCAGCGCCGCCGCCTCGGGCAGCATCTGCGCGGCCCTGGGCCCTTGCAGGGCGAGCAATGCGCGCTCAAACAACGTCTCCACCGTCACGCCGTGGGCCCGCATATGCGCGACATCCACCACCTTGCGCCCGGCGTTGAGCACAAGCTGGCAGCCCCCATCCAGATTCGCGACCATCAGGTCATCAATGATACCGCCCGCCGCGTTGGTGAGAAGAGTGTAGCGCTGGCGGCCTGCTGGCAGGCCGGTGATATCGCCCGTGACCAGCGGCTCGAGGCTGGCCGCGTCGCGAACCACCGCCTGGCCCATGTGGGAGACATCGAACAACGCGGCGCCGCTGCGGCAGGCCAGGTGCTCGGCGATGATGCCAGCATATTGCAGCGGCATCTCATAGCCCGCGAACTCGACCATGCGCGCGCCGAGCGCACGGTGCATTCCATCCAACGGTGTTTTCAGCAAAATACCCCCAAGCTCTAAAAGTCAGCCCCCGGCTGAAGTGCCGGACAAACTGACCCCCCTCTGTTTGGGTACCTGAGAGATTCAGGCGGGTTTGAACCCTGCCCTTGACCCCGTCGGTGCGGTGCGTCGCCGCACCGGCTTTCCAGAGTGTCCCATTTGCAGACGCAGCCCTTCTGCCTGAGCGTTTCCGGGGGCCGGTTGCGCCTTCGGCGGCATGGCTGGCCCAAGCGGCCCCATGCACTCTCCTGCGTCCAGATAAGGACCCACCCATTGTGCCGCACGGGCGGCGTTTTGCAAAGCCTTAATTTGTGGCGCTATAAGCTCGCCTCGTCCCGCGCGCCTTAACAGATATTAAATCATGCCCATTTTCCTCGGGATCACGTGGAAGTGATTAGCTACCCATGATGCCCGATGGAAAGATGCCCCGATGATGACCGACCATGCACCTGATCAAGCACCACATCCTGCGTGTGTGCTGGTGGTGGAAGACGAGGCGCTGATCCGCGCGCTGCTGGCCGAGACCCTGCGCGACCAGGAGCTGGTGGTGGTGGAGGCGATAAACGCCGATGAAGCCTGGGTCTACCTGGAGTCCGGCGGTGTCGTGGATCTGATGCTGTCGGACATTCGGATGCCAGGCTCCATGAACGGGGTCGAGCTGGCCCAAAGGGTGCGGGCGCGCTACCCGCAGATAAAAATCATCCTCACCTCCAGCGACCAAGGGGGCTGCAATGTTGCCGAATTCGGGGTGTTCCTGCCCAAGCCCTACCGGCTACAGGCCGCCGCCGCCACGGCGATGCACAGCCTCGGACTACCCTGCGTATCATGAGCGGTGAGGCGCGGATCCTCATCGTCGAGGCCGACGTGCTGGTGCGTCACCCGCTCGCCGAATATCTGCGGGAATGTGGTTACAGCGTGCTGGAGGCGCAGAACCAGGATGAGGCGCGCCAGATGCTGGAGCAGGATGATCTGCCGGTGGATATCGTGCTGGCGGAGGGCGACTCCGGGTTTGACCTGGCGCGCTGGGTGCGTGAAAATCATCCCCAGGTGGAGATGATTCCGGTGGGTTCGGTCGCACGCGCGACCGAGAAAGCCGGGGAATTATGTGAGGACGGGCCGGGTCAGGTGACGCCCTATGAGCATAAATTCGTCCTGGAGCGCATCCGGCGCATGATGGCGTCGCGCAAGCGGGTAAAATAGACCTATATCATAGGCCACATGGCAGATGATGGGGCAGATGGAAGATCCTTACAAAATTCTCGGCGTAGCGCGCACAGCCAGCAACGATGACCTCCGCGCGGCCTACCGTAAGCTCGCCAAAAAGCACCACCCGGACCTCAACCCGGGCAACAAGGCGGCGGAGGAGCGCTTCAAACAGGTCTCTACCGCGCATGAATTGCTCTCCGACCCTGAGAAACGCGCGCGCTTCGACAGAGGCGAGATCGACGCCGCGGGGGCTGAAAAGGCGTCGCCGCGCGGCTACCGGCACTATGCCGAGGCCAGCGCGGGGGAGCGCTACGCGCCCGGTGGGGCTGGTGGCACCGAGAATTTTGAGGATCTTTTCGCTAATATTTTTGAGCAGCGCGGCGGCGGCCGGGCCGGGCCGGCCCGCGGGCGCAATGAACGCTATGCGCTGGAGGCGGAGTTCCTGGACGCGGTGAACGGCGCCACGAAACGGTTGAACCTGCCCGATGGCCAAGTGCTGGATGTCAAAATTCCGCCCGGCAGCCAGACGGGGGACGTGCTGCGGCTGCGCGGGCGCGGCCAGCAAGGCCGGGCGGGTGGGCCGGCTGGCGACGCGCTGATCGAAATCCATGTCGGGTCGCACCGGTTGTTCCGCCGGGACGGGCGAAATATCTACATCGACCTGCCGATCTCGCTGCATGAGGCGGTACTGGGCGCGCAGCTGCACGTGCCCACGCCGCGCGGGCCGGTCTCCATGAAGCTGAAACCCCATGTGGACACCGGCACGGAGCTGCGCCTGCGCGAGCGCGGCGTGCCCGCCGGGGCTGGTATTCCGGCGGGCGATCTATACGTGAAGCTCCGGGTGGTGGTCGGCCCGGCGGATGAGCAATTTGAGAGCTTCTTGAAGGGCTGGACGCAGGAGGGTTTCAATCCGCGCGCCGCCCAGGAGGAGGGCGGAACATGAAGAGTTTCGAGGTGGTGCAGCGGGAGTGCCAAGGGCTGGATGCCGGGGCGCTGGAGCGCTGGATCGGCGCCGAACTGGTCGCGGCGCACGGTGGCCCAGGTGCCCGGAAATTCCAGGAGATCGACGTCGCGCGCATCCGCCTGATTTTGCAGTTACGCGACGAGATGGACGTCGAGGAGCACAGCCTGCCGGTCGTGCTCTCCCTGCTGGACCAGCTCTACGACCTGCGGCGGCGCACCGGCCGCATGAACCAGGCGCTGGCGGAGCTATCGCCGGAGCTGCGCGCCGCGGTGCTGGCGCGGATATAGCCGCCGGTGCTATTGCGGCTATTATAAAACCAGGAGAAAACCCATGCAGGCCAGCAGCGTGCTCGAGACCATCGGCAAAACCCCGCATATCCGCGTCAGCCGCCTGTTCCCCGAGGCGCAGGTTTGGATCAAGTCCGAGCGGGGCAACCCCGGCGGCTCGATCAAGGACCGCATCGCGCTCGCCATGGTCGAGGCCGCGGAGGCCGCCGGCACGCTCAAGCCGGGCGGGCTGATCATCGAGCCGACTTCGGGCAATACCGGCGTGGGCCTGGCGCTGGTCGCGGCGGTGAAGGGCTACCGGCTGATCCTCGTCATGCCCGAGTCCATGTCCATCGAGCGCCGCCGCCTGATGCAGGCCTACGGCGCGAGTTTCGACCTCACCCCGCGCGAGCGCGGCATGAAGGGCGCGATCGAGCGGGCGAATGAGCTGGCGGCGCAGAATCCCGGCGCCTGGATTCCCCAGCAGTTCGATAATCCGGCGAATATCGCCATCCATGCGCGCACCACGGCGCAGGAGATTCTGGCCGACTTCCCCGAGGGGCTGGATGTGCTCGTCACCGGTGTCGGCACCGGCGGGCATATCACCGGTTGCGCCGAGACGCTGAAGCCGCACTGGCCGAAGCTGAGGGTTTTTGCGGTGGAACCTGTGCTCTCGCCGGTGATCTCGGGTGGCGCGCCAGGCCCGCACCCGATCCAGGGCATCGGCGCCGGGTTCATTCCGCTCAACCTGCACACCGCCAGCCTGGATGGCGTGATCCAGGTCGAGGCCGAGGAAGCGCGCGAATATGCCCGCCGCTCGGCCAGGCAGGAGGGGCTGCTGGTCGGCATATCCTCCGGCGCGACGCTTGCGGCGATCGCGAAAAAACTCCCCGAGCTGGATAAATCCGCCCGGATCCTGGGTTTCAACTATGATACCGGCGAGCGTTATCTCTCCGTGCCGGATTTTCTGCCCGACTAGAGACATGATTGCTTACCATCAATCCTGCTCTACTCTTTGTCTGGCGAGCAAGTTGGCCGCTTTTTGGTCGAAGCAATGATTCAACCAAAAGCTACCTTGCTCTAGACTTGGGTTTCCGTCACCGCCAGCTCCATGATGAAGACCGTGCCGCGCGGCCCTGTGTGGGCGAGCTTCAGCTCGCCGCCGTGGGCGCGGATGAGGTCGCGGGCGATGGTGAGCCCGAGCCCGCTGCCGCCCTGCTTGGCTGAGCGGTTGAACGGCTTGAACAGGCTCTCCTGCACCCTGGGCGGCAGGCCGGGGCCGTTGTCGCGCACCTGCATCCGGGTGACGCCGCTGCTGGTCGCCACGCTGAGGGTGATACGGTCCGCCCCGGCCTCGGCCGCGTTGCGGATCAGGTTGAACAGCACGCGGAAGAGCTGGTCGCGGTCGAGCGCCAGCACCAGATTCTCCGGCACCTCATTGTCGATCAGCCCCGGGTCATCCGGGCGAGCGGCGAGCGCCGCCTCCTCGACCAGATCCCGCACGATGACCGCCGTGCGGGTGATCGCCGGCGGGCCCTCCCGCGCGAAGTCCACGGTCTGGCTCACCAGCTGGGTCGCGCGCCGCACCGCCCGGATCAGCCGCTGCGCCGCGCGTTGAACCGCCGGATCGGCGGTTTGCTCCAGACTATCCGCCACCAGCAGGGCGGAGCTTAAAATATTGCGCAGATCATGGCTGATCTTGGCGACCGACGTGCCCAATGCCGCCAGCCTGGCGTTGCGCCAGAGGGCGGCGCGCAGATCATCCTGCATGATCTTGAGCTCACCGGCGGCGACCGAGATCTCATCCTGGCCTCGCCCGGCCAGCCAGCTCAGCTCGCTCTGGCTGCTCTGCGTCGGGTCCTGGCGAAACCCAGCGATACTCGCGGTGATGATCCGCATCGGGCGGACCAGCAGCCGGTCCAGCGCCGCGAACACGAGCAAGCCGGTCACCAGCGCCGTGATTGCCGCGAGCACGGCGGCCTGCCCGGCATAGGCCCGGAGGTAGGCCGCGAGCGCATCGCTGTTAAAGTCCACGTCCATCCGCACACCGGGCTGGCGCAGGCTGGGCGCCACCACCTCCAAGCTGCCGTGCCGGACACCAGCGATGAGCAGGTCCGCCTGCCAGGTGCTCTGCGCCAGGGTCTCGGTTGCCAGATTAATCCTGCCCTGCGGTACGGCGTGGTGCGTTCCCAGCATGATCTCGCGCTGATCCGGCTGGAACAACGCGACCGATTGCGCCCCGGCGAGCCGCAGGAGCGTCTGGGTGGCCGGGTTGAGCGCGCCACCGACCCCGGTTGCCGAGAGCGCCGCCAGATGCGCGCGGGTGACATGGTTCCACAGCCAGTTCTGGCGCTCACGCCCCAGGCTCGGCATCAGAACCAGTATCTCCATGAGCAGGATGATGCCGACCGTGAGCCACAGCACGCGCCCGGAGAGGCTGCCGCCGAACAGCTCGAACCGGAATGCGAAGAAATTGTTGCGGCGCAGCCGTTTCATGCCGCCTGGGTGAGCCCGCCAGCCTCCCGGCCGGCGGCGAATAATATATCGAGAAAGGCACGCTCGGTGTTCATCTTGGAGGTGAGCGGATGGCGGGCGAGTGCGGTATCGGCGCTGATATCGGTAAGCTGGACCTGCCGGGGGAGCAGGGCCAGCTCGGCGTCCAGCGGCGCCTGGAAGGCGATCTCATGCAGCCGATGTACGATATCCGCCGTGCTACTGGGCACGCCCCGGCGCGCCCGCGGCTGGGCGCGGATGAGCACCAGCCGGGCGGGCCTTGGGTTGAGCAGCGGCGCCAGCGCAGGGTTGCAGGCGTAGCCGCCATCCCAGTAGTGCCGCCCGCCGATATTCACGGCGGGGAACATCATCGGGATACACGCCGAGGCGAGCAGCACATCCACATTTATCTGCGCGTTCTCAAAAATTTTTGCCTGGCCCGACTCAACATCGGTCGCCGCGATGAACAATCTGGGCGCGCGTGGGTCGCGGATGGCGGCCACGTCCAGCAGCTCCTCCAGCAGCGGTGCCAGTGGGTTTTGGCCGAACGGATTGAGCTGGCCCGGGCTGAACATGCGCAACGCGGTGGTGATGCCGCTCCAGGCCAGCTCGTTGCCGAGCTCCAGCCCCTTGTCCCACCCCCAGAGCCGGTCCAGCGAGGCGCTGGCGGCGCCAAAAATATTCGCCTCGGCGGCGCGCCGCCAGAGCTGGCTCACCGCCGCGCGGGCGCCCGCGTTCCCGCCGCGCACATGGCCTTGCACGGCCATGGCGGCGATCATCGCGCCGGAGGAGACGCCGCTGACCGCCGCGAAATCCAGCCCGTCCTCCAGCAGCCGGTCCAGCGCGCCCCAGGTGAAGGCGCCATGCGCCCCGCCGCCTTGCAGGGCGAGGACGGTCTGGCTGCGCATGGTGCGGGGGAATTGCATGGGATTAAGCTGCACGTTGTCGCGGGCCAGGGCAATACACGCTTTTGCGCAGAGGGTCCGCGCATTGACGAGAGGGGTTGGGCCCGCCTATATGCGCGCTCCAGCGCACGGGGCCGGGGACGGCGCTGCTGCGCATTGTCTTGTTTTATTCGTCTTTCGTCGGAGTGCAATTCGTGAAACGGACCTATCAGCCTTCCAAACTCGTCCGCAAGCGTCGGCATGGCTTTCGCGCCCGCATGGCAACCGTTGGCGGCCGCAAGGTCATCGCCAACCGTCGCGCCAAGGGCCGCGCCAAACTCTCAGCCTGAATTCTCCGCACCCGGGCGACTGGAGGGGCTGACATGGCCAGATACGCTCCGCCGGAAACGTTCAAACACCGGGCTGATTTTCTCCGCATGGCGCGGCGCGGCAAAAAAATCCCCAGACCCGGCTTTTTGATGCAGGCCCTGACGGGCGGGCAGACCCACCTCCAGGTCGGCTATACCGCGTCCAAAAAGCTCGGTAATGCCGTGGCCCGCAACCGCGCGCGTCGGCGGCTGCGCGAGGCCGCGCGCCTCACGCTGGCCGGGGCAGAGCTGCGCGGGGTCGAGCTGGTGCTCGTCTGCCGGCGGGAGACAGCGACGCTCCCCTTCGAGACGCTATGCCAGAATATCCGCACCGCGCTGGATGAGGCGCTGCGATGAGCCCGGCGGCGCGCGTGCTGGCCGGCGCGATCCGCGCCTATGAGCTCACCCTGCGCCCGGTCATCGGCGCGAATTGCCGGTTTTTCCCGTCCTGCAGCGCCTACGCGCGCGAGGCGGTGTGTACCCATGGCGCGGGGCGCGGCAGCGTGCTGGCCGGGCGGCGGATTTTGCGCTGCCATCCCTGGCACCCGGGCGGCTACGACCCGGTTCCACCATTTGCTCACACCATGGGTTCCCATCCGGCAAGGGATCGTGCAAACGGTGCCAGCCTGAACGATCAGCCCTCAGAGGATCACTAATTCCCCATGGACCAGAAGCGCCTGATTCTCGCCTTTGCGATCTCGATCGGCATCATGCTCGTGTTCTCCTTTGTGCAGGATCGGTATTTCCCGCATCCGGCGCCAACCCCGGCACAACTCGCCACACAGCAATCCCCCACGGCACCGGCGGCGCCCGCAACAACCGGCGGCACCGCCACGCAGGCCGCACCCGGCGCCGCGCAGGTCGCTGCTGCGGCGGGGCCGCGCCTGATGATCAACGCGCCCAGCGTCTCGGGCAGCGTGGAGCTCACCGGCGCGGTCTTCGATGATGTCGTGCTGAAAAAATACCACCAGACCATCGCCAAAAATTCACCGCTCGTGCAGCTCATGGGGCCACGCGGCAGCGCACGGCCATCCTACGCGCAATTCGGCTGGACCGCGCCCTCCGGCATCAAGGTGCCGAATGATCATACGCTGTGGAGCGCCTCGGCCAAGCTGCTCACCCCGCAGACGCCGGTGACGCTCTCCTGGAACAATGGCGCGGGCCTGACCTTCCAGCTCGTTCTTTCCATCGATAATCACTACATGTTCAACGTGCAGCAGCGCGTGATCAACCATGGCACCGGGGCCGTTCAGGTCTTCCCGTGGTCCCGCGTCGTGCGGGACTATGTGCCGGTGGAGCCGACCTCCTATATTCTGTTCAACGGCCCGCTCGGCGTGTTCAACAACACCTTGAAGCAGGAATCCTACAAAACCCTGAAGTCGGACGGGGAGCACGCGCCGGGTGGCACCGCCTTCACCGAGACCAGCCCGGGCGGCTGGATCGGCATCACCGATAAATACTGGCTGACCGCAGTCGCGCCGGACCAGTCGGTCAAGTTCATCGGCAGCATGAGCTACAGCAAGGTGAATGATGGCGGGGGCAGCGCCTACCAGACCGCGTTCATCTCGGCAGCCCCGCTGCTGGTCGCCCCCGGCGCCTCGGCCGGGCTGGAGAGCCATCTGTTCATCGGCGCCAAGGTGGTGAAGCTGCTGGATGCCTACCAGCGTGAATACGGCATCCCGAATTTTTATAAAGCCGTGGATTTCGGCTATCTGTACATCATTACCAAGCCGATCTTCTTCTCGCTGGACTATCTGAACTCGCTGCTCGGCAATTTTGGCCTGGCGATCATGGTATTCACGGTCGGTATCAAGCTGCTGTTCTTCCCGCTCGCCAGCTATTCTTACCGCTCGATGGGCAAGATGAAACTCGTGCAGCCCAAAATCAAAGCCATCCGCGAGGAGTTCAAGGATGACACGGCAAAGCAGCAGCAGGCCACCATGGCGCTGTATAAGGCCGAGAAGATCAACCCTGCATCCGGCTGCCTGCCGATGCTGGTGCAGATCCCGGTGTTCTTCTCGCTCTATAAGGTGATCTTCATCACCATCGAGATGCGCCACGCACCGTTTTATGGCTGGATTCACGATCTCTCGGCGCCGGACCCGACCAACCTGTTCAACCTGTTCGGCCTGCTGCCCTTCAACCCGGTGCTCATCAGCCCCCTGCTGCATATCGGCGCGCTGCCCATGATCATGGGCTTCACGATGTTCCTGCAACAGCGGCTCAACCCGGCGCCACCCGACCCGGTGCAGGCCCGCATGTTCCAGTTCATGCCGATCATCTTCACCTTCGTGCTGGCGCGCTCGCCGGCCGGGCTCGTGCTCTACTGGGCCTGGAACAATCTTTTATCGGTAGGACAACAATGGGTGATCATGCGTCGGGCGGGCAGAGCGGCGCGCCCATCGACCCTCAAGGCCTAGATTTCGGCGGGGACAGCTTCACGCCGGAGCAGTTGGAGGCCGGTCGCAGGCTCTTTGCCTCGCATGTCGAGTTTTTTTATGCCGCCCAGGGACTGGACCATCTGCCCGAGCCGCGCGGCGTGGAGGTAGCCTTCGCCGGGCGCTCGAATGTCGGCAAATCCTCCCTGCTGAATGCGCTGACCGCGCGCCGGGCCCTGGCGCGCGTCTCCCACCAGCCGGGGCGAACTAGGCAGCTCAATTTTTTTCAAGCAGAGGCCGCACCCATCGTGCTCGTGGATATGCCCGGCTACGGCTATGCCGAGGCACCCAAATCCATCAAGCGGGACTGGCAGGGGCTGATGCTGGACTATCTGCGCGGCCGGCCGAACCTGGCCAGGGTGTTTCTGCTGCTGGATGCGCGCATCGAGATCAAAACCGCCGATACGGTGGTGATGGAGCTGCTCGACCAGTCTGCCGTCGCCTATCAGCTCGTGCTGACCAAGGCGGACGGCGTGAAACCCAAGGCGCTGGCCGCCAAGCAGGCGGAGGTCCATGCGCTTGCGGCCCAGCATCCGGCGGCGCTGAACCGGGTGATCACCACCTCCAGCACCACCGGCGAGGGCATGGACGCATTGCGCGCGTGTATCGCCGGATTTATCTAAAATGGCATAATAACAGGACGCCAGCATGAACACCGCACAGAAAACCGCCGCCGACCAGGCGCATATCGTGGCCCGCGCGCTGCCGTATCTGCGCCGCTACGCCGGGGCCACGATCGTGGTGAAATACGGCGGTCACGCCATGGGGCAGGAGGATCTGGCGCTCGAATTCGGCCGGGATATCGCCCTGCTCAAGCAGGTCGGCATCAACCCCGTGGTGGTGCATGGCGGCGGCCCGCAGATCAACGCCATGCTCCAGCGCCTGGCGATCAAGAGCACCTTCATCGACGGGCTGCGCGTGACCGACGCGGCGATGGTCGAAGTGGTGGAGATGGTGCTGGCCGGCAGCGTGAACAAGCACGTCGCCGGGATCATCAACCGCGCCGGCGCGCTGGCGGTGGGCATCTCCGGCAAGGACGGCGGGTTGATCCGCGCCCGCAAACTCAGCCGCACGGTGCGCGACCCGGATTCGCAGATCGAGCGCGCGCTCGATCTCGGTTTTGTCGGCGAGCCTGGCTTCATCGACACGCGGGTGATCCACGCGCTCACCGGCGCCGGGCTGATCCCCGTGATCGCGCCGGTGGGCAGCGATGAGCATGGCGCGACCTATAATATCAACGCCGATACGGCGGCGGGCGCGATCGCCGGGGCGCTGAACGCACAGCGCCTGCTGATGCTGACCGACGTGCCCGGCGTGCTGGATTCGAACAAGGAGCTGATCGCCGACCTCTCACTGGGCCAGATCAAAGGGCTGATCGCCGATGGCACGATCTCGGGCGGCATGATCCCGAAGGTGGAGACCTGCATGGAGGCCGTGACTCAAGGGGTGCGCGGCGCCACGATCCTGGATGGCCGCGTGCCGCACGCGCTGCTGCTGGAATTATTCACCGAGGGCGGGATCGGCACGATGATCCATAAATAACCGGCGTCGGCTGGCTCTGGGTTACAGCCAGCCGAACAGCCGGTGGAACAGGCCGGGGGACTGATTGCTGTCTACCGGGGTCGGCCCGGCGGTGACAGGCTGGCCGAGCGCCTCGTTCTCCTGCAGGCGGCGGGCCTCGGCGCTGGCGTCCACCGTGGGGGCCGCCGCCGGGCCATCGCCCATGAGGTTGGAGACAAAACCCGGCGGTTTGCTGGCGATCAGCGCGTTCTGGTTGACCTCGGCGCGGATATCGGCAGGCGGGGCAGGGCCGGCAGCGCTCAGCAATGCCTGGTCGCCAGGCGTGCTGGCGGTGTTGGCGGGTGTGATGGCATTGGCGGCATCGACCACGTCCGCCCCCGCGCTGGCGGCGTCCTCCTGCTGCGGGCGCGGCTGGCCAGGGTTGGGCGGCGTGAGCTGGCCCAGCTCCGGCGGCAGGGAGAGCGGCGGCTGCGTGCCGACCTGGAAGGCATCCGGCGGATTGGCCTCCAGCCCGAAGGCTTTTTTCGTCGCGTTGTTGCAACCGCCCAGGGCAAGGGCAAAAGTGATGGCACTGAGCGTAGCAAGGGGGCGAACATATTTCATGGCATCTTCCTATCGCCGCGCGCCGCGCGCTGCAACGGGGGGCAAGGTCAATATTGATCGGCAAATAATGGGGTAGGGCGCAATCATGCACCAAACAGGCTCTCAACCATGAGTGCCGCGACACCGCAGCAGATGGCGGAGTCCCCGATGTTAAAGATATAGGGGAAATAGACGCCACCGAGATGCATCTGGATGAAATCCACCACCGCGCCATAATGCAGGCGGTCCGCCACATTGCCGATAGCCCCGCCCGCGATGGCGCCGATGCTGAGCACCCGCAGCCAGCCCTTGCTGCGCCACAACCACATGATCAGCGCGATGATCACCCCGGTGGCGAGGGCGGCCAGGATGAGCTTGCTGCCGTTGTTCTGGAACATGCCGAAGGTGATGCCGTGGTTCCACACCAGGACGAGATTGAGGATGGGCAGCAATGTCATCGTATGGCCATCGGTGAGATGCGCGCCGTGGAGCACCCAGTATTTCGTGCCCTGATCCGCCGCGAGGATGAGTGCTGCGAGCAGCAGGCCGGTGAGGCGCTTTCTCATGCCGCCACCGCCGCGCAACAGCGGACGCACAAATGGGTCGGATTTTCCCGGACCTCCTCCAGCACGCGCCAGCAACGCTCGCATTTTTCGCCCCGGGCAGGCTCAACACGAATATTGGATCGGAGACCCCCAACGAGAACGCTAGTGCCCTCAGAATTAAGGCTAAATGCCACCTTTGAAACAATACACAGCTCAGCCCATTCTTCGGAGGACAGTATACCTGCACTTTTTGGTAAAATTAACGTTGCGGTAAGAGAGGACTTTATCGACTTTTCGTTGCGCGCCATCTCTAGAGTAGCGTTTGCTACTGAACGTATTTTTTTTATATCAACCCACCGCTCGGCCAGCGCGTCATCACGCCAGCTTTCCGGAATTTCCGGGAACAGCGTGAGATGCACGGATTCGTCGTTACCAAACCGGACGGTCCAGGATTCCTCCGCCGTGAACGGCAGTGCGGGTGCGAGCCAGGCGGTCAGGGCGCGGTGCAGGATATCGAGCAAGGTCCGGCTGGCGCGGCGTTTTGGCACGGCGGGCTGGTCGCAATAGAGCGAGTCCTTGCGGATATCGAAATAGAATGCCGAGAGGTCGGTGGCGCAGAAATAATGAATGGCGGGATAGACCCCGGTCCAGTCATGGGTTTCCACCGCGCGCGAGATTCTCTGGTTGAGTTCCCACAAACGATGCAGGATGAGTTTTTCCAGCTCCGGAAATTCCGCCTCGGGCAGTTTCTCTGCCGTCGTGAAACCATCGAGCGAGCCCAGAATCCAGCGCAGCGAATTGCGCAGCCGGCGGTAGAGCTCCGCCTGCTGCTTGAGGATCTCCGGGCCGATGCGCAGATCCTCCGAGGTGTCCGCGTTCATCACCCACAGGCGCAGGATATCCGCGCCGTATTTGTCGTTCACCTCCTGCGGGGCCGTCACATTGCCCATCGATTTAGACATTTTCCGGCCCTGCTCGTCCAGCACGAAGCCATCCGTGACGATGGCCTTGAAGGGCGCCACCCCGCGCGTGCCGACCGACTCCAGGAGCGACGCCTGGAACCAGCCGCGATGCTGGTCCGAGCCCTCCAGATAGACATCCGCCGGGGTCGGCAGGCCGCGCGCCTCCAGCACGAAGGCGTGGGTCGAGCCGGATTCGAACCACACATCCACGACATCGAAAATCTGTTCGTAATCCTCGGCTTTATAATCGCCGCCGAGAAAATCCTGCGCCGGGCGGGCATACCAGGCATCCGCGCCCTCGGCCTCAAAAATCTTCACGATCCGTTCCATCACCGCGCCATCGCGCAATGGCTCGTGCGTGGACTTATGGACGAAGACGGCGATCGGCACGCCCCAGGCACGCTGGCGGGAGATGCACCAGTCCGGCCGGGATTCGACCATGGCACGGATACGGTTGCGGCCGATCTCAGGCACGAAATGGGTGGTATCGATCGCCGCCAGGGCTTTTTCGCGGATGCTCTTGGTCCCATCGGTTTGGATACCATCCATGCGGATGAACCATTGCGCGGTGGCGCGGTAGATCAACGGGGCCTTGGAGCGCCAGGAATGCGGGTAGGAGTGGGTGAATTCTTCTCTGTGGAGTAAGTTACCACATTTTTTAAGAGCCTCACAAACATCGTCAGCAATCTTATAGACGTGCTTCCCGGCAAAAATTGGGACCGAAGGATAATAAAGCCCATCATCCTGAACCGTTTCAGGCACAGTTATTTTAGAATTTTCTTCAACAGCCATATTAAAGTTACGACAAAGAATAAAATCATCCTCGCCATGGCCCGGCGCGATATGAACAAAGCCGGTTCCGGCATCATCCGTAACAAAACTGCCCTGCAAAACCCTACTTGGATCAGAATACCCTGCACCTGCCAAGGGATGGTTTTTTAGGGGATGCTCGCACAACATCAGACCTAAATCATAGCTAATTTCATCGCCGTGGCCGCGAATTTTCCTCAACGACTCGAATGCCGTGACACCAACATCCGCGCAAAATTTCTGAAGACGACCGGATGAAACGAGAAGTTTCTCATTCGGTTTGGCCAGAGAGCCCAACGCAACTTCCTTGACGCGGATTAACTCATATACAAGCTCTGGGCCGAACGCGACGGCCTTGTTACCCGGAATTGTCCACGGAGTTGTCGTCCAAATAACAATAGATGCGCCACTTAGATTTTCATTTACCGGTCGGCCTGTCTTTGGAACCCCTACGTACGGAGGGGTAAGTAAAATAGGAAACCGCACCCAGATCGCCGTGTCTTTTTTATCGTGATACTCGACCTCGGCCTCGGCCAGAGCGGTTTTTTCCACCGGACTCCACAGCACCGGGCGCAGCCCGCGATACAGCGCGCCATTTTGCAGGAACTTCCCGATCTCCGCGGCGATCGCCGCCTCCGAGGCAAAATCCATCGTGGCGTAGCGGTTGGCCCAGTCCGCCGCCACGCCCAGGCGTTTGAACTCCTCGGCCTGCACGTCCAGCCAGTGCTGCGCATACTCCCGGCACTCCCGGCGGAACTCCAGGATCGGCACGTCATCCTTGTTCTTCTTGGCCGCCCGGTACCGCTCCTCGATCTTCCATTCGATCGGCAGCCCGTGGCAGTCCCAGCCGGGAATGTAGTTGGCATCGCGCCCGGCCATCTGCTGCGCCCGGTTGATCACATCCTTATGGATTTTGTTCAGCGCGTGGCCGATATGCAGATTGCCGTTGGCGTAAGGCGGGCCGTCGTGCAGAATAAAGCTTGGGCGGCCCCGGGCGCGCTGCCGCAGCCGCTCCCACAGGCGCATCTCCTCCCAGCGTTTGAGCATCACGGGCTCGCGCACGGGCAGGTCCCCGCGCATCGGGAAGTCCGTGCGCGGCAGGAAGACAGAGGGTTTTTTATCGGCGACTGGTTCACTCATGGGGTGGGGTTTGGCGGGATTCTGCGGCCTGTCAAGCAGCGCCGGGCGGTGAGCGCGTCCCGCGCGATCTGCGCCTGCAGCGCCGCGAAATTCTCGAACTTCTGTTCCTCGCGGATGAATTCATGCAACGCGACAGACAATTCCTGGCCGTACAGATCACCGGTAAAGTCGAACAGATGCGCCTCCAGGCGTGGCTCGATGCCGCCCACGGTGGGGCGCTGGCCGATATTGGCCACACCCTCCACGCTTTGGCCGCCCGGCAGCCGGGCGGTGACGGCATACACGCCGCGCGCGGGCTCCAGATGCTCGCCCAACGGGATATTGGCGGTGGGAAAGCCGATGGTGCGGCCGCGCGCATCGCCGTGGATCACCTCGCCACGGATGGTATGGGCGCGGCCCAGCAGCAGGGCGGCGCGGTCCGGGTAGCCCTCCTGGAGCAGCCGGCGGATGCGGGTGGAGGAGATGGGCCCCTGCGCGTCCGCCACCGGCGGGACGATGGAGACGCCGATGCCCAGCGCCTCGGCCTGCGCCGTGAGCAGCCCGATGTCCCCGCCACGGCGGTGGCCGAAGGCGAAATCCGCCCCGCAGGCGAGCTGTACGGCGCCCAGACCCCGGTGCAGCACCTGCGCGCAGAAATCCGCCGCTGAAATATGGGAAAAGGCCGCGTCGAACGGCAGCTCATACAGCAGTTCCACGCCCAGAGCGGCCAGAGCCGCCGCGCGCTCCGCCGCCAAAGTCAGGCGAAACGGCGGGTCCTGCGGGCGGAAATAGCCGCGCGGATGCGGCTCGAACGTGAGCACGCCGAGCGGCGCACCGGGCCGGGCGGCGTGGGCGGCGCGCAGCACCGCGGCATGGCCGAGATGCACGCCATCAAAATTCCCCAGCGCCAGGCTGGCGCCGCACGCGCTGGCGGGCAGGTTCTGCCAGTTTCTGAAAATCTTCATGCACGCCACAAGCCCCAAGGCTTGGCCAATGGTCAAGGGTGGCGCAGATAGAGAGGATATAATGCCCAAATGAGGTAATCGACGATGCGCGGATTTCTGAAATTTTTGCTGGCGGTGGTGGTCGTGGTGGTGCTCGCCTGGCTCGGGCTCTGGTGGTATGCGCAGGGCCGGATGCAGGCGGGTTTCACCAACTGGGTGAACCAGACCTCCGCGAACCCGGGCATCAAGGTGAGCTTCGACAGCATGTCGCGCGGCACCTCCCCGCTCGCCGCGACGCTGAACCTCGTCAACCTGCGGATCACGGTCCAGCCGGACGCCAACGTGCCGCCGGTCACCTTCGTGCTGCCCAGCTTCGCGCTGCGGATCAACGCCGCGGACCCGACATTGGTGCATTTCGACCTTCCCCCGCAGGTGAACATCGACGCGTCAGACGGCACCGGCACGGTCAGGTTCGGCAGCGTCGCGGTGACCGAGCAGATAAACCCGACGGCGCTGTTCAGCCCCAAGGTGCCCACCTTCAACGGTACCGACGCCACGGCGGATAATATCGACCTGCTGGCCAGCGGCGGCAGCCTGCTCGTCCTGCATATCGACCATTTCATGGCGCACGCGGTGGTGAACGAGAATGCCACGGCCGGGCAGAACGCGCTCCGCGTGCATGAGGAGCTGGACGGTATGGCGGTCTCGCCGCTGCTGACCAAGATCGCCTCGATCCCGTTTGACGGCAAAATCGACCAGTTGACGAACAGCCTGACCCTCTCCGGCCCGCTGCCCGCCAACTGGCAGGCGGCGATCAAACAGTTCGACGCGCTGCCGCCCAGCGACCAGAACGGTCGGCAGAAACTCACACTCCAGGAGATGCAGGACTGGGCCGCGCATGGCGGCCATGGCACTTTCGGCCTGCAACTGGCGATCGGCCCGAGCAAGTTAAAGGCCAGCGCCGCCGTACAGTTCGACGCCAAGGCGCAACCCTCCGGCACGGCAAGCCTGACCGCCGACCATCTGGGTGCTTTTTCCGGCGCGGTGGTGAATGCCTACCCAATGGCTCAGGCCGACGTGAGCCAGTTGGAGGCGATGCTCTCGCCCTATATCTCCGCGACAACTCCCGGCGGCCAGACGCTGACCATGCATGTGGCCTACGGCGCGGGCGGGGTGATGATCAACGGCCAGAAGGTCGCGGACATGCCGCCGGTGGACTGGACGGCGCTGGAGAACGCGCCCGTGGCACCGCCAACGCCAACCCAGGCGCCGGGCGATGGCTCAGGCGCGGCTTCAAGCGAATGATTAACGCGGATTGTGCGGATGGCCCTTCTGCAGGGTGATGAGCGTGTCCACGCAGGCGTTCTTGTCCCCCAGGCCGAGCCGGATGGTGGGAATGAGCGCCAGCGGCGGAAACAGGATGCCAAGCGCGATGGCGGGCACGGCGCGCGCCGCCAACGGCCCCGCGGCGGGCAGGACGCTGGGTTTTTTCAGCGTGCCGCCGATATTGATCGGCGTCGAGAGCGAAAAGATTGAAAAATGCGTCGCCTGGGTGCGCAGCATAAGGTGCAGCCGCTCGGTGGTGAGATCGACCTTGCCCGAGCCCAATATATTCGCCTCCTTCGTCGCCAGCAGAAAGGCCTTGGTGTCCAACTGGCCGTTGTTCAGGGCAAAATCGGAGATCAGGCAATGGATGCTCGTTTTTTGCGGAATACCCAGCGCAGAGAGCACGGCATCGCCAATCTGCAACCCCGCCAGGTCCACCAGCAGGGCGCTCACATGCGCGCCGTTTTGCAGATAAAACGAGGCATGGCCGTAGCCATGGCCGAGAATCTGCGCGACCGAGTTGCCGCTGCCCGACAGATACGCGCCGCCGCCCACCGTGCCATTTCCCGCGAATGCGTGGGTGGCAGCCATCAGGCGCGAGAGCTGGAGACGGCGGAAGGCGATATTCGCCTTGGTGTGCAGCACGCCGCCGACCGGGTCGAGTTCGAAACTGCTCGTGATGCGGCCGGTGCCGACCGCGAAATCCAGCGGGTCCACCGTGATCCGCCCGTCCTGAACCGTGAGATGCACCACGACGTCATCGAACGGCACGTCACGGTTGATTATATGCTCGCCGCGATAGTGCAGATCGACATTGGCGGCATCCAGCTCCGGCAGGTTGATCGGCTTGTTGGGCAACAAATTCGGGCTGGCGGCGGCGCGTGCCTCGGCGGCGCGCGTGTCGGCATCGGCATCCGGCGTCTTCTCCGTGCCGGGCGAGCCACCCAGAAACCCCGCGAGATCAGCCAGGTTGACGCTGTGCGAGGTGAGGTTGGCGGTGATCATCCGGCGCGGGCTGCCCGGCGTCTCGATGATCGTGCCCTCCAGGTCCGATGACCCGACGCGGCCACGAAAATGCCTGAACGCGAAGCTCCCGCCGGAGAGCGTGAGCGCGCCACGGAGGTCGAACGGCGGGGTGGACGGAATAGGCACGCCGGTGAGCTGGTAAAGATTAGCCATATTCTGGCCTGAGAAGGTGAGCGCCAGATGCGCGCCGGAGAGATGCGCCGGATCCTTGATGCTGCCGACCAGGCTGGCAAAACTGGTGCCGTTCTGCACATGCAGATCCACCGGGTAGGGCGTGGACGGGTTGCGCAGGGAGAGCAGCGCCCCGCCGATCAGCCGCCCGCTCACCGGTGCGCCGGCATAGGTGCCCCGCGCGCCCACCACGATCTCCCCGCCGGTGAACAGCCGGTTTTTGGCCGCTGCAGGGCTTGTTTGCACGGTGAGGTCAAAATTCGTCTTGAAGCGTGGGAGCAGCACGCTGGCGCTGCCGTGGTTGATGATGAGCTCTCCCAGCTCGGGCGGGTTCATCTTCCCTTTGGTGGGTTTGAACCTGAAGCTGGCGTTGCTGGCACCATTGGCCAGCTGACGGACGGCCACAACCGGGTGCTCCAGCGCGATCTGCGTGAGCGCGAGGCGGCGATGCTCGATATACTCCATCACATTCACCCGCAGGCGCAGCTGCGCGACACGGGCGAGCGGCGGGGTAGCTTTAGAGAAACCCGGCGGATTGGCGATGGTAACGCCGGAGGCGATGATGGTGGTGGTGGGCCCGAGCGAGACCTGGAGACGCTGGAGCGTCACCGGACGGCCCAGCGCCGCCGAGGCCCGGGATTCAATGGTCGGGATGAACCAGTCCCACTGCCAGAAGATCACCAGCAGCCCCAGCAGAATCAGGCAGATGAGCAGGATTTTAGGCCAGATTCTGCGGCGCATGTCGCTCCCTTGTTCTTGTCTGCGGAATAAAAATTTGGGGGCGCACGCCGCGAGCCGCAACGGCGCGGCAGGCCTATGACAGGTTTGTAATCACGAATTGCGCATCGCGCCGATCAAAAACTCGACATTCCCCTCCGGCCCGGTGATGGGGCTGCGCTCCACCCCCAGCACGCGCCAATCGGGCAATGATGCCCACCAGCCGGATATTCTATCGCATACCGCCGCGTGCACCGCCGCATCGCGCACCACGCCGCCTTTGCCAACCTGCTCCGCCCCGGCCTCGAACTGCGGCTTGATGAGCGCGACCGCGAAGGCGCCCGGAGAGCACAGCGCCAGTCCGGCCGGGAGCACGGTTTGCAGGCCGATGAAGCTGGCGTCACACACCAGCGCACCGATGGAATCCGGCACCTGCGCTGCGGTAAGATGCCGGGCATTGGTCTTTTCCAACACGATAACGCGCGGGTCAGACCGCAGCTTCCAGGCCAGTTGGCCGTGGCCGACATCCACCGCGAACACGCGCGCCGCACCAAACGCGAGCAATACATCGGTAAAGCCGCCGGTGGAAGCGCCGATATCCAGGCAGTTGCGCCCGCGTGGCGAGAGGTTGAAATGCGCCAGCCCGTGCGCCAGCTTCACCCCACCGCGCGAGACCCACGGGTGGTCCTGGCCTTTGACGCTGAGCGATGCATCCGCCGCCAGCAGCTCGCCCGGCTTTTGCACGCGCGCCGTGCCCGCGTAGACGAGCCCCGCCATGATGAGCGCCTGCGCCCGGGTGCGGGATTCCACGAGGCCGGTGGCGACGAGCAGGACATCAGCGCGCTGCCTGGGCATGGCTTAGATCAACATCGGTTTATATCGAATCCGAGGATTCGATATAAACCGATGAGGTTGATCGCCAAACAAAGGGCAGAGCTTGATTGATTCAAAGCAATCATGCTCTGGCTGCGATCAGCTCTTTCGGGTCACGGTGAAGTGCGCCAGCGCCTGCAACAGGGCCGCGCGCGGGCCAAAGCTCTCAAGGTGCGAAGCCGCCTGCTCGGCCAGGCGCTCAGCCTGGGCGCGGGCTCGCTCCAGCCCCAAAATCGAGACCATCGTCGCCTTGCCCTGGGCGGCGTCCTTGCCCGCGGTTTTGCCCATCTCCTGCGCGGAGGCGGTCTGGTCCAGCACGTCGTCATAGATCTGGAACGCGCCGCCGAGGTCGCGCCCATAGGCGATGATGAAATGCCGCTGCGCCTGCGGGGCGCGCCCGAGGATGGCACCCGCCTCGGCGCTGAACTGGATGAGCCGGCCGGTCTTGAGCGCCTGCAGCCGCGTGATCTCCGGCCCGGAGAGCTGCTTGCCCTCGGCCAGCATGTCGATCATCTGCCCGCCGACCATGCCGCGCGCGCCCGAGGCCAGGGCAAACGCCGTCACCAGATCGCAGCGCGTCTCCGGGTCGGTGTGGGTATCCTCCTCGGCCAGCACCTCGAAGGCGCGGGTCTGCAAGGCATCACCCGCCAAAATGGCCGTCGCCTCGTCGAATTTTTTATGGCAGCTGGGTTGGCCCCGGCGCAGATCATCATCGTCCATCGCCGGCAAATCGTCGTGCACCAGCGAGTAGGCGTGCAGCATCTCCACCGCGGCGGCGACGCGCGCGGCGCAGGTTATGTTCACGGAGAATAATTTCGCGGTCTCCATGACGAGGAAGGCGCGCATCCGCTTGCCGCCGTTCAGCACGCCGTAGCGCATCGCCTCGATCAGCCGTGCCTCGGCGGCCTCCGGCACCGGCAGCAGCGCGTCCAGCTGCGCCTCCACCAGGCTGGCGGTCTCGGTCATTGCCTCGGCCAAAAGGTCGGGTTTGCGGATCAGGTCCAGCGCCATGGCTACTCCTCAGAATCCAGGCCCAGGCTACCATCGGCGCGGGCCACGATCGCCTGCACCCGCGCCTCAGCCTGCGCCAGCTTGGCGTCACAATGTTTTTTCAGCGCCGCGCCGCGCTCATAGGCGGTGATCGCATCCTCCAGCTTCTGCTGACCGGTCTCCAGCCCACGGACGATGGATTCCAGCGCGGCCAGCGCATCCTCGAAGGACATCGCGGCGATATCATGATGCTCGCTCATGCCCAGGACCTACCGCCCCGCTCGGAGAATCACAACCACGCTACTTACTGGCGCAGCAGCGCGCGCACATGCGCGGCGGCGGAGCTCGCGAGCGCCGTGAGGTCATAGCCACCCTCCAGCAGCGAGACGACGCGGCCCGGGCAATGCGCATCCGCCACGGCCAGCAGCTCCTGCGTCACCCAGGTGAAGTCCGGCTCGTGCAATTCCAGCTGCGCCAGCGGGTCGGCGGCGTGGGCGTCGAACCCGGCGGAGATGATGAGGAGCTCGGGCCGGAAGCCGTTGAGCGCCGGGATGATCCGCTCCGCCCAGGCCCGCCGGAACTCCTTAGCCCCCGCGCCCGGCGGCAGCGGCGCGTTGACGATATTGTCAGCGACACCCCGCTCCGCCACGCGCCCGGTGCCCGGATAACAGGGAGACTGGTGGGAGGAGGCATAGAACAGGTCAGCGTCCGGGCTGAAGATCTCCTGCGTGCCGTTGCCGTGATGCACGTCGAAATCCACCACGGCGATGCGCCTCAGCCCCCAGCGCGCCCGCGCATGAAAAGCGGCGATGGCGGCGTTGTTGAACAGGCAGAAGCCCATGGCGCGGTTGGACTCGGCGTGGTGGCCGGGTGGGCGCATGGCCACAAAAGCCGCCTCCGCCCGGCCCTCCATCACCGCATCCACCGCCGCGCAGGCGCCACCCGCGCCGTGCAGCGCCGTCTCCAGCGAGCCGGGGCCGAAGATGGTGTCCGCGTCGATATAGGTGACCGAGTCCCTTGGCAGGTCGAGGATCGCCTCGATATGCGCCTTGGTGTGCGCCGGATGCAGGGCCGAAACCGGAGCGCGTGGTGCCGCCTCCCGCAGCAGTGGCGCGAACTCCGGCGCGTCCAGCGCGCGCAGCACCGCGCGCACCCGGTCCGGGCATTCAGGGTGGCCCGGCCCCGTGTCGTGATCCAGGGCGCAAGGGTGGTTGAAGAGTGCGACAGTCAAATTGGTTTTACCTCCGAGCCGGATGATATTTAGTGGAATCACTATGTGATTCCACTAAATATCTGAATCCGCCTCTCATCATATGTTCAGAGGGCGATTCCGTCATCAGGATGATCCACTCGCGGTTCATCCTGATGACATCGCGCTCTGATCGAAAAACGATATACGCCGTGGCTCTCCCCGGCGGCGATGAGCGCATGGCCGGAGCTTTTGCAGAAGTCCCGGAAATCGGCCGCCGCCGCAGGGTCGGTCGCCAGAATCAGCAATTTTTCCCCCGCCGCCATGCCGCGCAGCGCGCGGGCGGCGCGGAGCACCGGCAGCGGCGACTTCTGGAACTGCGCGTCAATCCTCTGCTCGGCCATCGCGCGAACATGCGCGCCCTGTGGGCCTTGAGCAAGAGGCGGTTTTGGCGGACAAACCCGCATGAATCATCGTATCGGCATCGACCTCGGCGGCACCAAGACCGAAATTCTCGTCCTCTCGCCCACCGGGCAGGAGATTCTGCGTCGGCGCGTCGCCACACCACCCGGCTACGCCGATACGCTGCACGCCATCCGCGCGCTGGTAGGGCAGGCGGAGGCTGAAGTCGGCGCCTCCTGCACGGTCGGGGTGGGGATTCCCGGCTGCATCAGCCCGGCGACGGGCCAGGTGAAAAACGCCAATTCCAGCGCGCTGAGTGGCCAGATATTCGATATCGACCTCGGCCAAATGCTGGGCCGCGAGGTCCGCGTGGCCAACGACGCGAACTGCTTCGCGCTCTCGGAGGCGAGCGATGGCGCAGCGCAGGGCTGCGAGGTCGTCTTCGGCGTCATTCTGGGCACCGGCTGCGGCGCCGGCATCGTGGTGCACGGCAAAATCCTGGAGGGTCGCCACCGGCTGGCGGGGGAGTTCGGCCATACGCCGCTGCCCTGGCCGCGCGCCGATGAGATGCCGCTGCGCCCATGCTGGTGCGGCCAGACCGGCTGCCTGGAGAGCTATCTCGCCGGCCCGGCGCTGGCCCGCGAGTGCGACGGGCCAGATGCCCGCGATGCAACCCGGATTGCCGCGCGCGCGGCAGAGGGTGACGCGCTGGCCATCGCCGCCCTCGCGACCCACGCCGAGCGCCTGGGCCGCGCGCTGGCCAATATCACCAATATCCTCGACCCGGACGCCATCGTGCTGGGCGGCGGACTCTCCAACCTGCCAGGCCTGGCCGAGCGCCTGCCGGACCTCATGCGGCCCTACATCTTCACCGATAGCTGCGCGCCGAGTGTCCGACGCCACCAGCATGGGGATTCATCGGGCGTGCGCGGCGCGGCCTGGCTCTGGCCCGCGTGAACTTGCCCTGACCTCAGCTGTGCCTGTAATGTTTATCCATGACCGAAAATCATCCAGCGGACCGCCCAAATTTCCGAGAGGCCATGTCGCGCCTCGGCGCCGCGGTCAACATCATCACCACCACCGGGGCAGCAGGGGATTCCGGCTTCACCGCCTCGGCGGTGTGCTCCGTCACCGACGACCCGCCGACGCTGCTGGTCTGTATCAACCGCAACGCCCGCCAGCACGACCTCATCAAGGCCAACGGAATCCTTTGCGTGAACGTGCTGACGCATGAGCATGAGGCGCTATCGCCCTTGTTCGCCGGGGCGGGGAATGTGCCGATGGCGGAGCGTTTCGCCCAGGCGCGCTGGCGGCACCTGACCACCGGCGCGCCAGCACTCGAGAACGCCGCCGCCAGCCTGGACTGCAAGATCGACCAGATCGTGGAGGTAGGCACGCACAGCGTGATGTTCTGCGCCGTGCAGTCGATATACCTCGGCAGCGGCAGCTCCGGCCTGATCTATCACGGCCGGAACTACCACAAGGTGAGCGGCGTCTGACCCCTGTCTACTCAGCCGCGTAGCCCACCACGCCTTTGATCTCCAAAAATTCCTCCAGCCCCCACTGGCCCCATTCCCGCCCATTGCCGGACTGTTTATAACCGCCGAACGGCGCGTTCAGATCGCCCTTCGGGTAGTTGATATACACATTCCCCGCGCGCATCTGCCGCGATATCTTCTGCGCCCGCGCCCGGTTGGCAGATTGCACATAGGCCGCCAACCCGTACACCGTGTCATTCGCCGCCGCCACCACCTCCGCCTCGGTCTTGTAGGTGAGGATGCTGAGCACCGGCCCGAAAATCTCCTCCCGGGCGATGCGCATGTCGGACGTCACATTGGCGAACACGGTCGGGCGGACATAATAGCCGCGATTCAAGCCCTCCGGCCGGCCGGTGCCACCGGTCACCAAAGTCGCCCCTTCATCGATCCCCGCCTGGATCAGCGCCTGGATCTTGTCATACTGCACCTGGCTCACCACCGGCCCCATATCGGTCCCCTCGGCGGTCGGCGCGCCCACCTTCAGGGACTCCGCCGCAACCTTCGCCGCGCCGATCGCGGCATCGTTGAACCGCTCGGGCACGAACATGCGGGTCGGCGCGTTGCAGGATTGCCCGGTGTTCTGGAAGCAATCCACCACACCCTTGGCCACGGCCTTCCCGACATCCACGTCGTCCAGCAGGATATTTGCGGACTTCCCGCCCAGCTCCTGATGCACGCGCTTGATCGTGTCCGCCGCGGACTTCGCGATGAGAATCCCCGCCCGGGACGAGCCGGTGAACGAGATCATGTCGATCCCCGGATGGCCAGACAGCGCGGTGCCCACCCCCGGCCCATCTCCGTGCACCAGGTTGAACACGCCCGGTGGCACCCCCGCCTCGTGCATCACCTCGGCGAAGATGATCGCATCCACCGGCGCGATCTCGGAGGGTTTGAGCACCATGGTGCAGCCCGCCGCAATCGCCGGGCACACCTTGCAGGTAATCTGGTTGATCGGCCAGTTCCACGGCGTGATCATCCCCACCACGCCAATCGGCTCCTTGGCGATCAGCGTGCTGCCCTGCAAATGCTCGAACTCGAAATTCTCCAGCACGGCGATGATCTGGCTGAGATGCCCAACCCCGATGGCGGCCTGCGCCTGCATGGCAAGCGCGCTGGGCGCCCCCATCTCGCGCGTGATGGCGGCGGCGATATCCGCATAGCGCGCCTGGAACGCCGCCAGGATACGCCGCAGCAGCGCCAGCCGCTCCGCCTTGCTGGTCTGGCTGAAGCTCTCGAACGCGGCGCGCGCGGCGGCCACCGCGCGGTCCACATCGGCAGCACTGCCCAGCGAGATCCGCGTGAAAACCTCCTCGGTCGCGGGGTCGATCACGTCGAACGGGTGCGGCCGGATGGGCTCAACCCATTTGCCATCGATATAGAACTGCATCTCATGCGCCATATTATTCTCCTTGTTCAGCGGTCGATCGTCGCCATCATACGCTCACCATAGCGCGGGCCGGAAATCTTTTCAGGCGCCAGCGCCGTATCCAGCGTCTGCATCTGCGCGGCATCCAGCGCCAGCGTCGCAGCCGCAATATTCTCCTCCAGATAATTCCGCCGCTTGGTCCCGGGGATCGGCACGACATCCTCCCCCTTGTGCAGCAGCCAGGCGAGCGCCACCTGCCCCGGCTTCGCGCCGATGGCCTTGGCGATCTCGCGCACCGCGCCCGCCGCCGCAACATTGGCGTCGTAATTCGCCCCCTGGTAGCGCGGGTCGTTATGGCGGAAATCCGTCGCCGGATACTGCTCCGCACGCAGCACCTCGCCGGTTAAAAACCCCCGGCCTAACGGCGAGAACGGCACCAGCCCGATACCCAGCTCCCGCAACACGGGGATAATATCCTGCTCCAGGTTGCACTCCCACAGGGAATACTCGCTCTGCAACGCCGACACAGGATGCACCGCATGGGCCCGCCTTATATTGGCCACACCGGCCTCGGATAGCCCAAAATACCGCACCTTGCCCTGGCGCACTAATTCACCAACCGCGCCCGCCACCTCCTCCATTGGCACCGCGGGGTCCACCCGGTGCTGGTACAGCAGGTCGATATGATCAGTGCGCAGGCGACGCAACGAGGCTTCCACCACCTCGTGGATATGCGCGGGCGTGCTGTTCAGCCCGGCGATCCCGGACTCGCCGATCTTGAAGCCGAATTTGGTCGCGATGGTCACCTGCGCGCGTTTCCCCGCCAGCGCGCCACCCAGCAACTCCTCATTCTTGAACGGACCATACACCTCCGCCGTATCCAGAAAATCGCACCCGAGTTCGATCGCCCGGTGCAGCGTGGCGATGGATTCCGCCATGTCCGCCGGACCATAGGACTGGCTCATCCCCATGCAGCCCAGCCCGATGGCCGAAACCTCAAGCCCCTGCACGCCTAGTTTACGTCTGCCGATGGCCATATCTTCCTCCTGAGTGAATATCAGGCGCTATATGGACCTGATAGCCCAAGTTTACAGAAGCGCGTACCCCGGCAACGCCGCAATCCGGGAATGCGGGCGTACCCCTGGCAGAGCGCGCTGAGGCCGGATAGTCTCCCGCTCCCGTGCCAGAGAACATTGCCCAAGCCACGCCACCCGCCACGCGCCGCATCGTGCTCTCAGGCGCGCTGCTCGCCATGCTGCTGGCAGCGCTCGACTCCAGCATCGTCAACACCGCCCTGCCCCGCATGGCGGCCAGCCTCGGCGGGCTCTCTCACCTCTCCTGGGTCGTCACCGGCTTCATGCTCAGCTCGACCATCACCGCGCCGCTCTACGGCAAATTCTCGGACATCTACGGTCGGCGCGTCACCTTCGGCGTCTCCATCGGCGGGTTCCTGCTGGGCTCGGTGCTCTGCGGCGTGGCGCAAAACATGGACCAGCTCATCATCTTCCGCGCCCTCCAGGGCCTGGGCGCCGGCGGGCTGTTCGTCCTCGCCCAGGCGATGATCGGCGATGTCGTCACCCCGCGGCAGCGGCCCCGCTACCAGGGCCTGTTCACCGGCGTCTTCGGCCTGGCCAGCGTGGCTGGCCCGCTGCTGGGCGGCATCATCACCCAAACCCTCTCCTGGCGCTGGATATTCTACGTCAACCTCCCCATCGGCGCCCTGGCCCTGGTGATGATCTGGGCCGGCCTGCGCAGCCTCGGCCCCACCGTGGCCAGAGGCCCCGCCAAACCCATCGACTACGCGGGCGCGCTGACGTTGGCCGGGGCGACGACCGCCCTGCTGCTCCTGCTCGCCTGGGGCGGCGTGCAGTTCCCCTGGGTCTCGCCCGGCACGCTCGCACTCAGCCTTCTCACCCTGCTGTTCCTCGCGCTGTTCCTCTGGTGCGAGTCCCGCGCGGCGGACCCGCTGGTCCGGCTCGGCCTGTTCCGCAACCCGGTCATCTCGCGCGGCTGCGCCGTCGGCGGCATGGTGCTGTTCTCGATGCTGGGCGCGCTCGTCTTCATGCCGCTCTACTTCCAGCTCGTCTTTGGCATGAGCCCGGCGGAATCCGGCGCGATGATCCTCCCCCAGGTCGCGGGCATGCTGTTCTCCTCGGTCATCGGCGGCCAGATCGTCGCCCGAATCGGGCGCTACCGGCCATTCCTGCTGGCTGGGCTCGGGATCGAGACCGTCTGCCTCATCGGCCTCGCGTTCTTCGCGGCCTATGACGCCTCGCCACTCTGGTTTCTGCTGCTCATGGGCCTGTTTGGCCTCGGCATGGGCATGGGCATGCCCAACCTCATCAACGCCATCCAGAACGCGGTGCCGCACGGCGAGCTGGGTGCCGCCACCGGCGTGCTGGTGTTCACCCGCTCGCTCGGCGGCGCGGTGGGCGTCGCCGCCTCCGCCGCCATCATGGCGATCAGCCTCGCCCGCTCCCACGCCAAAATCGATATCGGCCTGCTCCACGGCCAGGGCATCCACGCGCTCACCCACCTCAGCCCGGCGCAGCACATCGCCATCGCCGGAGCCTACCGCACCGCGCTCACCGGCAGCTTTACCCTGTGCGGCGTGGTGATGGTGCTGGGATTCTGGCTGGTACTCGGCCTGCCCGATGTGCGCCTGCGCACCGAAATCCGCACGGCTAACGGTTAACTCACCCCGCCGCCAGAATCGCCAGCCGCGCCAGCGCCGGGATGGACTTCACCCCGGTCTTGCGCATCATCGCCGCGCGGTGGTTCTCCACCGTCCGCTGGCTGATCCCCAGATCCATCGCGATATTTTTGCTCGGCTGGCCCGCCACCACCAGCTCCATCACCGCGCGCTGGCGTTCGGTGAGGCCGGAGAGCAGCCGCACTGCCTCCGCCTTCTGCTCGGCCTGCGTTGCCGCACCGGCGATCTGCGCGAACACCGCTTTCACCGGCCTCAGCAGATCATCCTCCTGCACCGGCTTCTCGATGAAATCCTGCGCCCCCGCGCGCATCGCCTGCACGGCCAGCCGCACGTCCCCCCGGCCTGTGATCATCACGGCGGGCACATTATAGTGCCGGACGTTCAGTTTTTTCAGCAGCTCCAGCCCGCTCATGCCCGGTAGCTTCTCGTCGATGATCAGGCAGGCCCGCCCGGCTGGCCTGGGCGCCGCCAGAAAACGCTCCGCGTCGCCGAAGCACCGCACCCGGTAGCCCGCGCGCTCGAAAATCCTGCGCATCGTAGCGCTGATCACGGCATCGTCATCGATGATATAGACGCTCTCGCCGGTCGCCGGGGCGGGGCGGGCTCGGGCTCGGGCTCGGGGCCGCGCGCCAGCAGCCGCTGGATCGTGTCGTTCATGACCTTCAGGCGCATCGGCTTGCCGATGTAATGGCAATTCGCCGCCGCGATAGCCTTGACCGCCTGGGCCGAGATATCGCCGGTACACACAATCACGCCAAACGGCGGGATGTTCATGTTGCGCAGCTGCGCCACCACATCCAGCCCGTTGGCTTCGTCCGGCAGATTATAATCGACGATCACCACCTGCGGGCGCACGCCGCCGCCAGCCACCATCTTGACCGCCTCGGCGCCCGTGTTGGCGGCGCTCACCCTATGCCCCTCATCGCTCAAAAACTGCGTCATCAGGTTGCGGATGTCGGCATCATCCTCGATGATCAGCACCTGCCCGGTGAAAATCTTGCCGGACGAGGCGGATTTCGGCGCGTGCGGCGGCGCCTCCGCCGGGCTTGCGAGCGGCACCTCGACCGAGAATACCGAGCCCCTTCCACGGTTCGAGCGCACCGCGACCCGGTGCTCCAGCATCTCCGCCAGCCGCTGCACGATAGAGAGGCCGAGGCCAACGCCCTTGCCACGGTCCCGCGCCTCATTGCCGACCTGATGATACTCCTGGAAAATCAGCGCGACCTCCTGCCGCTCGATGCCGATGCCCGTGTCCCACACCTCGATCCGCACGCGGTCCCCCGCCCGGCGACAGCCCAGCAGAATACGGCCCCGCTCGGTATATTTCAGCGCGTTCGATATCAAATTGCGGAGCATCTGCTCCAATATCCCGGGGTCGGTCCGCACCATCAGGCTGCACGGTACCACCCGCAGCTGCAAGCCGTTGGCCTCGGCGGTGTAGAAGAACTCCTCATGGAGCCCGCCCAGCAGATCATGGATCAGGAAGACCTTCGGCTCGGGCTTCAACTGCCCGGCGTCGATCTGGTTGATATCCAGCAGCGTGTTCAAAATGCCGCCCATCGCGGAGGTCGTCTCCTCCATCTTCCGGCACAGTTTTTTAGCCTCGTCGTCATGCGCTTTGTTCGCCTGGAGCCCGGCCAGCAGCGCCAACGTCTGCAAAGGCTGGCGCAGATCGTGGCTCGCCGCGGCCATGAACCGCGTCTTCAGCCGGTCGGCGCGCCTGGCCTCCAAATCCGCCGCCTCCAGGGCCTGGCTGGTCCGCACCGCCAGCGTGATATCGGTAAAGGTGATCACGACACCCGCCACCACATGGTCCTGCTTGCGGTAGGGCAGGATCCGCCGCTTGAACCACATGTCTCCAGCCTCAATGTCCCGCTCCACCGGCTCCAGCGTGTCGAGAACCTCGCGCGCCTCTTCCAGCAACGTGGGGTCCCCGGCGAGTGAGCGCAGGTCCGAGAGCGGCCGCCCGATATCCCCCGCGATGACCGTGAACAGAGTGCTGAACGCCGGGGTGAAGAAGCGTATTTTGAGGTCGATATCCAGAAACACGGTCGCGAGGTCGCTGCTGTAGAGCATGTTCTGCAAATCGTTCGAGGTCGTGCGGCTCAGCTCCAGAGTCTCCTGCAGCTGAGTGTTGAGGACGATGAGCTCCTCGTTGAGCGATTGCAGCTCCTCCTTGGAGGTCACCAGCTCCTCATTGGCGGACTGGAACTCCTCGTTGACGCTCAGCGCCTCCTCGTTGATCGCGTTCTGCTCCTGGTTGGCGTCCTCCAGGCTGCGCGTCATCGCCTCCAGCTCGGCGCGCACCTCGCGCAATTCCGCCTCCAGCTCGCCCTGCCGGCGTTTGCCCTGCACGCTGCCCTGCCTGCCTCTGGGCATGGCCGCCGGCTGGTCGGTAAAACAGACCAGATACAGTTGCTCGTGGCGGTTTGTCACCGGCAGCACGTCGATATCGAAGGGCGACATCCGGCCCTCCCGCTTCATCCGCCCGCCCGGCATGGTCACACGGGCCTTGGTCTCCGCCGCCTGGACGAGCGCCGCCTTCACCCGCGCGCGCAGCACCGGCAGCAGCATCGTCAGAAAATCCGCCGAAGGGTAGCCCTGCGTGACCCGCAGATAGTGCTGCGTGGCGCCGCTTGAGTATAAATACTCGAAACGCTCGTTCACCAGCACGGCGGCGGGCGCGTGGTTCTCCAGCATGACGCGCTTGTGCAGCTCCGCGATATCCAGCGGCACCTGGCGCGTATTGGCCGGCACCAGCTTACGCAGCAGCTCGCTGCCATGCACCTGGAACAACACGTCATCCGCGCTGCTCACCCCGGTCTTGCGGTACATCCGGTCGGGCTTGGAGATCACCTCGAACCGCGTGTCCGATATCGGCACATTCTCCGCCCGGCCGAGGAGCAAAACGCCCCCCTGGCGGAGCGAGAAATTAAAGATCGAGAGCGCGCGCGCCTGCGCGGGCGGGCGCAGATAGATAAGCAGATTCCGGCAGGAGATGAAATCCATTTTCGAGAACGGCGGGTCCGCCAGCACATCCTGCACCGCGAACACGATATCCGCGCGCAATTTGGTGGAGACGCGATACCCATGCTCCTGCCGGATGAAAAACTCCGCCAGGCGGCGCGGCGAGATTTTTTCCACGGCGTTTTCCAGATAAAATCCCTCCCGCGCGATGGCGACCGCCTTTGCATCGGCATCCGAGGCGAAGATCTGCAATTTCGCCGGGGATTTGGCGGCGGTAAGATGCTCGTGGAAGAGCATGGCCAGCGAATAGGTCTCCTCCCCCGTGCTGCACCCGGCGACCCAGATGCGGATCGCGCTCTCCGCCGCGCTGACGAGCCCGGGCAGCACCAGCGCCGAGAGCGCCTCAAAAACCTTCGGGTCGCGGAAGAAGCTCGTCACATTGATCAACAGGTCATTCACCAGATTTTCACGCTCCTGCGCATCGCGCTCCAGCAGATCAAAATACGCCTGCGTATCCGCCGGCGCCATCCCCAGGATGGACATGCGGTTGAGGATACGCCGCTCCATTGTGCCCGATTTATAGAGCGTGAAGTCGTGCGGCGTTTTCGCCTTCAGCAGCGCGATGATCTCCGCCGGGCCGGCAGGCGCTGCGGGCCCGGCGGGCGGGCCGCGCAGGTGCAGCAGCCGGGCGGCGATCTCCTCTACCGGCAGGATATCATCCACCTCACCGGTGGCGATCGCGCTCTCCGGCATACCGCTGAAGCTGGCGTCCGCCGGTGCCTGCGCCAGCACGAACCCGCCCGCTGCCTTGATGGCGCGCAGGCCGGTCGTGCCATCCGTGCCGGTGCCGGACAACAGGACGCAGACGGCACGCGGGCCAAGCTCGGAGGCCATCGATTCCAGCAGAAAATCGAACGGCAGCCGCACCCGGCCCGGCGGCGGCGGCGCGGACAAATGCAAGACCCCGGAGCTGAACGCGAGATACGCGCCCGGCGGAATGACATAGAAATGGTCAACCTCGACCACCATGCCGTCCGCCGCCTGCAAAACCGGCATGTCGGTGGCTTTCGCCAGCAGCCCGGCCAGCAGGCTCTCGTGCGAGGGCTCAAGATGCTGCACCAGAATGAACGCCATGCCCGGAGCGGCAGGCAGCGCGGCAAGCAGGCGTTTGCACGCCTCCAGCCCGCCGGCGGACGCACCAACGCCGACAACACATATATCCGTGCTCCGAGCCGGAGCGTTTCGTGGCGGCACGCCGCCGCCGTGTCGGGTTCGCGCTTCACCAGGCATGAAATTTTCCTAAACAGCCGCCGAGAAACCAGACACGTGCGCATATCACTGGCGCATTATCAACGACCACGTATTGATTATCAGGGATTTAATCATAAGTCTATCAAAACTACCCTGAGTAGTTTCCGAGGCCGCCGATATGGCTCAGGCGCAATCTCACCTACCTTGCAATCGAGGCGGCAATCTCCTCCGCCGCAATGCCCGGTGCAGGCGCCTGGGTGATCGGTCGGCCGACGACGATATAATCCGCACCCGCGCGCATCGCCTGCTCGGGCGTCATCACCCGCGCCTGGTCCGCCGCCTCGAAGCCCATGGGGCGGATACCGGGCACCACCAGAATGGGTTTCTCGCCAAACGCATCGCGCAGGGCGGTAATCTCATGCGCCGAGCACACCAGCCCATCCGCCCCATGGCCAAGCGCCAGGCGCGCCAGCCGCAGCACCTGCTGGGTCGCCCCACCCGAGACACCCGTCTCCGCCAGCGCGCTGGCGTTCAGGCTGGTGAGCACGGTCACCGCCAGGATCTTGGGCGGAATTTCAGCCTGCGCCGCCGCATCCGCCGCCGCCGCCACCATCGCACCCCCGCCGCTGGCGTGCACCGTGAGCATGGCCGCGCCAACGGGCAGCAGCGCGCGCACGGCGGCGGCCACCGTGTTGGGGATATCGTGCAATTTCAGGTCCAGGAACAACGGCGCGCCACCCGCCACCGCCAACCCCGCCGGCCCGTGGCGCAGAAAATACTCAAGCCCGAGCTTGATAAGCCCGCAATGCGGCGCAACCGCGCGGATGAGCGCTGCCGCCTGCGCGGCATCCGCCGTGTCGATCGCCGCGATCAGCCGGCCACTCATGGCGCGACGGGCGGGGCCGCCTGGCCGGATTGCAGGTCAGTCGCACGCTTCTCCGCCCGTCTGGCGCGGCGGTTGGCCGAGATGCGCGAGGGTAGATGAAACAGCAGGCCGAGCAAAAAGCCGACAACGAGCGCGCCCAGCACGAGCGGCCCCAGCCAGAATGCGGCGACGAGCCCGAACGGCCAGAGGCTGACGGCGACCGGAACACGGTTGGAGAGCACGAAGACGATCAGCGCCAGGATCACCAGAAAACCGAGGATGGCTTTGAGAAATTTCAGGGCCTGGCTCCCACGCTCTTCTTCTTCGTGGCAGTCGGCCTGTTCACCCGCTCGCGCAATTCCTTCCCGGCCTTGAAGAACGGCACGGCCTTCTGCTCGACCGAGACACTCTGCCCGGTGCGCGGGTTGCGCCCCATCCGCGCGGCGCGCCGCTTGACGGTGAAGGCGCCAAAACCGCGCAGCTCCACCCGCTCCCCCCGGGCGAGCGCGCCGGTCATCTCGTCGAACAAAGTGGAGACGATACGCTCGACATCCGCGATGGTGAGGTGCGGGTTGTCTTCCACCAACCCGGCGATCAGTTCCGAACGTGTCATGCAAGCTCCCCCAAGCCGGGAGCAACGATGGCAGGACTACCCGGGCGGGTCAATAACTATCTGGGATGAAAGCGTTTTGCCACAAAAAAGCCGGAGACACGCCCCGGCTTTTTCCACCTGCGAGATGAAAACGGATCAGTCCTCGGTCTGCTGGTTGCGCCGGCGGATCGCCGCACCCAGAATATCGCCCAGCGAGGCGCCGGAATCCGACGAGCCGAACTCCGCCACCGCGGTCTTGTCCTCGTCGATCTCCTTGCCTTTGATGGTAAGCTGGAGCTTGCGCGCCGCCCGGTCCACCGCCGTAATCTTGGCATCCAGCGTATCGCCCACCGAAAACCGCTCGGAGCGCTGCTCGGCCTTGTCCCGCGCCAGCTCGGCGCGGCGGATGAAGCCGGTGAGCACCTCGTCCACCTTCACCTCTACGCCATTTGCCTGCACGGCGGTCACCACGCAGGTAACAATCTGCCCCTTGTGGATCTTGTCCAGCACGCCCGCCGCCGGGTCCACCTCAAGCTGCTTCACGCCCAGGCTGATGCGCTCCTTCTCAACGTCGATATCGAGCACCTTGGCCTTCACGATCTCGCCTTTGGTGTATTTGGCGATCGCGGTCTCGCCCGCATCGTCCCAGGAGAGGTCGGACATATGGATCATGCCATCGATCTCGGGGCCGATCGCGATGAACAGACCGAATTCGGTGATATTGCGAATCTCACCCTCGAGGATCGAGCCGATCGGCTGCTCGTCCTGGAACGCCTCCCACGGGTTGCGGGTAACCTGCTTCAAGCCCAGCGAGATGCGGCGCTTGGAGGCGTCCACATCCAGCACCACGACATCCACCTCCTGGCTGGTCGAGACGATCTTGCCGGGATGCGCGTTCTTCTTGGTCCAGGACATCTCGGAGACATGCACGAGCCCCTCGACACCCGCCTCCAGCTCCACGAAGGCGCCGTAGTCGGTGATATTGGTGACCCGGCCGGAGGCCTTCACTCCAGGCGGGTATTTCGCGTCCACACCCTCCCACGGGTCGGCTTCCAGTTGCTTCATGCCGAGCGAGATGCGCTGCGTGTCGGCATTGAACCGGATGACCTGGACCTTCACCGGCTGGCCGATGACCAAAGCCTCCGCCGGGTGGTTGATGCGCTTCCAGGCGATATCGGTCACGTGCAGCAGGCCATCGACCCCGCCCAGATCCACAAACGCCCCGTAGTCGGTGATGTTCTTCACCACGCCGTCGAGGATCTGCCCCTCTTTCAGCCCGGCGACGAGTTCGGAGCGCTGCTCGGCGCGCGTCTCCTCCAGCACGGCGCGGCGCGAGACGACGATATTGCCGCGCTGACGGTCCATCTTCAAAATCTGGAACGGCTGGGCGACGCCCATGAGCGGGGCGACATCGCGCACCGGGCGGATATCCACCTGCGAGCCAGGCAGGAACGCGGTAGCGCCGCCGAGGTCAACGGTGAAGCCACCTTTAACGCGGCCATGGATGACGCCGTTCACGCGCGTCTGCGCCTCGAAGGCCTTCTCAAGCTGGGTCCAGGACTCCTCCCGCCGCGCCTTCTCGCGCGAGAGCACCATGGAGCCGTCCTTATCCTCATAGCGCTCGATATAGAGGTCGAACACGTCGCCCTTGTTCACCTCGGGCCTGGCGCCGACGGCGGCGAACTCGCGGAGCGGCACGCGGCCCTCGCTCTTGAGGCCGACATCGACGATGACGAAATCATCGTCGATCCGCAGGACGATACCGGAGACGACGGAGCCCTCGAACCCGGCGTTAGCGCCGAATGAGGAGTCCAGGAGTGCGGCAAAATCATCGGTGCCGGAATAGGCGGGAGCGTCGGAATGGCGGGCAACGGTTGAAATGGAAGCCATGTGGCTGGGTTTGTCCTTGAAATGCCGGGGTTCAGTCCGGCGGGGAATGCGCGGCCCGTTCAGGGCAACGGCTAGAGCATCCCGGCCGGTGGGCAGGGATGTCCGGTTGAAAGATCGCGCTCTTCTACCCAATGGCCAGCCCGAGTCAAGGTCGCGGGCCGGTATCGCGCCCGAATCCGGCGATTCGCTCTGAACAGAAATAGAGCATGATTGAACTACATCAATCATGCTCTATAAGCCGGTCGCAATGACATATCTCAGAACCGGCCTGCGCCGCTCCGCCCTGCTCGTCCTCGCCCTGGCGCTGGGGGGATGCTCCGCATTCCTCAACAGCGAGAATAAAGAGGGCGATTTCAGCGCCACCGGCGCGCTGCCCCCCGCAGGCACGCTCTACGCCCTGGGGCTGAGCCGCGTGGAGAAGCAGGATTATGGCCGCGCGGTGAAGGATTTCGAGGCGGTCGAGGAGAACTACCCCTACTCCAGCTGGACCACCCACGCCCAGCTGATGGAGGGCTACGCGCAGTATAAACAGCAGAATTATGATGACGCGATCAGCGCGCTCAACCGCTATATCGCGCTGCACCCCGAGAACCAGGAGGCCGCCTACGCCTATTACCTCAAGGCGCTGTGCTATTATGAGCAGATCGACGGCGCGCAACGCCAGCAGACCACCACCTTCGAGTCGATCCAGACCCTCAATGACGTCATCACCCGCTTCCCCGACACCGCCTATGCGCATGATGCGCGGATCAAGCTGCGCCTGGCCTATAACCGCCTGGCCGCGCACGACATGGTGGTCGGCCGGTTCTATGAAAAGCAGCATCTCTATGCGGGGGCCATCGGCCGGTTCCAGGATGTCATCACCAACTACGCGACCACCACCTACACGGCGGAGGCGCTGGAGCGGCTGGTCGAGTGCTACCTTAACCTCGGGCTGACGGCGGAGGCGCAGCGCACCGCCTCGGTTTTGGGCTATAACTACCCGGGCAGCCCCTGGTACGCCACAGCCTACGCAAAGCTCAAGGCGCACCACCTGTTGCCCGCCGGGGATGGCAACGGCCAGCCCAGCCCAGCCGCACCCAGGCACCACGGGTTCTGGCTGTTCTAATGTTTTACCCAAAATAAAAAATGCTCAGCAGCCTCTCGATCCGCGATGTCGTGTTGATCGAGCGCCTGGACCTGCATTTCGCCGCCGGGCTGACAACGCTCACCGGCGAGACCGGGGCGGGCAAATCCATCCTGCTGGATAGTCTGGGCCTGGCCCTGGGTGCCAGGGCGGATACCGGGCTCATCCGCTCCGGCGCCGAGCAGGCCGTCGTGGCGGCGGCGTTCTCGGTCGAACCCGGCCATCCGGCCGGCGCGCTGCTCGCCGAGCACGGGCTGGATGCGGGCGCGGAGATCCTGCTGCGGCGGATTATCAACCGCGATGGCCGTTCCCGCGCGCTGGTGAACGACCAGCCGGTGAGTGTGGCGTTCCTGAAAAGTCTGGCGGCATCGCTGATCGAGGTGCAGGGCCAGCACGAGCAGGCCGGGCTCGCCGACCCTGCCAATCACCTGCCGCTGCTCGATGCCTTCGGCGTGCCCGCCGCGACTCTGCGCGCCGTGGCGCAGGCGCATAGAGCCTGGAAGGATGCCGCCTCACGGCTGAAAGCAGCGCAACAAAAAATCGCCGAGGCGGCGCGGGAGGAGGATTTTCTGCGCCACGCGGTGGAGGAGCTCTCAAGGCTGAACCCGCAACCCGGCGAGGAGGAGACGCTGGCGACCGAGCGCCAGCGCTTGCAGTCGGGCGAGCGGCGCGCGGAGGCGATCGCCGCGGCGCTGGCCGAACTCACGCCGAAGGACCGCCGCGCACTCGGCCCCGGCGCGCATCTGCG
>JAJZGI010000083.1 GCA_021798575.1 Pseudomonadota bacterium | reverse complement strand
GGCTGTACGATGATTGGGCCGCCGATCACCAGGCGCATCGCGCCGCCGATCTGCTGGCCGTGCTCCAGGCCTGGGCGGATACGGCCCGTGTGCCAGAGGATGCGCGCGCCGCGCTCGCACGCATCACAGCGCGCTGCTTCATTCTTCCTTGCGATACAGATGCGTATTTCACGGTAGCGGATGCGGCGTTCGAGGCCGGCTGCATCGCCAACGCCACGCTGCTGCCGCTCGCCTCGCCTTATGGCCATTGCGCTGGCGCCCCGGGGCGATTTGCGAATGAGAGCGCGCGCATCGAGGAAGTTTTCATCCAAGCCCTAGAGGAAGCGTAACCATGCTGGATTTGAACAAGCTGACTCCGGCGCAATACCGCGCCCGTTACGAGGCGCTGCAGGCGCAAGCCCGCGCCCGCGCCGCCGCGCCCAAGCCAGAAGCGGTGTTTGTGGACATCCCCGTCGCGGCGGTGCTGGAGGCCAGCGTCATCCCGCCCGGTGGCTATGTGTATTTCCGCCTGGCCCGCGCCGCGGCGTTGAGGATCACCAACGAGAGCGGCACGCCAGGCGCGGCTCTCTTCCTGTGGAATGCCGATGACACCTCCGAACGCTACAACGCAGGGGATACCGCCAAGCTGCAATGGACCACGCGCCTCACCACCGGGCGGGTGTTGTTCTCCGATATGGGCCGGGTGCTGGCCAGCATTACCGCGGATACCGGCGCGGGGCACGACATTATCATCGGCCCCAACTCGCCCGCGCAAACCACCGGGCCCAACGGCCGAGACAATCTGCGCAACGCAGCTGCCAAAATGGGCATGGACCGGCGCGATGTGGCCTCCGCGCTCAGCCTGTTCTCCCCTGTGGCGGTGGATGAGCAAGGCGTGTTCCGCTGGCAAGGCAATCCGACCCCAGGCGCCCGCGTGGAGCTGCGCGCCGAGATGAACCTGCTCGTCGCGCTCTCCAACACGCCGCACGCGCTCAGCCCTGTGAAGGAGGCCAGTGGCGTTCTTTCCTGCACCGCCTGGCGCGCGCCAGTAGCCGCGCCGGATGATCTGTGCCGCGCCTATACGGAAGAAGCCGCGCGCGGTTTTATGAATACAGACAAGGTTTTTGCCGCATGACAATTCTTTCCGACACACTCGTGCCCGCCCGCGAGCCCTATTCGACGGTGCTGAAGACCGGGCAAATCATGCGCATTGTCGATCTCAAATCTCAGCAGGCCGTGGATGCGCTGTTCTATAACGCGCACGACGCTTCAGAGCGCTACTCGGCGCAGGACACGTTGGCTGCCCAGGTGCGCGCGGGTGGACGGTATGATCTTTCTACCGGTTCCGTGTTGCTCTCCAACGAGTTGCGGCCCTTGGTGAAAATCGTCGCCGACACTTGCGGCTTTCACGATACCTGTGCCGGCGCGTGTTCGTGCGAATCTAACACTGTGCGTTTCGGTCATGAGACCCGTTTTATGCACGCCTGCCGCGAGAATTTTCTGGTTTTAGCAGTGAAGCACGGCATGAGCAAACGCGACCTCGTCTCTAACGTGAATTTCTTCATGAACGTGCCCATCCGCCCCAATGGCGAACTGACGGTGGATGACGGCGTTTCGGAGCCCGGCGGTTATGTGGAGTTGGAGGCGTTGATGGATACGCTGGTGTTCATCTCCAACTGCCCGCAGGTGAACAACCCCTGCAATGGCTTCTCGCCAACGCCCATCCAGATCATCATCAGCACGCCTTAATGTTCACGAAAATTCTTGTCGCCAATCGCGGCGAAATCTTGGCCCGCGTGTGCCGCACACTCAAGGCGATGAACATCGTCTCGGTGGCGGTGTATTCAGATGCAGATCGTTTTTCTCCACCTGTGCTGGCGGCGGATGAGGCCGTACATATCGGCCCGGCCCCGGCGGCGCAGAGTTACCTGAACATCGAGGCAATCATCGCTGCCTGCCGGGCCACCGGCGCGCAGGCCGTGCATCCGGGCTATGGGTTTCTTTCCGAACGCGTGGAATTCGCACAGCGCCTGGCCGCGGAGGGGATCGCCTTCATCGGCCCGCGCCCGGAGCATTTGCGTGATTTCGGCCTGAAGCACACGGCCCGCGCTTTGGCGGCCAAGGCTGGCGTGCCCATGCTGCCCGGCACTGGCGTGCTGGCAGATGTGGCGCAGGCGTTGGGCGCGGCGGAGGAAATCGGCTACCCGGTGATGCTGAAAAGCAGCGCCGGGGGTGGGGGTATCGGCATGGTGCTGTGCGGCAGCGCCGATGAACTGGCCGAGCGTTTCGCCGCAATTTCGCGCCTGGCCGCTAATAATTTCGGCAATGCGGCGCTGTTCCTAGAAAAATACGTGGCGCGCGCGCGTCATGTGGAGGTGCAAATTTTCGGCGACGGAAAGGGCGGCGTGGCGGCGCTGGGGGCGCGGGATTGCTCGTTACAGCGCCGTAACCAGAAAGTGGTGGAGGAAACTCCGGCACCGAATATTCCCGCCGCCACACTTGCCGCGCTGGAAGAGGCTGCGCTGGCGCTGGCCAGATCGGTGAATTACGCCTCCGCCGGCACGGTGGAATTCGTCTACGATGCCGCTGCGGAAAAATTCTACTTCCTGGAGGTGAACACCCGCCTGCAGGTGGAGCATGGCGTGACCGAGGAGGTGTACGGTGTGGACCTCGTGCGCTGGATGATCGAGCAGGCGGCGGGTGAATTCACCTTGCCCGCAATGCTCATTCCCCAGGGAGCGGCGGTGGAGGTGCGGCTCTATGCCGAGAACCCGGCGGAGAATTTCGCTCCTTGCGCGGGCACGCTTACGGCCTTCACGCCAGGGCCCGGTTTGCGCGTGGATGGCTGGGTGGAAGAAGGCACCACCATCTCTTCTCATTACGACCCAATGCTGGCGAAATTCATCGCCACTGGGCCAACCCGTGCCGCGGCGCTGGAGAAACTGCAAGTCGCTTTGGCACAGAGCGCGGTTTTCGGCATAGAGACCAATCTCGACTATTTGCAGGAAATTCTCGCGTCGCCGGAATTCTTGGCCGGTGAGATGACCACCCGCACCCTGGCCGGGTTTACCTACACCCCGCGCAGTGTCGCGGTGCTGGATGGTGGCGCGCTCTCCAGCCTGCAATCTTTACCCGGTCGGCTGGGCTATTGGGAAGTGGGTGTGCCGCCCTCCGGCCCCATGGATGAGCG
The DNA here is from genome assembly GCA_021798575.1 of Pseudomonadota bacterium. Classification (GTDB taxonomy): domain Bacteria; phylum Pseudomonadota; class Alphaproteobacteria; order Acetobacterales; family Acetobacteraceae; genus Acidocella. Next base: position 862 of record JAJZGI010000083.1, on the reverse strand, counting down.
CAGCCACCAGCTTGCCAACGCGCTGCTAGGCAATCCGCATGGCGCGGCGGCGCTGGAGCTCACCCATACCGGCCCCATGTTGCGTTTCAACGCCGCCACCGTAATCGCTCTCACTGGTGGGGCGATGGAGGCTAGGTTGGATGGCGCGCCTGTGCCGTACTTCACCCCCGTGCCGGTGGCGCCGGGGCAGGTTCTGGCGCTGGGCGGCATTCATGGCCCAGGCCAACGCAGCTACCTGGCCGTGAGCGGCGGGTTTGCCGCGCCGGATTATCTGGGCAGCACGGCCACCTTCACCCTGGGCGGGTTTGGCGGCCATAGCGGCGGCGCCCTGCGCGCAGGAGACACACTTCGCCTGAACCCACCCGTGCCCTTGCCCGCCGCGCCACACGCGGACCGCCCCGTTCTGGCGCATGACTGGGTTCTGGCGGTGCGCTACGGCCCGCATGGCGCACCGGATTTCTTCCTGCCGGAGGATATCGATGCGTTGTTCTCCAGCACGTACGAGGTCCACCATAATTCCGCTCGCACTGGCGTACGGCTTATCGGCCCTAAGCCCAGATGGGCTCGACCGGATGGCGGCGAGGCCGGGCTGCACCCCTCCAACATCCACGACAACGCCTATGCCGTCGGCGCCATAGATTTCACCGGGGATATGCCCATTCTGCTAGGCCCAGACGGCCCTTCGCTCGGCGGTTTCGTCTGTCCGGCGGTGGTGATCCGCGGCGATCTCTGGAAACTCGGCCAGCTCAAACCCGGCGACACGGTGCGCTTTGCCCGCGCCGACGCCGCACCGGCAATCATCGAGTACCGCGAGAACAGCATCATCCGCCGCGCCGGGGATGAGGATATTCTCATCGAATTC
>JAJZGI010000006.1 GCA_021798575.1 Pseudomonadota bacterium | reverse complement strand
TAGGATAATTGCGTCCAAAGCATGGAAAAATAGAAAACTTTGCCAAAAACTAAGTAAAAACATGAAGAAAAGCCGATGTATCTCAAAATAGGCCTGATCCAATCAGACTACGCAGAGGTTCCCTAGCCCAGCAAGCCCCGGTCGGCCTGGTCCAGCAGGGATGTGAGATGGTCCCGTAGCTCTTCGTGCGCTCTGACGCCGAGCAGATCGACCAGGAATTTCTGGTGTTCGAGCACCCGGACGTTCATTTTTTTGAGGAACTCCTTGCCCTCCATCGTCAGGCTCAACGCGAGCGCACGCCCCTGCGGCAGTTTTTTGGAATAGGCCCGGCGGATCAGCAGATGGCGCTTCTCCAGCCCGTTGATCAGCACGACGCAGTTGGCGGGTTTGACCCCGATGATCTCCGCCAGCCGGTTCTGCTGCATTCTGGGCGAGGCGTGGAGCACCTGTAGGATCGCGTATTCGGACGGCGTGATCTCGAACGTGGCCGTGCGGGTCTGAAAGTCGCTGAAGACGGCGAGCTGCACGCGCCGCAGCAAAAACCCGATATGGGAGGCGAGCGGATGGCTGACCGCCGGGAGGTTTTCAGTCGGTTCGTCGTCCATGTCACCCTTTTCCCGCATCACGCGACGAGCATCAGCGCGTCCAGCGCCAGCGCGCCTTGGCCTCGCGGATACACAATGACGGGGTTGATATCAATTTCCTTCACCTCGGGGTGGGCGGAGACAAACGCATCGAGGCGCATGATGATGTCGGCGACGGCGACGATATCGAGCGGTGGCGAGCCACGAAATCCATCCAGGATCACACCGCCTGCCAGTTTGCGAAGCTCATCCAGGATCGCCGCCTCGCAGAGACCGGGCGGCATCAGCCGGATATCCTGCGTGACCTCCGCCATCACGCCGCCGAAGCCTGCGAGCAGGACGGGCCCCCAGTCCGCATCGCGCCGCGCGCCGATGATGAGCTCGGTACCGCGGGCACCCATGGTCTCCACCAGGACACCGTCCAGCGTCAGGCCGGGGTGATAGGCGGCGATGTTCTCATGCAGGCGCGCCCAGCCCTGGCGGAGCGAGGCCGCATCGGCCAGGTTGAGGATGACGCCGCCTGCCTCGGTTTTATGGGGAAGATCAGGCGACTGCGCCTTGAGCACGACCGGATAGGCGATGCTCCGCGCGATGGTCTCGGCCTCGGCGATCGTGCCAGCCAGATGACCGGGGGGCGTGGTGAGGCCAAGCTCCTTTAGCAGATGTTTGGCGCGGTATTCGGCCATGATTCCAGGCCGCAGGGGTGCGATGCTATGGATGGCCGGCGCCGCGAATGCCGGGCGCGGAGGATGCGGTTTGAGACGGGCCAAAGCGAGAAAAACCCGTTCAGCCGAATGGAAGAACGGCACGCCCAGTTCGCGCAGCGCCTTGATATGCGCGGGCGCTACGGCGGCACCCTCATCCAGCCCGGCGACGATGACCGGCTTGGTGGGTTTCAGGTTTTTGATGGCCTGGATGATGGCCGGAAGCTTGCGGCCAGATGTGGCCTCATCGGTTAGAATGATGCCGAACATGAGCACGCCGAATTGCGGGTCATCGAGCAGGGCTTCCAGCGCGCGACTGTAGATATCCGGATCCACGAGGGCCTGGGCGGTGAGGTCCAGCGGGTTGGTGGCGGGGATGAAGTCAGGGATCGTCTCCCGCAGCCGCGTGGCGTTGGAGTCCGATATTTCTGGCAGGGGCACGCCCGCCTCGATACATTGGTCCAGCGCCAGGGCCTTGAACGCGCCGGATTCGGTGAGCAGCATGGTGCCGCCGCTGAATGGACCCGGGCAACGCGCCAGCAGCTCGGTGACATCCAGGACTTCCGCCAGGGATTCGACGAGGATGAACCCGGCGTCCTGCACCATCACGCGCATCACCGCATCGTCCCCCACCATGGCGCCGGTGTGGGTGGCGGCGGAGGCGCGCGCGGCCTGGCTGCGGCCAGGGTGCAGCAGGACGACGGGCTTGCCCAGCGCGGCGGCGCGGCGGGCGAGGGTGAGCAGGCGCTGTGGGTCCCGGAAATGTTCGGCGATGAGGGTGATGACCGATGTCTGCTCATCTTCGATCATATATTCCAGATAGTCCTCCACGCCGCTGACGGCCTCGTTCCCCGTGGAGACGGTGAAGGACAGCGCGACGTCGCGATTATGCAACGAGACGCTGAGGATCGCCGCGATGGCGCCGCTCTGGCTGACGATGGCGACACCCTGGCCGGTCAATCTGCGGGCTGGAGTCTCGACGAAGGTGAGCGGTGCGCCGTCGATATAGTTCACCATGCCGAGGCAGTTCGGCCCTTCGATCACCATGCCGGATTGCACAGCGATCCGGGCGATCTCCTGCTGTTGCGTGAGGCCCTCTGGGCCGGATTCGGCGAAGCCGACGGCGTAGATGATGACACCGCCGATATTGCGCGCCGCGCAGTCCCGCACCGCTTGCAGCACCGCCGCGCGCGGCACGGCGAGCACCGCGCAATCGATGCCCGGGGGGAGATCCAGCGCGGAGGCCACGCATGGCCTGCCGTTGATCTCCGCGCGGTTGGGGTTGACGAGATGGATTTCCCCCACGTAGCGCTGGCGCTCCAGATTGCCCAGCACGCTGGCACCGAGCGAGCCCGGCGTGGCGGAGGCGCCGATGATGGCGATGGAGCGCGGGCGCAGCAGACGGTTTAATGAAGCGGGGGTAAGGTGCGGACGAGGCGAATTGTCGGCGGTCATGATCGTCTATCCCCTGGCGCCCGGTTTATTATGTTATGAAGTATAACTTACAGCGTTGGCCCTGTAAAGCGCAACAGATTATGGAAGATGTAATTTTGCCTCCGTGTGGTTCTGGATGTCCTCGAAGCTGAGGCCCGGTGCGGCCTCACACAGGACAAATCCGCGCGCGGTGATGTCGATGACCGCGATGTTGGTGTAGACGCGTGTGACCGAGCCCAGCGCGGTGAGCGGATAACTGCATTTTTCCACGAGCTTCGACGCGCCGGATTTGCTCACATGGTCCATCAGGATCCAGACCCGCTTGGCACCCGCGCCGAGGTCCATCGCGCCGCCGACACCGGGTGCGATATCGTCCGGGCCGGTTGACCAGTTGGCGAGGTCGCCGTTCTGCGCGACCTCGTAGCCGCCGAGTACCGCGAGGTCCAGATGGCCGCCGCGGATGATGGCGAAGCTGTCGGCATGGCCGATGATGCTGGCGCCGTCGCGCAGGGTGATATGCTGCTTGCCCGCGTTGATGAGCCAGGGGTTAGTGTGGTGCGGCGCGGGCGCCGGGCCGACGCCCAGCACGCCGTTCTCGGAATGGAAGATGACCTCGCGCGTGGCGGGGACGTGGTTGGCCACCAGGGTCGGCGCGCCGATGCCGAGATTGACGACCCAGCCCTCCGGGATGTCGGACGCGATGCGCGCCGCCATCGCATCCCGCGACAGGGTTTTGAGTGGAATGGCTGCTGACATGCGCATACCTCTAAATTTCTGGGTCGCCGTAGGGCACGTGGACGACTCGGTCCACGTAGATACCCGGGGTGATGACGTGATCGGGGGCGAGCTCACCCAGCGCGACCCTGTGCTGGGTCTGCACGATGGTGAGTTTCGCGGCGCCGGCCATGACAGGGTTGAAATTCCGCCCCGCCAAGCGGTAGGTGAGATTGCCCCAGCGGTCGGCCTGCCAGGCCTCCACCAGGGCGGCGTCGGCGAACAGAGCGTCCTCCAACACGCAGAGCCTGCCATTGATGACGCGGGTCTCCCGGTTCTCGGTGAGCAGCGTGCCGGCGCCTGTGGGGGTGAAAAAGGCCGGAATACCCGCGCCGGCCGCGCGGATGCGCTCCGCCAGCGTGCCTTGCGGGACGAGCTCCAGCTCGATTTTGCCGTCCCGGTATAATTCCACGAAGACCGATTTTTCAACGCCCTTGGGGTAGGAGCAGACGACCTTACGGATGGAACCGGCCTGCATGAGTTTGGGCAGGCCGCCGAACGCGGCACCGGCATTGTTCGCGACGATGGTCAGGCCTTTCAGGTTCAGCTCCAGCAAGCCATCGATGAGCGCATTGGGGGAGCCGACCGCGCCGAACCCACCAATCATGATGACGGAATCATCGGCGATGCCTTTGAGGGCGGCGGCGATATCGGGGACAAATTTGTCAATCATGCGCGCGGGTGCCTTGGAAGGCCTGGTGATCGGCCAGGGCGGTTTCGATGAGGTGGGGGATGGCGGCGGAGGGTTGGGCAGGGGCGAGCTGAGCCAGATTTTCGGCCATGCGCTGCGGGTTGATCTCGAGCCCGGGCAACGCCTGTGCGATGGCGGCGAGACCACCGCTCGCGCAGAGTATCAGGGCCGTCCAGGTCACGGCCTCCGCCTGCCAGGCGCCGGCGGCGCGCTCGTGTGCCTGGTCCTGGGCGGCGAGGAGCGTGGCGATATAGCCCGGCATCCGGATGGCGGCGGCGCGGGCGGCGATGCTGAGTGTGGGGTTGCGCTTATGCGCCATGGCGGAGGAGCCACCGCGACCAGGTGCCGCGGGTTCGGCGGCCTCGCCGATTTCAGGCTGCATCATCAGCGCGATGTCCGTGCCGATTTTCCCCGCAGCGCCGACGGCTGCGGCGATGGATGAGGCGAGCCGGACCAGGGGTGCCCGCGCGGTGTGCCAGGGCAGGCCGACGGGCAGCGCCAGCGCGCCTGCGAATGCCTGTACGAAGGCCGGATAATTCTCGCCCGGTACGTCCAACGTTCCGGCGGCACCGCCGCATTGCAGGAAGAACGCCGTGGCGCTCGCGTGCGCGATCGCGCGGCGGGAGTCGGTGATGGCGGCCAGCCAGTAGGCGGCCTTCAGCCCCAGGGTGATCGGCAGCGCGGGTTGCAGGAGGGTGCGACCGGCCAGGGGTGTCGCGGTGTGTGCCTGCGCCAGCGTGGCGGCGGCATCGGCCATGCGTGAGAGATCGGCCTGCAAGAGCGCGACGCCCGCGCGCAGTTGCAGGACCATCGCGGTGTCGATGATGTCCTGGCTGGTGCCGCCGACATGGACGGCGCTCTCATGCCCGGGGACGCGGGATTTGAGCCACTGCACGAGCGGAATGACGAGCGTGCCGCTGTGCCTGGCGTCATCGGCCAGAAGCTCGAGGTCGATGTCGGCGCCCTGGCAGGCGTTGCCGATGGCGAGCGCGGATTGCGCGGAGATCAGGCCTGTAGCGGCGCCCGCCTGGGCCAGTGCTGCCTCCACGTCCAGCATGGCCTGCACGGTGGCGCCCGGCGAGAACAGCCCCAGCATGGCGGGCGTCGCCGCCGTCTGTTCGGCGAGCGACATCAGGTTTTTTCGATCAGCATGGCGATGCCCTGGCCGACGCCGACACACATGGCGGCGATGGCGCGCTGCCCGCCGATATGCTCCAGCGCGTTGACGGCGGTCATGACGATGCGCGCGCCCGACGCGCCGAGCGGGTGGCCGATGGCGATGGCACCCCCATGCGGGTTGACCCGCGGGTCGTCGTCATTCAGCCCGAGGCCGCGTGTGACCGCGAGCGCCTGCGACGCGAAGGCCTCGTTCAGCTCGATGATGTCGATCTGGTGCAGAGAAAGGCTGCATTTTGCCAGAAGCTTCTGGATGGCGGGCAGCGGGCCGATGCCCATGACGCGGGGTGCCACGCCTGCGGTTGCCATGGAAACGATACGCGCCCGAGGCGTGAGGCCGTGCGTGTGCGCAGCGGCGGCGCTGGCGAGGATGAGCGCGCCCGCACCGTCATTCACGCCCGCGGTGTTGCCCGCGGTGACCGTGCCCGGGTTACGGAACGGGGTTTTGAGCCGCGCCAGACCCTCCAGGCTCGTATCCGGCCTCGGATGTTCGTCATGCTCGACCAGCGTATCAATTTTGGCGCCTGGGACGGTGATCGGCGCGATCTCGCGGGTGAAATAGCCGGCGGCTTGGGCGGCGCCGGTCTTCATCTGGCTGCGCCAGGCGAAGAGATCCTGGTCGTGGCGCGAGATATGGAAATCCTCCGCGACATTCTCGCCGGTCTCGGGCATCGAATCGACGCCGTATTGCGCTTTCAGGAGCCGGTTCACGAATCGCCAGCCGATGGTGGTATCATGGATTTCAGGCGCGCGAGCGAAGGCCTCATGGGCCTTTGGCGTGACGAAGGGCGCGCGGGTCATGCTCTCGGCGCCGCCGGCGAGCATCAACTGCGCCTCGCCCGAGCGGATGGCGCGCGCCGCCGTGCCCAGCGCATCCAGCCCGGAGCCGCAGAGCCGGTTGACGGTGGAGCCGGGGACGCAGACCGGCAGCCCGGCCAGCAGCAGCGCCATGCGGGCGATGTTGCGGTTGTCCTCCCCCGCCTGGTTGGCGCAGCCGAGGATCACGTCATCGACCGCCTCCCAGTCCAGCCGCGGGTGGCGCGCCATGAGGACGCGGAGTGGATGCGCCGCCAGGTCGTCGGCCCGGACGTTGCGCAAAGCGCCGCCATAGCGGCCAAAAGGCGTGCGGACAAAGTCGCAGATAAAGGCGTCATTCACGTTCAGCGGTTTGCTCCTTGGGTATGGATATCATATCTCTAAAAAAACCGTTTCGGCATCGCCCTGCAAATGAATATCAAGACTCCAGGTGCCGGGCGCTGTCTGCCGGGCCAGCAGGGTCGCGCGGCGCTCTGGCGATTCGATGAGGCTGAGGATAGGGTCGTCCGCATTGGCGGGATCATCGGCAAAATACAGGCGCGTGGAGAGGTGGAACAGCAGGCCGCGCGCCATGATCGTCAAGGCGAGGTGGGGCGCCTGCGATGCGTTGCCGGGGCCGGGTACCGGCTGGGGTTTGATGGTTGTGAAGTGAAACGTGCCCGTGGCATCGGTGGCGGAGCGGCCAAAGCCGGTGAAGCTCTGGGACGCGGGGGGAGATGACTGCCAGATCTCCACGCAGGCGTCGGCCAGCGGCGTGCCGGAGCCGTCCAGCACATGGCCGGTGACATGGATGACCTCGCCATCCGCGCCGAAACGGGTCAGATCCTGCCAGGAGGAATCCTCGAGCAGGTGCCAGTAGGGGCCGATGGTCTGGCTGGTGGTGGTGTGCTGCATGGATCACTCCTCCATCGGCGTGGCCAGCCGGCCGCGTAGCACGATATCGAACCGGTAGCCGAGCGCGTGGTCGGGCTGCGTGAGGGCGAGGTCGAAGCTGGAGACCAGCCGGTTGCGGGCGGCGACGTCCGCCGTCGCTTGGAAAATAGGGTCCAGACTGAGCAGCGGATCGCCGGGAAAGTACATCTGGGTGATCAGGCGGGTCGCGTAGCCGGGGCCGAAGAGCGAGAAATGGATGTGATTGGGCCGCCAGGCGTTCGGGTGGTTGCCCCATGGGTAGGCGCCAGGCTTGATGGTGACGAACCGGTAGCCGCCATCGGCATCGGTAAAGACCCGGCCAGCGCCCGTGAAATTTTGGTCGAGCGGGGCGTCATGCGTATCGCGCGCGTGGTTATAGCGGCCCGCCGCATTGGCCTGCCAGATCTCGAGCATCGTGCCTGCGACCGGCATTCCATCCTCATCGCGCACATGGCCCGCGACGATGATGCGCTCGCCCAACGCCTCGCGCCCTGCGTGCATGGCCATATTTTCGATGGGTGGAAACTGCGTCGGGGAAAAACGCGGGCCGGTGAGCTCGGTGAGGGTCTGCGGGATTTTGAGCAGGGCTCTGGCGGGGTGGCGCCATTGCGTGCTGCGATAGGCGGGGGTGTTATTGTCGGGCTGGGTGCCGGGCGCGTAGGCGCGGAACACCGTATTGCTGAAGTTCATGGTTGGGTCTCCGCAAAAACTTCCTTGGCGATCCGGAAGGCGGAATTGGCGGCGGGGACGCCGGCATAGACGGCGACCTGCATCAGTACCTCCGTGATATCCGCCTGGGTGACGCCGGTGTTCTGGCTGGCGCGCAGATGGAGTTTCAGTTCCTCCTCATGGCCTAGCGAGGCCATCATGGTGATGGTGAGCAGGGAGCGCGTGCGCCGCTCCAGCCCCGGGCGCGCCCACACGCCGCCCCAGGCCGTGCGCGTGATGAAGGCCTGGAAATCCCGGTCGAGATCGGTAGTATTCCGCGCTGCCCGGGCGACATGCGCCGCGCCGAGCACCTGGGTGCGCACCGCCATGCCAGCGGCGGCGTAGTCGGTTATCGGCGGATTGAGGAAATTCAGCATGGCGGCGGTAATTTCCTCGGGTTTTTCAACGAGCGGAATATGCGCGGCACCCGGAACGATGCACAGGGACGAGCCGGTGATGGCGGCGTGCAGGGCCTGGGCGGTGGCGATCGGCGTGGAGGGGTCCTGCGCGCCCACGATGACCAGCGTGGGGATTTGCAGCGTGGCGGTGGCGTGGGTGAGGTCCGCCGTCGCCAGCGCCTCGGCCGCCGCGGCATAGCCCTCCACCGGGGTGCGCAACAGCATGGCGCGCAGGCCGGCGGTGGTGGGGGTGGCTGAAAAATCCGGCGTCACCCAGCGGCTGATCACCGCATCCGCGATGGCGATGAGACCCTGTGCACGGACCAGCGCCGCGCGCTCGGTCCAGGATTGCGGCGGGGGGAATGCCATCGCCGTATCGATGAGGATGAGGGAGGCGAGGCGCTGTGGATGGGCGGCGGCGAATGCCTGGGCGATCAGCCCGCCAATGGAAATGCCGCCGAGATGGATCTGCCGGAGACCCAGCGCCTCGAGCAGGCCGAGCAGGTCATCCACGAACAGTTCCATGCTATAGGGGCCGGGCGTGCAGCTCGTCAGCCCGTGGCCGCGCAGATCCGGCCTTATGACGTGGTGGTTTCTGGCCAGTTCACGGGCCTGGTCATCCCAGATATGGGCGTTGGTCCCCAGTGAGTGCAGCAGCACCACGGGCGGCGCCTGCGCCGGGCCCTCCTGCTGCACGTGGATGTCGATGTCCCTCACTCGGATAAACATTTGAGGTCTTTCCCTAATTCAACGGTAGGCCGACATAGTTTTCCGCCAGTGTCGTCTGCGCGGCGCGGGAACTGCGGATATAGTTCAGCTCCGCAAGCTGCATTTTCCGGGTGAAACTGTCCATTTCGGGGAAGCGATGGGTGATACCGGTGAACCACCAGGAGAAACGCTCGGCCTTCCATACCCGGGCCAGCGCGCTCGCCGAATAGGCATCGAGGCCCGCCGTGGAGTTTTTGGTGTAGAATTGCGTGAAGGCCCGGGCCAGCAGAATCACGTCCGAGACCGCGAGATTCATGCCCTTGGCCCCGGTGGGCGGCACGATATGCGCGGCGTCTCCGGCCAGGAACAGGCGACCATGACGCATCGGCTCGGCGACGAAGCTGCGCAGCGGGGCGACGCTCTTCTCGAAGGATGGGCCGCGCGCGACGTGCGGCGCGGTGTGTGGCCCAAGGCGCAGGCAGAGCTCGTCCCAGAAGCGTTCATCCGGCCAGTCTTCGAGCCGCTCATCCAGCGCGCATTGAATATAATACCGGCTGCGGGTGGAAGAGCGCATACTGGCCAGGGCGAAGCCGTGCGCATGGTTGGCGTAGATGAGCTCATGGTTGGCGGGCGGCACATCCGCCAGGATTCCGAGCCAGCCGAACGGATAGACGCGCTCGTAGATGTTCAGGCTATTGGCTGGAATACTGGCGCGGCTGATGCCGTGGAAACCATCGCAGCCGACGATATAGTCACAATCCAACCGGCGCTCCACGCCACCCTCGCGCCAGTTGACGTGGGGCTGCGAGGAGTCGACCTCGTGCGGCTGGACCCGCGCGGCCTCGAAGATGATGGTGATACCGCGCGCCAGGGCGGCACCGAACAGGTCGTGCATGACCTCCTGCTGGCCATAGACCATCACGGTGGAGCCGGTGAGGTCCGCCATGTCGATCCTGAAGATCTTGCCATCGACCGCGAGGTTGATACCGGCATGGACGAGACCCTCCCGGCGCATCCTGGCAGCCAGGCCGAGGCTCTCCATGAGATCGACCGTGATCTGCTCCAGAATCCCGGCCCTGACCCTGCCCTCGACATAGGCGCGTGTGCGGTTTTCCAGGATGACGCAGTCGACGCCGTTCTGGTAGAGCAGATGCGCGAGAAACAAGCCCGCCGGACCCGCACCGATGATCGCGATTTTTGTACGCATTTGATGGCGGTTCCCCTGGCGGCATGGGTTTTTATGCTGCTTTATCGCGCCGGTGGGCCCGGCGGGCGATGGACAAAGCCGCAAAAAAGTTAGACTTTTCGATCAAAGTGATTCGAGAGGCCGGATGATGCCACGCGGTGCAGCCCAGCGGGATACGGAGGTTCCGAGCTTCTTCCTCTATGGCGAGCCGAGACGCGAGATCGGCCCGCGGTTTCTGCATCTGGAGCCGCTGGAGGACAGATCCAGGCCGAATGACTGGAATATCCGCGCGCATACCCACGCCAATCTGAACCATGTGTTTTTCATCCAGGAGGGCAGCGGGGTTCTCTTGGCCGACGGTGAGACGATGCGATTCGAGGCGCCGTGCATATTGCTGATACCGGCGCGGACGGTGCATGGTTTTACCTATACGCCCACGGCGGCCGGCTGGGTGCTGACGATCGCGGATGCCTATTGGCGCGAGCTGGTCGCGCGCGAGCCAGGTTTTGCAGCGTTATTTGCGGCACCCTTGAGCCTGCCGGTTGCGGGCGAGATGGATGCGTTGGGCCGGTTGAGGATTCTGGCCCAGGAGCTGGTGTGGAATGCGCCCGGTTATACGGCGGCCATCGAGGGGCATTTGCTTTGTGTTCTGGTGACCGTGCTGAGGTTTCTGCACCACGCGGCGCAGCCAGGATTCACCGCCGCCAGCCGGAGCACGGCGCTGGTGGCGCGGTTCCGGGATTTTATCGAAATCCATTACGCGGCCGGGCTCTCATTGTCGCGGTACGTGGCGCTGCTGCGGGTGACGGAGGCGCAGCTACGCCGCGCCTGCGTGCAGGTGGCCCGGCAGGCGCCGATGTTGATGGTGCAGGACCGGATATTCCTGGAGGCGCAAAGAGTGTTACTCTATACGAATATGACGGTGGGGGAAGCGGCGCATGATCTCGGATTTTCCGACAGCGCGTATTTTTCCCGGTTTTTTGCCAAGCGGGCGGGGCGCTCACCGCGCGCGTTCAGGCAGCAGGCGGGCGCGGGGCGTGACGCTTGAAAAGCGGCGCGAGGAGGCTATCCCGCATCGGGACGCCCAGATTAGCGAAGCTTGGAAGATTGTCTCTCGCGCCGTTGATCGCGCTGGTCTTCTCCGTGCCGGGCTTCGCCCGGGATGTGCTGTGGGTGATGCAGGATTGGGAATTATTGCAGCGTAAAACCACGAATTTGGCAGCCGCCCGTAAATAGGCTCTGAGTTGGCTGTGCGATGATGACAGGGGCGGGTTTGCATATGGGCATTTCGATCAGAACGACATTCCGAACGATGGTGCTGGTCGTGTGCCTGTTTTTTGCAGCCTCCCCAGTATTCGCCGCGAGCACGCCATGGATCGGCGATGCCCACGCGGCGGCGCGGATGATGACCGCAGTGCGGGCCACGGGCTCGGCGGGGCAGCTGGACGCGGCGTTGCAGATCCGCCTGGCACCGGGTTGGCACGCCTATTGGCGCAGCCCGGGCGACGCGGGATTCCCGCCATCCATCGACTGGAGTGGCTCGCAGAACCTGAAGTCCGCTGCCATATACTGGTCGGCGCCAAAACGCTTCCGGCTCGATGGGCTGATCACCCAGGGGTATGAGAAGAACGTCGTCCTGCCGATCGCGGTGACGATGCGCCAGCCGGGCGGGCCGGTTCTGCTCCATGCGCTGGTGCATTATGCCGCCTGCAAGGATATCTGCGTTCCCTACACGGCGGCATTCACGCTGCGGCTGCCGGCGGGCCTGGCGACACCGGGCGCACGAGCGCCGCTCATCGCCCAGGCTTGGACGCGGATTCCAGGCAGCCTCACCGACGCCGGATTATCGCTCGCATCCGTGATCGTCTCGCCCAAGGGCGGCCCTGGCGCGGAATTATCGGTCTCGCTGCGCAGCCAGAGCGCGATTGAGGCCCCGGATATGTTCGTGGAGGGGACCCTGGGGCCGACGCCGGGGAGCCCAAAAATTCAACTGGGCGGGACGGGCCATCGCGCGGTTCTGAGCGTATTTCTGGCGGACAGCAAGCCGAGCGCGGTGGCGGGGCGGCCGCTGACATTCACGGTCGAGGCGAATGGTCAGGCGGCGACGTTCAGCGCCGTTCCGGTGTTGGGGGAGATGCCGCGTATCGCGGGCGGGTTCGACCCGTTGATCATCCTGATCGCGCTGCTGGGCGGGCTGATTTTGAACGTGATGCCATGCGTTCTGCCTGTGTTGTCGCTCAAACTATTCGGGCTGGCGGAGGCCAAGGGGCAGGCGCTGCGCGAGTTCCGCCGCAGCCTGATAGCCACAGCGGCCGGGGTGATGGCCTCGTTCCTGGTGATCGCGCTGGCGTTGGTTTTATTGAAAGCGGCCGGTGCCGCGATCGGCTGGGGGATACAGTTTCAGCAGCCATGGTTTTTGGGCGCGATGGCGGTGGTGACGAGCCTGTTCGCGGCCAGCCTGTGGGAGTGGGTGCCCATCGGCGTGCCGGGCTTTGTAGGTGCGCTGGGTGTGGGGCCAAAAAAGCACCTGGCTGCCTTCCTCACCGGCGTGTTGGCGAGCGTTCTGGCGGCCTCCTGCACGGCGCCGTTCATCGGCACGGCGGTGGGCTTCGCCCTGGCGCGCGGGCCGATGACGATCATCGGGATTTTTACGGCACTCGGGCTGGGCATGGCGCTGCCCTATTTGGTGGTGGCGGCGCTCCCCAGGCTGGTAGGCTGGCTGCCAAAGCCCGGCGCATGGATGGTCAGATTGCAGGTTGTTCTGGGCTTCCTGCTACTAGGCACGGCGATGTGGCTGGTCTGGGTGATCAGCGCCGTGGTCTCGCCAAACGCCGCCATCATCACCGGGGTGGTTTTGGGGATCTTTCTGCTGGTGCTGTTCCTGCGGCAGCAAAAACGTTTGCTAAAGCGGTGGCGCCCGGCGCTGACCGGCCTGGCGGTCGGGCTTGGGTTGAGTGCGGGGATATTGCCGGGCTTGATACAGCAGAGCGTGGCAGCACCCGCCGTGAGCACGATATGGCAGCCCTTTGATGAGGCGCGAATCCCCGGGTTCGTCGCCCGCAACAGGGTGGTGTTTGTGGATATCACCGCCGCCTGGTGCCTGATCTGCAAGGTCAATGCGCTGACGGTTCTGGAGCGCAGCCCGGTGGCCCCGGCGTTGCGGGCCGCGGATGTGACCGCCATGCGCGGTGACTGGACGCGCCCGAGCCCTGTGATCACCGCGTATCTCGAGCGTTTTGATCGTTACGGCGTGCCGCTGGACGTAGTGTACGGGCCGGGCGCGCCGCGGGGGATCGTTCTGCCGAGCCTGTTGACGCCTGGCGTGGTGATGGATGCGCTGCGGCGGGCAGGTGGCCGATGAGTCGGTCGCGTAAAATCTTATTGGCATTCAGCGTCGTGCTGGCGGTGTTGGTGACACTGGTCGCGATCGACCCGGCATTGGTATGGCACGGCGCACCCACGAATGATGGTCAGATGGCCAGCACGGTGAACTCCGCCATCCCACCGGGTGCGCCGATCGGCGGTGCGTTCCACCTCACCGATCAGCTTGGCCACATGGTGAGCGATGCAACCTACCGGGGCCGCTACATGCTGGTGTTTTTCGGCTATAGTCATTGCCCGGATGAATGCCCGCTGACGCTGCAAAAAATAGCGCTCGCGATGCATGCGCTGGGGCCACTGGCGCGTAAAGTGGTGCCGATTTTCATCACGATCGACCCGGCGCGCGACACGCCGCCGGTGCTGCGCGCCTATCTGCTGAAATTCGGCCCGGAGCTGGTCGGGCTGACAGGGAGCCGCGCGCAGATCGTCCGGGTCGCGCATGAGTATGACGTGGCGTTCGACGCGAATAACGCCGAGGCATCCGGCGCCAGCGTGATCAGTCACTCGACCTATATCTATCTGATGGGGCGCGATGGCCGGTTTTTGAATCTGTTTCCGGCCACCATCACCGCTGCTCAGCTCACTTCGGTGCTGAGGGGCCATTTATCCAAGTGAGGGACGGATTCTGCGCCGCGCGGGCGTTGGCGGGAGCAATCTCTGGCCGGTGATCTCCTCGATATAGGCGCGGTAGCTGGCGATATAATCATGGAGGTCCAGATGCCGCTCGGCATAGGCCCGCGCGCCGGCGCGCAGGCGGGCCGCCAGTTTTTTGTCCCCGAGCGCGGTGAGGATGGTGCGGGCGAGCCCGGCGGCGTCGAGCGTCGGCGCGATCAGCCCGTTTTCCCCGTGTGTGACAAATTCCGTGACGGTCTCCGTGTCCCCGCCCACCACCACGCAGCCGATGGCGAGCGCCTCCCGCAGGGACCATGAGGCGACGAACGGGTACGATAGGTATACATGGGCATCGGAGCGTTTGAGCAAAGCGAGATGCTGCTCATAGGGGAGCTTGCCAAGAAAATGCACGCGGCTGAGGTCGAGTCGGTCGCCCATCTCGCGCAACATAACCTCGCGCCAGGAGCCACCGGTGGCGGGGGTCGCGCCGTAGCTCACCTCGTCACCGCCCACCATCGAGACGATGACATCAGGCCGTGCCTTCAGGATCTCCGGGAGTGCGCGCATGAGCGTGTGGAAGCCGCGATACGGCTCCAGGTTGCGCGCGACATAGGTGAGCAGCTTCTGCCTCGGTTTAACCGTGAGGCTGCCGACGGTGAGCGGTGTTTTGCGGGCCAGCGGGTCCGGTTTGCAGACCTCCAGATCGACGCCCTCATGCAGCAGGCGGATCTGCTTGTGGGTCCATTTCGGGTAGGTGCCATGCTGCCACCGGGTCGGGGACTGGCCATATTGCTCGAGCGAAAGCGCCAGCAGGTTAACGGCATTTTTGCCGCGCACAGCGGAATAGCGCGCCTCGGCCATGGGGAATTCGGGGTCGAAATTCACATCCGCGCCGAGAATACGATAATAGAATTCAAAATACCCGAGGATCGGCACGCCGGGAAAAGCGTCGGTCAAATTGAGCATCTCCCCCCAACCGTGGTGGCCGATGATGATGTCCGGCCTGTAGCCCAGCGCCTTGATCTGCAACGCGCCCTTATAGGCGGCCTGGCTGCGCCGCGTCGCCATCTCGAATTCGCGGGCATCCAGATGCACGCTGGCGGAGACGGAGGGCGGCCGGGCGTAGGTGACCTTGCGCACCCCGCTCATATTGTTGCGGTTCGGCTCGGTCATGAAGACGATCTGGTGCGTGCCGTCGCGCGCCGCATTGTCGGCCAGGAGGCTGCGGATGATGTGCAGATACTGGCCGGGGAAGTTCTGGTGGACGAAGAGGAAGTTCACAGCCGGTTCAGCGCTTTGCCTTGGTTGCTTTGCGCGTGCGCGGTGTGAGGGTGACCTGCAATGCCTCCAGCGGGGCGAGCGTGTCGCCCTCGCAGGTCTCGTCGTTGCCGACCGGCCCGGCGGTGGCGCCGCCGACGAAGGAGGCGCTGTAGGTGAGGTCGTATTGCTCCGCGGCCTGGCCGGTGAGGCGGATGCGCAGGCCGAGCAGCGGCAGCGCCATGCCGCGGGAGCCGCAATACTCCCCGGCCTCGACCCAGGGGCTGAGCCAGCCGCGGCCGAGCACGGCCTGGTAGGTGATATCCGAGGATGCGACGCCCTCGGGTGCGGAGATGGCGAAGCCCTCGACCCAGCTGGTGCCGCCGCGCTGGCCTAGCCACTCCCCGAACCGGGCGCCGACGTCGCCCTGGCCCTGAATATGGGCAAGAAAGTCCATGCGCTGAGGCGCCGGCGCGGCGACGGGCACTGGGGCCTGCGGCCCGTCGTTCTCGCTCAGCAACTGGCGGACCTGTAGCTTGGGTGCTGCGCCGGGCTGGTTGGGATGCTGGTAGATGGTGACCAGCACCTGGGCCGGGCCCCTATGGACCCGTACTAAAGCGGCGTCTCCCCTGGCGTCCAGCCAGCCATCCGGACGGAAGCCGACGATCTCCAAATTCTGTCCGCCCGAGGGTGGCGGCGAGACGCGCACGCCCGGCATGCCATGGTATCGCGCGCTGGTCGGGTTGGCCTCGTTGACGAAGCAAAACAGCCCCGTCGGCAGGGACATCATATGGCCGGTGACCTTGAGCTCCTGGAGCGAGGTCTCGGCGGGCGGCGCGGCTGGCCCGGCGTCGGCTGGAGACGGGGTGGGTTTGACTGAAGCCATGAGCGTTCCTCGGGTTGATATCGGCGTATCGTTAAATCATCTTAATGAAATATGCAGCATCGGCAAAGGTGCATGGTGGACTACGGCGGTGCGGGGGACCAGCTCAGCAAAAAATCGTTCACCCGGGCGGCGGGCAACCCCAGCGGCAGCGTGGCGCCGCGCCCGGTGGCGTGGATGCGCTCTGCCTGGGCACCAAGATTGAACGCAATGGCGTACAGTCCGGCGCGCCAGGCCTCGCTCAAGGCGAAGCACCAGGTCTCAGGCCAGATCGAGGGCAGGAACACGAGGTCCGGCTGAAAGCTGGTAATCAGGCCGGTGGCCTGGCCCTCGGCATAGTGGCCGGTGACGAAGACCCCGGCGTCCAGCAGCCTGGCGTCATCGGCGCTGGCGCCGATCAGGATGAATTCGAGGCCGAGGGAGCGCTGCGCGGCGTCCCGCGCGCAGGCGATGAGCGGCTCCAGTCCTTTGGCCGCGCTGATCCCGCCGATGATGACGACTCGGCGCGGGCCGTCAGCCGGTGGGCGGAGGCTGGACGGGATCAGGTCGTCCTCCCACGGGGTGATTGCGGGTTTGATACCGGGAAAATGCCGGTTGATGCGCCGGGCGGCGTCCGCCGATGGCGCGATGACGGAGCGCGCCGTGGCGAACTCCCGCGCGGAGCGCGCCAGCAGGGCGCGCGGCGATAGATTTTCCGGGATGCCCGCCCGCGCCCGCGCGCAGCAGGCGGTGCAGGCGCTCAAATCGGGCTCGCCGCAATAGCGCGCCGGCGTGGCTTTATCCTCCGGAGCGAGCAGGTTCACGCGCGGGCAGAAGGCGCCGTAGTCGTGGATGAAGATATCCATGGGGACGGTGAGCCGTGCCGCGAGCCCGCGCACGCCCGGATGATGGCCGAGGCTGTGGTGCAGCGCCACCGAGGAAACGCGCAAGTCATGCAGCAGGGCCAGCAGGGCGGGTTCATCCTGCGCGAGATTAAAGGTGAGATTCGTTGTATCGTCTGGCGCACCCTCGCTGAGGCAGGCCGGCCAGGGGTAGGGCGTTCGCGTCGGGTTTTCAGGGAATTGGGTGGTGAGCAGCAGAGGCCGGAGGTTCTGCGCGCGCAGCGCCGCCATATGCCGGGCCACCTGGCGCGCCACGCCGCCGCCATGGTTGTGCGACACCAACAGGACCGCCTCCTGCCCGGAGTGGCTGGCGCGCAGGCGCAGCGCGTCGATCCGCGCGCGCGCCGGGCGCAGCGGGTCCGCCGCGATATGCGCCATGACGAGCGCATGATAGCCGGGATAGAGCGCGTTCAGCAGCGCGAGGTTGCGACCCATGAGCGCCTGCGCCGCCGCGCCGAAGGACACGCCGCCCAGATGTGCGACATAGGCGCCCGGCGCAGCGCGAGGGGCAAATCCCAGATGCCGGGCGCGCAGGCACCAATCGTTCTCCTCGCCGTAGCCCTGGGCGAAGACCTCGGCGCGGAAGCCGCCGGTCGCTTCCAGGCAGTCGTGTCGCAGATACATACAGAAGCCGACGCCGGTGGGGATCTCGACGGATCTATCGCCATTCGCCGCATGGGCGAGGACGTTCAGGCGCTCCGTTCCGGGCAGGTCGGGTGCGGCGTTGCCACCCCGGCGGTTGGGGTAGCTGAGGATGCTGGCGGCGTTGGAGAGCGGCGTGACCGAGCCGGTATCGGCCCGTGCGTAGGCCACCCGGCGGAGGGTTTCCACCGCGCGGGCGGGCACCAGCGTGTCGCTGTTGAGCAGCAGCACATCCCGGCTGTGCGCGGCGGCGAGCCCGGTATTCACCGCGGCGGGAAAACCCCGGTTTTGTGCGTGGCGCAGCAGGGTGAAGCGCCCGGCTGCCGCCTGCGCGTCCAGCCAGGCGGCGAGGGCTGGCTCAGGTGTCGCGTCATCCACCACGATGCACGGCGTACCCGGCGCCAGGGCGGATTGCAGCGCGTGCAGGCAATCCTGCGTCTCCCGCAGGCCACGGAACACGGGGATGATGACGCAAAACGGGCGCGGTGCGGGCGGCTCGGCGGGTGGCCTGCCGCGTCGGCGGGCCGGGGTTGGCGGAAGTTGCAGGATAGCGGGGTCGACCGGACTGCCCATAAGCTCGCCCCCGTCCGCCGTGATCAGGTGAAAGGGTGGCGTGAGGCCATGGAGCTGGCGGTGGGAGATTCTGAAACTGTGGCGCTCCAGCAGAGGTGAATCATCGTCCGCAGGCAGAACTCTGCCAAATTTGACCGTTCTTTGCGCCCCGGTCGCATCATGGAGCTTGAGCTGCGGCGGGGTCCGCGGCGCGACGCGGCAGGTGGCCCAGCCGATGAGCCCCGATTTCGCCGGGGCGACCACGCCCTCGGTGCGGGTGATGACGGGGCCATTGCCGCCCAGCGGCCGGCCCGCCGCGATCGCGATGTTGTGGGCGAGCTCGGCAAAACCGGGCTCCTCGGGGATGTAGTGACGGGCGAGCAGGGATTCGAGCGCCGCCGCAGCGCCGGCTGCGTCCCCCAGCCGGTGGCGGGCCATCGCGAGGCCGAGCCAGGCGGGCAGTGCTTCGTGCTTCTCGGCCAGTTGCGCGTAGGCGGTGGCGGCCTCCGTCACGTTGGCTGCCGTGCCGCTGTTCAGCCGCGCCTGCGCCAGCTCCAGCGCGATTCGCGGATCGTTCGGCGCCAACCGGGCGGCGCGTTCCAGCCACTGGATGGCCTGCTGCCCACCCGCGCGCCCCCGCATCCAGGCGGCGGCAGCGGGGCCGAGCGGCGAATTACGGCGTGGCAACTTGTTGCAGCGCCGCGATCTCCGGCGCGGCCTCCGCGATGCCCGCCTGCAGCGCCCGGGTGAACCAGTGCAGGGCGGCCTCCGGGTCCCGCGCGGTGGCGATGCCGAGGTTGAGATATCGGCCCAGCATCAGGGCGGATCTGGCGTGGTTTTTTTCCGCCGCCGCCCAATACCAGGCGAGCGAGCGGGCGCGGTCCGCCGGGAGGTCGTGCCCGCCGCCATATAGAACACCCAGCGCGAACATCGCCTCCACATGGCCCTGGGCGGCGGCCTGTTCATAGAGGTCCCGGGCGCGGGCCGCGTCCGCCGGGCCGCCCTGGCCGGTCAGATGTAGCAGCGCGAGGCTGACCTGCGCGTCCGCCGCGCCGAAATCGGCGGCTCTTTGCAGCCATATCCTGGCCTCTTCAGGGTCCGTCGCCACGCCGCGGCCTTCGAGCAGCAGCGTGCCGTACCAGTACTGCGCGTTCACGATGCCCTCCGCCGCGCGGCGAAAATATATCGCAGCCCTTGCATCGTCCTGGGCCATGCCCAGTCCCCGGGCAAGGCATACCGCGTAGTTAAAGGCGGCGATGAGGTCGCCCGATTCGGCGGCCTTCTCGAACCATTCATGCACCGGCGTAATCTCGGTGAAGTTAGGGCGGGTGCGACCGCTCAGCAGCAGGGTCGCGAGGTCGCACTGGGCCAGCGTGTCACCCCCCTGGGCGGCCTGGCGGAACCAGATGGCGGCCGCATCGGCGTCCCGCGCGACACCCGTGCCGGTGAGGTAGAACAGGCCCAGTGCCCGCGCCGAGCCGCTGTGCCCGGCCTCGGCGGCGAGGCGAAACCAGTTGGCCGCCTCCGCGAAACTGGGGGGCAGCTCCCCGCCTTCGAGATAGATGCCCGCGACCAATGCGGCCGCCTGCGCGTCCCCCGCGAGCCCAGCCCGGCGCAGCCAGGTTTCACCTTCCACCGGGTTGGCTTTGGCGCCGATGCCGTGCAGCAGCCGGTAGCCATATTGGGTCTGGGCGTCTCGGATGCCGCCATTGGCTGCCAGGGCATAGTGCTGCGTCGCGAGGCTGGGATCGCCCTGCACGCCGATGGCGTGCTCATGGACGAAGGCCAGATAGTGATGCCCGGCAGTCAAGCCGGCCTCCGCTGCGGCGCGGATATGCGCCAGCGCGGCGAAGGTCTTCGCATCGGTGTCCGCGCGGTACAGGCTGAGCGTGCCCACGCCCAGATGGCCCTGCGGCGAACCCGTAGCGGCGGCCTTGGCGAACCATTCGATGGCTTTGTCGTTGTCGCGCAGCGAGCCCGGGCCGACCATGTGGATGAAGCCCATGAGCACCTGGGATTCGACATCTCCCGCCGTGGCTGCGGGCAGCGCCCAGCGCAGGGCGGCGTTGAAATCCGCGCCGGATGATGCGCCCGCCGTGAACAGGCCGCCTGCCGGGCTGGCTGTACCCAACAAACTCAGGGTGGCGAGTTGGCGCTGGGATTCGATGTCGTTTTTTTCAGCGGCGAGGCCGAGCCAGCGCGCGGCCTGGGTGGTGTTGGGCGGCACGCCCTGGCCGCTCAGATAATAGAGGCCGAGCGCGCGCTCGGCCTCGGTGATTCCGGCCGATGCGGCGAGGCTGAAGAGTTTGAAGGCGCGGGCGTGCTGGCGCTCACTCTGCAACGTCCGGGCGCGGGCCAGCGCACCTTGCGGGCTGCGGGCGGCCAGGCGGTCCGTGAGCTTGGATTGCAGGCGCATCCCTACCCTAAATTCCTGTCTCAGGGCTCATGCAGGCTGTTATAGGCCACCGGCATCATCTGTTGCAGGAAATAGCCCAGGATGGTCCGCGTCCCTACCATCATATCCGCCTCCAGCGGCATCCCCGGCACCAGCCGGAAGCCGGGCGGCACGTTATGCAGGTTCAGCACATCGAGCGCGATCTCGGTCTTGTAGTACAGGGTTCGCGGTGTGCCGGGCAGCGGCGCGCCATTGGTGGCGGCGGCCTGCTGGTCGAGCGGGTTGAAGCTCTCCGGGCTGATGGAGACAACGGTGCCCCGCGCGGTGCCGAACTGCAAAAACGGCAGCGTGTCGAATTTGATGTTCACCCGGTTCCCGACATGCACATAGCCGGACTCGTCGGCCTGGATATCCGCCTCGACCGTGAGGGGCGCGTCCACGGGGGCGAGTTCCATCAGCGTCTGCCCAGCTTGCAGGATGGAGCCCGCGGATACCGAAGCGATGGATTGCACGATGGCGTCCTGCGGCGCGGTGAGGGCGACCAACTGGTCCGCCAGCCTCGCCTTGGTGAGCTGCTGCTGCGCCTGCGCCAGATTATCGATGGCGGTGGCGAGCTGCTGGGAGACGGTCGCCTTCCATTGCTCGGCGTAGCCCGCGCGCTCGGCCTGCTGGGCGGCGAGTTGGCGCGCATCGGCGGCGGCAGAGGAGACAGCGTTCGAGAGTTCGGCCTGGATATTCACCCGCTCATCGGTGGCGGCTAGCGTATCCAACCTGCTGCCCACTTGCATTTTTTGCAGGGATTTACGCATGTTTTCGACATTCGTGGCGATACCGAGCCGTTGCCGGTAATAGGCCGCCTGGCCGTCATAGCCCGCAATCTCGGTCTTCAGCTCGCTGATCTTTTGCGCATCGTCCTGCATCGTGAATTGAAACTGGCCGACCTGCTGGTTGTAGGTCTGCGCCTGCAGGGCGGATTGCGGATTGGCCGGGTCCGGCACATAGGGCTTGCCATTCTCCTGCGCCTGGAGCTGGGCGACCTCGGCGGAATAGAGCTGTTGCTGCTGCGTGAGCGAGGTGAGGTCGGCGGTGGCGTAGGTCGGGTTGAGCGTGGCCAGCAACTGGCCCTTGTTGACCAGCTCGCCGGAATGCACGTCGATACTCTGCACGATGGAGGTGGCGTTGAACGCCTGGATGGTGGAGTTGGGCGCGCTGGAGACCAGCTCGCCATTGGCGGCGACGATTTTATCCGTGTGCATGGTGCCCGCGATGAGCAGCATGCTGAACACCAGCGCGGTGACGAAATAATTGGTGTAGCCCGCCATGCGCGGCACGGGGGTCGCGATGATGGCCGCCGTGGGCGACTGGAACTCCAGCGCGACCAGGGGCAGCGCCTCGGGCCCGCCCCGTGCCACGGCGCGCGGGCTACTCCCCAGGGTTAAGCGCCGGAGCGGGCTTGGCATAGGCGTTTCCTTCCGGGTCGAGGTGGCGGTTCTGCTGTAGCCAGAGGTGACGATAGATGGCGCAGCGCTCCACCAGCTCGTGATGCGTGCCGATATCCATCGTCCGGCCATGGTCCAGTACCATGATCAGGTCACAGTCGATCAACGAGGAGAGCCGGTGCGAGACGATGACCATGGTGCGGCCCGAGGCGATGCGTAGCAGGTTGGCGTTGACCAGCGCTTCGCTCTCCGGGTCGAGCGCCGAGGTCGCCTCATCCAAAATCAATACCCGAGGGTCCGAGACGATGGCGCGCGCGATGGCGAGGCGCTGCTTCTGCCCGCCGGAGAGGTTGGGTGAGCCCTCCTGGATGAAGGTGTCGTAGCCTTGGGGCAGGCGCTCGATGAATTCCTCGGCGCCGGCGAGCCGGGCGGCCTGCACCGCATCCTCGAACGACAGGCCAGGGCGCCCGGCCAGGATATTCTCCCGCACCGAGCCACGGAACAGAAAATTATCCTGCAACACCATGCCGAAATTCTTGCGCAGATGGCGCAGGTTGATCTCACGCATGTCGTTGCCGTCGATTTTTATGGCGCCGGAATAGTCCCGGTTGATGCCCTGCAAGAGCCTCGTGACGGTGGATTTGCCCGAGCCGGAGCGGCCGACCAGCCCCAGCATGGTGCCGGCCGGGATTTTGAAGCTCATTCTATCCAGGGCCGGGGTTTTGGTGCCCTCATAGCGGAAGGTCACGTCATCGAACTCGATGGCGCCCTCGAACCGGGGGCGCAGGCCGTGGGTGAGGGCGCGTCTTTCATTCGGGCGGTTGAGCACGGAGGCGACCTGGTAGACCGCGGCCTGGGCCTCCTGCACATGCTCCATGACCCCGGCCAGGCTGACGAGCGGCCCGGCGACGCGCCCGCCCAGCATCATGAAGCCAAACAGGGTGCCCGCGTCTACCGGATTGTTGGAGTTGAGCGCGATGTAGGAGCCCAGGATCATCACGCCATACTGGCTGTAGCGTTGCAGGGGCATCACGAGCGTGGCGGGCCAGTTGGCGAGCTGGCTGGCCCGGATGTTGAGATCCGCCGTGTGGGCCACCTTGCGGTCCCAGTCCGCCGCGCGGGTGGGCTCCAGCGCCAGGGCCTTCACGGTGCGGATACCATAGACGCTCTCCACCATCACCGAGTTCTTGGCGGATTCGGCGGCGATGATCCGGCTGGTCATGGCGCCCATGGGCCGCAGAAAGACGCCGATGATCGACGCGATCATGGCGGCGGCGATCAGGATGGTCCAGGCCAGCGTGGCGTCCATATAGAACAGTAGCGGCAACAGCAGGGCGACCATGAACATGTCGATGAAGGTGTTCATGAGCCGGCCGGTGAGAAACTGCCGCACCTTATAAACCTGGGAGATTTTATAGGACAGCACGCCGGCCTGCTCGCGCTCAAAAAACTCGATCGGCAACGCGAGCAGCCGGTCGAAGATCATCAGGTTCAGCCGCGCGTCGAGCTTGGCGGCCATCACCACCTCCAGCAGCTTGCGCCCCCAGCTCAGCAGCATCTCGAAGAAGACCGCGACGATCAGCAGCACGGTGACGAGCTCGAGCGTGGCGACGCTGTGATACTGGATGACGGTGCCGATCGTGCGCATCACGATGAGGATGGGGATGATGCTGAGGATGGTGATGGTGACGGAGGCGATGGCGATATCCCTCAGGATTTTTTTGTCGGTCCAGACCATCCGGGCGATGAGGGCGAAGTTGAAGGGTGGTTCATCCTCCACCCCGCCGCGCGTGGCGCGGGCCAGCAACGTGCCGCCGCTCCACACCTGCTTCAGCCGGAGTTCATCGACCGGCACGGCGGGTTCGCTGCGCGGGCTGCGTGGGTCGCGTAGGAGGAGCACCTGCTGCTCGCGGTTGCGGCCCACGACGAGCGCCGCGCCACCGTCATCGAGCAGCAGGACGATCGGCGCCGGGTCGTCTATTTTCATCAGCTGGCGGAAGTTCAAAGGCGCGCCGCGTGCCCACAGCCCGGCCTCGCGCAGCCACTCGATCGATACCGGGGGTGACGCGGGCTCGTCCCGCCGCAGTCGCAGGGTCTCCGGGTTCATCTCCACGCCGTGGTAGCGTGCGACATTCATCACTGCGGCCAAGCGCGATTCCAGCGTCGGCGTCAGGCCGATGGCGGCGTCGTTCAGGGCGGCGATATCCGGGTTGGTGGCGGCCTGCCCCGGATGCGCGCCCGAACCGGGGCTGCGCGGCGTGTCGTTCATGCAGGGTCGGACCTTTTTGGCAGGCATACGAACGAAATGTCACATATCGTTTAGCTATGCCCGATTTTGGCCCCGCAGCACAATGGCGATGGCTGGGCGCGCCGATCAAAAACCGGTGAATTGCCAGAAAACCGGAAATTTACAACAAATGCGGGTATTTTTTGGCCCATCGCCACCTAGTTCTGCGTGATGATCGACTGGTGCCGCAACTGGTCGAGCAGCTGGTGGGATTCCATCTCAACCCGGCGGTTGATGATGATGTTGGTGATGTCTGTATCCGACGGCAGGCTCTCGGCCTGTTGTTTTTTGCTGCACAGCATGACGACCGAGACGCCGTTCTGCGCGACCAGCGGCTGGCTGAGCTGGCCGGGGACGAGGTTTGCCAGGATATTCTGGAATGCCGGCGGGGTGACGGTGGCGAGGTTCACCGGCCCGGGGTCGGCGGGTTGCGCGTTGCCCAGCTGGGCGTTCAGCGCCGCGATATCGGCGCAGGAATGCGCCTGGTGTGCGGCCTGGATGAGATGGTTGATGACGGCGACCTGCGCCGGCCCGACCTGGCCGTTGGTGATGGTGGGATAGGGCGCGAAAGCCTGGCGCAATGAGAGGATGGTCTGCTTGCTGTTGCCGATATCATGGGTATCGAGCAGCTGCACGATGTCATAACCGCCGGGCACGCGCACCGGGTCGCTGATGGCGCCGACGGGCATGGTGGTGACCACGGCGGCAACCGAAGGGTCGAGCTGGCTGAGCTGGACGAAGCCAAGGTCCCCGCCTTGCAGCGCGGTCGGCCCCTGGCTGAACTGCGCGGCGATGATCGGGAATGGCGCGCCAGAGCGCAGCTGGGTGATCACCGTGGTGGCGAAATCCTGCGCCGACTTGTCGCTCAAAGGGTTCGACACGGGGATGAAAATTTCAGCGATGTGATACTGCGTCGTGCCGAGCTCGGCCCGCAGCGCGGTTTTCTCGGCATGCATGTCCCCCGCGGTGGGTTGCAGGCCCGGGCCGAGGATCTGGTGCAGCACGGATTGCCAGCCCAGCTCTATACGCAACTGGGCGACAAGGGTGGTGTAGGGGATACCGACTCCCGCCAGCTTCAGGCGCAGCCCGCCGGGCGGCAGGTTATTATTCTGTTCGATATGGTTGATGGCGGCGATGATGTCCGACTCATGGACGACGATGCCGAGCTTGTTGATCTCCTGCAGCTTGAGCGTCTGGTCGATCAGCAGGTTGGTGACCTGCGGTTCCAGCCGCGCCAGCAGCTGGCCGGTCGGTGGCAGGCCGATGGAGACGGCGAGCAGCCGCGCCCGGTCTTCCACATCCTGGCTGGTGATGACCTCCCCGTTGACGATGGCGGCGATGCTGGCGCTGTCGGGCGTGGGGGCGAGCTGTGGCGCATTCTGTGCCAGGGCTGGTGCGCCGTGGAGCGAGGCGAAGACCAAGGCGGCGGCGAGCAGTTTTTTCATATGGCGCTAAACCCAATGTTGCCGAGTGTTTTGAAATCAAACCGAAGGAGCACCGTCGTGGCCCCGTGGTTCAGGTTGAAGGATGTGAACTGCTGCTCATAGAGCAGGTTCACGCCGAAGCAATTGTTCTGCCAGCCGGCGGAGAAGCTGGCGAGGTCGAACCGGCCGGTTTGCAGGTTGCGCTGGAAGCCCGAACTGAGCGACCAGGGGCCGAAATTGGTGTCCACATTCGCGATGATCTCGCGCCGGGGCGTGAAATAGCCGGCTGGTGGCGAGAGCGTGGGGGAGATCAGGCTGGGGCTGTCGTAGAGCACATAGGGGTCGGTATTGGAATAGAGATATCCGCCCGAGAAGTTCAGAAGTTGGGTGCCGAAATTCGCGGAGGCGTCGATCATCCGCGCGCTGAGGTTGGCGCGGCTGAGACGGGTGCGATAGATCAGGTTAAAAAATGGCGACGGCTCCAAGATGATGTGGCCGACGAAATCCGAGACATTGCCGTTCAGCCCGGATGCCGGGAGATAGTTATGGTCCTTATGGAAACGGTAGGATTGGCCGATCAACCCGTCGATGAAGGCGCCGCGGGGCAGGTACCAGGCGGCGTGCATGGCGTAATCCACCCGCGTGCCGCCCTCCAGCCGGTCGATGCCGGGGTAGCGGTTGAGGCTGAACAGGTTGGCGTCGGAATATTCGAGGTCCAGACTGTCCTCGTTGGGGATGACGTTATTCTGCGAGATCCCGACCAGCGGCGAGGTGACGAGCTGCACCTCGGGCTCGATGAGCTGCGAGCCGAGCGCGCCCTGCCGGATGAGCGGCCAGTGCAGATACACCGCGCCGTAGGGCTGCACGCGCGAGGCGCTGGCGCCATCCACCGTGCTGAAATTGGGCTGCTCGTTGAGCCGGGTCGCGTTATAGGTGGCGGCGATCACCTTCACCCGCGCGGTGCCAGCGATGCCCAGCGGCAGCATGAAGGGAACCGAATAGCCCGGGATGGCGGCGAGGCGGCGCGTGTTGGTGCCGAGCTTGCGCAGCACGTTGAACATGTCGGCATCCAGCGTGAACTGGCCGCCCAGAGAATCCTGCCGCGAGACGAAGTGATATTGCAGATGCGGCGTGACGATTGGCAGCTCGCTCTGGTTGACGCTGGCCACAAGCCCCTGGAACTCCTGCACATCCGCCCGCGCGTAGGCGCCAGGCGCGAAACCCTCCAGAAAGACATTGCTGGTGAGGAACGCGGCGGGTGGCAGAACGTTGAAGTCATAGAGATAGGTCGGGTTGGAGGCGTGATCATAGTTGAAGCCGCCGCGCCAGCTGCGGTTGAGGTCGAAGATACCGTTCGAGAAGATCGCATCGCCCAGCGTGCCGTTCACCTGGCCAGCGGATACGTTAATATTCAACCGGCCGTTATTGAAGACACGGCGGTATTTTGCATCCAGCGCCGGGCCCTGCTTGCTGGCGATGGTGGGGGTCAGCGTGACGTCCGATGACGGGCCAATGACATAATAATAGGGGATCGCGGCGAAAACGCCGAGGCGCGAGGTGCTGCCCGCGAAGGGGATGAGCAGCCCGCTCTGGCGTTTGACCGAGGGGTCCGGCTCCGTGAGATAGGGCGTGTAGAAGACCGGAAAACCGTCGAATTCCATCTCCGCGTCGCGGAATTCGATCATCTTATGCTGGAGGTCGCGCGTCGCGGAGATCGCACGGATCTCCCAGGTCGGCGGCGCGGTCGGGTCTTTTTTGCACAGATCGCAGGCGGAGTAGACGACCTTGCTCAGCTCGTCGATCCTCCCGTCGTAGCGGCGGGCGCCATTGGCGATAAGCCGCGCGTTCATCGCCATGCGCGCGGCGACCCCGCGCATGATGGCGTTTTTCATGCCTTTGCTCAGCACCGCCTGGTTGGCATACACCGTAACACCCGAGGGCTGGGTGAGAATCACATGGCCCGTCGCGGTCGCGACATCGGTGCGGCGATTAAGCACGACCTTGTCGGCATAGAGGCTCTGGCCGTTCTGCACGGCGTGGACATGGCCGGTCGCGGTGACGATGCTCCCCGCCTTATTGTAGCTGATCTGGTCGGCGAGAAAGCTCACCGGGGCGTTCTGCGAGCTGGTCGGCCCGGCGCTGCCGAGCAGCGGAGAGAGTTGGGCGTTGGCGTGGCTGGTGAGCGGGATGCTCGCGGCCAGGCCCAGGGCGATTCTGCCGGATCGGTTCATGGTTCAGCCATCTTCCAGATGCAGCAACAACGCAAGCGCCAAAAATAATCCGGCGACGCTGGGCGCCCAGGCGGCGAGGATGACCGGGATGGCGCCCGAAGTACCGAACTGGTTGGCGACCTGCGAGACCATGAACAGCGCGAAACCGCAGCCGACTCCGCTGACCAGCAGCCGGCTGGCGCCGCCCCGCCGCGAGGGGCGCATGGAAAACCCGGCGGCGACCAGCACCATGGTGGCGCACAGCAGCGGCAGCGCCGCTAGCGCCTGGAAGGCGAGCTCATGCTGGATCGGCGAGAAGCCGGATTTTTTGAGCAGCGCGATGAATCGCGGCAGCGCCCAGAAGGAGAGCGCGCTGGGTGAGGCGAAGCTCTCCTCCACCCGGTGCACGGTGAGGTCGGTCGGGAAGTCGAGCGCGCCCTGGCGCACCGGGTCGGCGCCTGGTCGCAGGATGCTGACGCCGGTCAGGTCCCAGGCACCCGTGTTCAAGGTGGCGTGGGCGGCGGCGATGCGTTGCAGGAGCGCGGTCTGGTCGCTCAGTCGCAGGATGGTGACCTGGTCCGCGCCCAGGATATTGTCATGGAGATGCACGTTCTGGGCGTTGAGCACCGCGACGCCGTCCGGCACCAGCCCGGTATCCGCCTGGCGCACCCAGAGCTGCCCGCCGTTGAGCGAGAGTGGGCCGCCACCCGGCTTGAGGTACGTGTTATACAACGCCTCCGCGTGGCTATACATGATGGCCGAGAGCGGGCTGACCGCCCCGGTGCCAAACGCGCCAAACAGAGTGGCGATGAGCACGGGCACGGTGAGGAACTGCCAGGCCGAGACGCCGGCGGCGCGCGCCACCACCAGCTCCGATGAGCGGGCGAGACGCCAGAAGGCGATGATGCCGCCCAGCAGTACGGCAAACGGCAAAATTTGCAGCAGCGACCAGGGCACGCGGAACAATTCCATCTCCAGGATCACCCCGAAACCGGCGGCGGGCACTGTGGCGGACTCGCGCAACAGCTCCAGAAAATCGAACAGCGAGACCAGCGCCGTGAGGGCGGCCAGCATGATCACCACCGCGGTCGCGAACTGCCGGCCGAAATAGAGCGAGATGGTGAGGGGAATGGAGGTCACCGCGGGGCGCGCTGGAGGAACAGCAGAACGCCGACGATGACGCCGGGGGCCAAAACGGTGGTCCAGATGAGCGGCAGCAGGGTGATGCTGCGTGCCGCGAGATTGTTCACGCCCAGGCCGAGCGCCACCAGCAGCGTGACGGTGATAACGGCGAGCGCCGGGCGCAGCATGCTGCCATGGCGGCGGAACACGCCGCTCAGCGCCGCGAACAGGCCGATGAGGGTAAAACATAGGGTGGTGAGGGGCGCGCTGAGGCGGCGCTGGGCCTCCACCAGCCATTTGGCGCGCTCATCCGCGGGCAGCGCCGGGTTCGGGTGGAATAATTCCGGCATGGAGGCCTCCGCGGAGTCCGTCATCTCGGGCGAGGCGTTTTTGGCGGCCTGCGCCAGCGAGATCGTGTTGCGGTTGAAGGTGAGGACGTCGAGTTGGCCGGTTTTTGGGTCGATCTGCTGCCGTGAGCCATGGCGCAGCAGCACCAGCGGGCCCTGCGGGCTGAGCATGAGCTGGCCGGAGCGCGCGAGGATGGTGGCGGGTGCGGCGGGGTCGCGCGCGTCCTCGATGAGGATGCCGTGCAGGCTGTCATTGCTGCCGCGGGACTGGACATAGACCGTGATATGGCTGGTAACGGGCGTGAAGACGCCGGGCTCCAGCAGAAAAGCGGCGATCTGGTTGCGGATCTCGAATTCATAGTTCCGGAAGGCGCGCAGCGAGGCGGGGACCAGTACGATATTGAGGAGATAGCCGCACAGCATGGCGCAAACGGCGAGCATGAGTGCTGGCCTTGCCAGAGCGAAATCCGACATGCCGGCGGCCCGCATCACGGTGATCTCGCGGTCCCCCGCCAGGCGCGTGTAGGTGAAGAGCACGACGATGAAGCAGGTGATCGGCAGGATGGTGGACACGAAGCTCGGCACCAGCAGCATGGTGAGCCGCATGAAGACCACCGGCGAGAGGCCATGATTGACAATAAGCTGGATGAAGCGGAGCGACTGGGTGAGCCAGATCAGCGCCACCAGCCCGGCGGTGACGAGCAGCAGGGCGAGCAGGAGCTGACCGAAGATATAGCGGTCGATCCGGTTCACGTAGCGGTGGCGGTCCATGGCATGGACTTCTGGCCGGGTGCGGTGTGGAAGGCAAGACCGCTGGGCGACGCGGTGGTGGGGAGGTAGACAGGGCGAGTTAGATAGGATAAGGCTCCGCGCTCAACGGAACGCGGGAGGTTGGGCAAAGGTTTGTCCGGCCGGTTGTACCACGGTCTAATGGCGGCGGCCAAAGGATTAGGAGCCAGGAATGGCAAAGAAGATTACCGGCTATATCAAATTGCAGATCCCTGCTGGCAAGGCGAACCCTTCGCCGCCGGTGGGCCCGGCGCTGGGCCAGCGCGGCCTGAACATCATGCAGTTCGTCAAGGAATTCAACGCCGCCACCCAGGGCATGGAGCCCGGGATGCCGGTGCCGGTGGTGATCACCGCCTTTGGCGACCGTACATTTAGCTTCGTGATGAAAACGCCGCCGAACACCTATTTCCTGAAAAAGGCCGCGGGCATCGCCAAGGGCACGACGACGCCGGGCAAGGGTGCCGCGGTCGGCCGCGTGACGATGGCGCAGCTTCGTGAGATCGCCGAGAAAAAAATGATCCACATGAACGCGAACGACGTCGACGGGGCGGTGCGGATGTTGATCGGCTCGGCGCGCTCCATGGGCGTCACCGTGGTGGAGGGTTGAGAGCGATGGCACATAACAAGCGTCTGGCTGCCGCCACCGCCACGGTGGACCGCAACAAAAATTACGCGCTGGTGGAGGCGGTGGCGCTGGCCAAAGCCAATGCCAAGGCAAAGTTCGACGAGACGATCGAGATCTCGCTCAATCTGGGCATCGACCCACGCCACGCCGACCAGATGGTGCGCGGGCTCATCTCCCTGCCCAACGGCACCGGCAAGGTTCTGCGGGTCGGCGTGTTCGCCCGTGGTCCGAAGGCTGATGAGGCGCTGGCGGCGGGTGCGGATGTGGTGGGCGCCGATGATTTGGCCGAGAAGGTGCAGGCCGGCGAGATCGCCTTCGACCGCTGCATCGCGACGCCGGACATGATGGCGCTGGTCGGGCGGCTGGGCAAAATCCTCGGGCCGCGCGGCCTGATGCCGAACCCCAAGCTCGGTACCGTGACCATGGACGTGAAGGGCGCGGTTACCGCTGCCAAATCCGGTCAGGTGGAATTCCGCGCCGAGAAGGCCGGGATCATCCACGCGGGCATCGGCAAGGCGAGCTTCGAGGATATGAAGCTGGTGGAGAACGCGAGGGCGTTGATCGATGCCGTGCAGAAGGCCAAGCCGACGGGTGCCAAGGGCACCTACCTGCAAAAGGTGGCGATGAGCTCCACCATGGGTCCGGGCATCGGCGTGGACGTGGCCAGCATCAACGCCTGAGGCGTTTTGTAATACGCAGCGGTTCGCCGCTGCGGGCAGGTGGGGGCAACCCCACTGATACCTGTCCAAGACCGGATGCACCCTTAAACGGGTTTAATGGGGGTAATCCCGCACACGGTAGACGAGGTGCCGAAAGCTTTGGTTCGCCCAAGGGTTTTGGTGGTTCTGATGATAGGACAGGCGATTGGCGTTCTGGGATGGTCTCAGAGCGCTTTGGGTAACCAGATGGTGCGGGTTTTCTCGCGCCATCGTCAAGTTGGAGACGGATGTGGATCGCATAGAGAAGCGTGAATTCGTCGCTGAGTTGTCTGCGGTGTTTGCCGATACGTCGATGGTTGTCGTGACTCGCAATGCGGGCATGACAGTGGCCGACGTGACCGAGCTGCGCCGGCGGATGCGGGCGGCGGGAGCGAGTTTCAAGGTTGCGAAGAACCGTCTGGCTTTGCTTGCGCTCGATGGAACCCGGTTTGACGGTCTGGCGCCCCTGATGAAGGGGCCCACGGCGATTTCCTGGTCGAGAGACCCGGTTGCCGTGGCCAAAGCCGCCGTCGACTTCGCCAAGACCAATGAGAAGTTTGTTCTGGTCGGTGGTGCGCTCGGCCCCCAGCTGCTCGATGTAGCCGGGGTCAAGGCGCTCGCCGAATTGCCATCGTTGGATGCACTGCGGGCCAAATTGCTGGGGCTTATCGCCGCCCCGGCGACGCGGATCGCGGGCGTGCTCCAGGCACCGGCCGGACAGCTCGCTCGGGTTTTTGCGGCGTATGCCGATGCCAGCCAGCGTGATGCGGCCTGACGGCGCTTCGCGAGTATCGTAATGGCGGGGTTGCGTGGTGCGGCCTTGCAGGGAACCTTTCAAAGCCTAACTAAGAGAGAAATCGAACATGACGGATTTAAGCAAACTCGTAGACGAGCTGTCCAAACTCACGGTGCTGGAGGCAGCAGAGCTCTCCAAGCTGCTCGAGGAGAAGTGGGGCGTATCTGCCGCGGCGCCGGTCGCCGTGGCCGCCGCTGGCCCGGCGGGCGGTGGCGCTGCCGCCGCTCCGGCTGAGGAGCAGACCGAGTTCACGGTGGTTCTGGCCGCCGCGGGTGACAAGAAGATCAACGTGATCAAGGAGATCCGCACCATCACGGGCCTCGGCCTGAAGGAAGCGAAGGATCTGGTCGAGGGCGCGCCCAAGACCGTTAAGGAGAACGCGACCAAGGATGAGGCCGCGGCGATCAAGAAGACGCTGGAAGAGCAGGGCGCGACTGTCGAAGTCAAATAACCTCATTCTTCCGCTGCGGCTTTGCGGCTGCGGCGTATAACCCGCCTAAAGGGCAGGCGATCATCCTCGGATGGTCGCCTGCGCCGCTGTTTTTAGATTAAACGACGAAATTCTGGAACGAAGGTGATGCGATGAATGCGATAAATGGTGGTCTTGGTAGAGGTTCTTTCACCGGCCGGAAGCGCATTCGGAAAAGCTTCGGGCGAATCCCCGAGGTCACGCCGATGCCCAACCTGATCGACGTGCAGCGCGCAAGCTACGACTCGTTCCTGCAGATGCACCTGAAGCCGGATTCGCGCACGCATTCCGGCCTCCAGGAGGTCTTCAAATCGGTGTTCCCGATCGATGATTTCGCCGGGCGCGGCCGCCTGGAGTTCGTGAACTACGAGCTGGAAGACCCGAAATATGACGTCGAGGAGTGCATCCAGCGGGGCATGACCTATGCCGCGCCGCTGAAGGTGATCCTGCGTCTCATCGTCTGGGATCTGGATGAGGATACCGGCGCCAAATCCATCCGCGATATCAAGGAGCAGCCCGTGTACATGGGCGACATGCCCTTGATGACGGATAACGGGACGTTCGTGGTCAATGGCACCGAGCGCGTGATCGTCTCGCAGATGCACCGCAGCCCGGGCGTGTTTTTCGACCATGACCGCGGCAAGACGCACTCATCTGGCAAGTATCTGTTCACCGCGCGCGTGATCCCCTATCGCGGCTCGTGGCTGGATTTCGAGTTCGACGCGAAGGACGTAGTCTATGTCCGCATCGACCGTAAGCGCAAGCTGCCCGTCACCACGCTGCTCTACGCGCTGCCGAGCGAGACGACCGAGGCGCTGCGCGCGGCGCGCGGCGCCAAGGGCGAGACGTTGGAGCTGGCCGAGATCAAGGGCATGGAGGCCGAGGAGATGCTCGGCGCTTTCTATGGCCAGGTGCCGTTCACCTGCACCAAGGGCCAGTGGGCGCGCCCCTTCGAGGCGGAGGCGTTCCGCAACCAGAAGCTCATCGAGGACCTGGTCGATGCCGATACCGGCGAGGTGGTGGCCAGGAACGACGAGAAGCTGACCGCCCGCGTGGTCCGCAAGATCGCCGAGAAGACCAAGCGCGTCCTGGTGGCGCGCAACGACCTGCTGGGCCGCTTTGTCGCTGTGGATATGTACGACCCGGAGACGGGCGAGATTTTTGCCGAGGCCGGTGAGGAGCTCATCGAGGCGAAGCTCGCGATGCTCGAGCAGAAGAATATCGATGCGTTGCCGACCCTGGCGATCGACCAGGCCAATGGGCCGTGGATTCGCAACACCCTGGCGATCGACAAGAACAACAACCGCGAGGATGCGCTGATCGACATCTACCGCGTGATGCGCCCGGGCGAGCCGCCGACGAGCGAGACGGCGGAGGCCCTGTTCCGTGGCTTGTTTTTTGATGCCGACCGCTACGACCTCTCGGCCGTGGGCCGCGTCAAGATGAACATGCGCCTGGGCGTCGAGGCCGAGGACACGGTGCGGGTTCTGCGCAAGGAGGATATCCTGCGCACGATCAAGCTGATGTGCGAGCTGAAGGACGGGCGCGGCGCCATCGATGATATCGATAACCTCGGCAACCGGCGCGTGCGCTCGGTGGGCGAGCTGATGGAGAATCAATATCGCGTCGGGCTGCTGCGCATGGAGCGGGCGATCCGCGAGCGCATGGGCTCGGTGGATGTGGACAGCGTGATGCCGCACGATCTGATCAACGCCAAGCCGGCGGCGGCGGCGGTGCGGGAGTTCTTCGGCTCGTCCCAGCTCTCGCAGTTCATGGACCAGACAAATCCGCTCTCCGAGGTAACGCACAAGCGCCGGCTCTCCGCGCTCGGGCCAGGCGGCCTCACGCGCGAGCGCGCGGGCTTTGAGGTGCGCGACGTGCACCCGACGCACTATGGCCGCATCTGCCCGATCGAGACGCCGGAGGGGCCGAATATCGGCCTGATCAACAGCCTCGCCACCTACGCCAAGGTGAATAAATACGGGTTTATCGAGACGCCCTATCAGCTCGTGAAGGATGGCGTGGTGCAACCCTCGTGGAAGTACCTCTCCGCGATGGAGGAAGAGCGCTTAACCGTGGCGCAGGCGGACGCCAAGAAGGACGTTGGTGGCAGGTTCACCGATGACCTGGTTTCGGTCCGCCGCAATGGCGACTTTTTGCTGGTGAAGCCCGACGACGTGACGGCGATCGACGTCTCGCCCAAGCAGTTGGTCTCGGTCGCCGCGGCGCTGATACCATTTCTGGAGAATGACGACGCCAACCGCGCGCTCATGGGGTCCAACATGCAGCGCCAGGCGGTGCCGCTCATCCAGTCGGATGCGCCGCTCGTCGGCACCGGCATGGAGGCCGCCGTGGCGCGTGATTCCGGAGCGACGATCGTGGCGAAGCGAGCCGGGATCATCGACCAGATCGACGGCGCGCGGATCGTGGTGCGCGCCACGGGTGAGGACGGCGCGACGCAGGGCGTGGATATCTACCGTCTGCGCAAATATATGCGCTCCAACCAGTCCACCTGCATCAACCAGCGCCCGCTGGTGAAGGTGGGCGACAGGGTCTCGGAGGGTGACATCATCGCCGACGGCCCCTCGACCGACCTCGGTGAACTGGCGCTGGGCCGCAACGCCCTGTGCGCCTTCATGCCGTGGAATGGCTATAATTTTGAGGATTCGATCCTGATCTCGGAGCGGATCGCGCGCGACGACGTGTTCACCTCGATCCATATCGAGGAGTTCGAGGTGATGGCGCGGGACACCAAGCTGGGCCAGGAGGAGATCACGCGCGATATCCCCAACGTCGGCGAGGAGGCGCTGCGCAACCTGGACGAGGCGGGGATCGTCTATATCGGCGCCGAGGTGAATCCGGGCGATATCCTGGTGGGCAAGGTGACGCCCAAGGGCGAGAGCCCGATGACTCCAGAGGAAAAACTGCTGCGGGCGATCTTCGGTGAAAAGGCCTCGGATGTGCGGGACACCTCGCTCAAGCTGCCGCCGGGTGTCGCAGGCACCATCGTGGATGTGCGCGTGTTCAACCGCCGTGGTGTGGACAAGGACGAGCGCGCGCTCGCGATCGAACGGGCCGAGATCGAACGGCTGGCGAAGGACCGCGACGACGAGCGGGCGATCCAGGAGCGCTCGTTCCTCAACCGGCTGCGCGAGACGCTGCTCGGCCAAACGGCGGGTGCCGGCTTCAAGGGCATCAAGAGCGGCACGGTGATCACCAACGAGATTCTGGCGGAGCATCCGCGCGGCGCATGGCGCAACGTGGTGGTGCAGGACGACGCGGTGATGGCGGGCATCGAGATTCTGAAGCGCGAGTTCGATGCCGCGGCCAAACGCCTGCAGGACCGTTTTGAGAGCAAGGTTGAGAAGCTCCAGCGTGGTGATGAGCTGCTGCCGGGCGTGATGAAGATGGTCAAGGTGTTCGTGGCGGTGAAGCGCAAGCTCCAGCCGGGCGACAAGATGGCCGGGCGGCACGGCAACAAGGGCGTCGTCTCGCGCGTGGTGCCGGTGGAGGACATGCCGTTCCTCGAGGACGGGACGCCGGTCGATCTCGTGCTCAACCCGCTGGGCGTGCCCAGCCGGATGAACGTGGGGCAGATACTGGAGGTGCATCTGGGCTGGGCCTGCGCGAACCTGGGCAAGCAGATCGGCGTCGCGGTGGAGGAATACCGCCGCACCGGGGCGGCAAGGCAGGAGCTGCTGGAGATGCTGCGGGATGTCTACGGCGAGAAGATATTCGCCGAGCAGATCGCCGCCATGGACGACGGCGCGCTGCTGGAGCTGTGCGGCAACCTGAAGAAGGGCGTGCCGATTGCAACGCCGGTGTTCGATGGCGCGCGCATCCCGGATATCGAGGCGATGCTGGCCAAAGCCGGGCTGGACGTATCTGGCCAGGTAACCCTGGTAGACGGGCGCACGGGTGAGCCGTTCGAGCGCAAGGTGACGGTCGGGTATATGTATATGCTCAAACTGCATCACCTCGTGGACGACAAGATCCACGCCCGCTCCATCGGCCCCTACAGCCTCGTTACCCAGCAGCCGCTGGGCGGCAAGGCGCAGTTCGGCGGCCAGCGCTTCGGCGAGATGGAGGTCTGGGCGCTCGAGGCCTACGGCGCCGCCTACACGTTGCAGGAGATGCTTACGGTGAAATCCGACGACGTCTCCGGCCGGACCAAGGTGTATGAGGCGATCGTGCGTGAGCAGGATAATTTCGAGGCGGGGATCCCCGAGAGCTTCAATGTGCTGCTGAAAGAGCTGAAATCGCTCGGCCTCAACGTCGATCTGGAACAAACCGCTTCCTAGTCTTTCGCCGGGTGCGGGCGCGGGCCCGTACCCGGCACTTTAAGGGTGATGAACGATGAATGATTTAATGAAGATTCTCGGCCAGACCGGCCAGGCGGCGACGTTTGATCAGATCAAGATCCAGATCGCCTCGCCCGAGCAGGTCCGTAGCTGGTCCTACGGCGAGATCAAGAAGCCGGAGACGATCAACTACCGCACCTTCAAGCCGGAGCGTGACGGGCTGTTCTGCGCGCGGATTTTCGGGCCGATCAAGGATTATGAGTGCCTGTGCGGCAAGTACAAGCGGATGAAGTTCCGCGGCATCATCTGCGAGAAATGCGGCGTCGAGGTCACGCTGGCGAAGGTGCGGCGCGAGCGCATGGGCCATATCGAGCTCGCATCGCCGGTCGCGCATATCTGGTTTCTGAAGTCGCTGCCGAGCCGGATCGCGACGATGCTGGATATGACGCTCAAAGATGTCGAGAAGGTGCTGTATTTCGAGAGCTATATCGTGCTGGAGCCGGGCACGACCGACCTCAAGCTGCACCAGCTGATCTCGGAAGACGATATGTACGCCAAACAGGATGAGTTCGGCGATGATGGCTTCCGCGCCAGCATCGGCGCCGAGGCGATTAAGCATATTCTGCTGGGCATCGACCTGGCCGAGGACAAGGCGCGGATGCGCGCGGAACTGCGCGAGACCAACTCCGAGACCAAGCGCAAAAAACTGGTGAAACGGCTGAAGCTGGTCGAGAACTTCCTGGATTCGGGCACGCATCCGGAGTGGATGGTGCTGGACGTGGTGCCGGTCATCCCGCCTGAGCTGCGCCCGCTGGTGCCGCTCGATGGCGGACGTTTTGCGACCTCGGATTTGAACGACCTCTACCGTCGCGTGATCAACCGCAACAACCGGCTGAAGCGGCTCATGGAGTTGCGCGCGCCTGATATCATCGTGCGCAACGAGAAGCGCATGCTGCAGGAATCGGTGGACGCGCTGTTCGACAATGGCCGGCGTGGCCGGGCGATCACCGGCACCAACAAGCGGCCGTTGAAGTCGCTCTCCGATATGCTGAAGGGCAAGCAGGGCCGCTTCCGGCAGAATCTGCTCGGCAAGCGGGTGGACTATTCCGGCCGATCGGTCATCGTGGTGGGGCCGGAGCTGAAGCTGCATCAGTGCGGACTGCCCAAAAAGATGGCGCTGGAATTGTTCAAGCCGTTCATCTACGCGAAGCTGGAAAAATATGGCCTGGCCACGACGATCAAGGCGGCCAAGCGCATGGTCGAGAAGGAGCGTCCGGAGGTCTGGGATATTCTGGAAGAGGTGATCCGCGAGCATCCGGTGATGTTGAACCGCGCGCCGACGCTGCATCGCTTGGGCATCCAGGCGTTCGAGCCGGTGCTGATCGAGGGTAAGGCGATCCAGCTGCATCCCCTCGTCTGCACCGCCTTCAACGCGGATTTCGACGGTGACCAGATGGCGGTGCACGTGCCGCTCTCGATCGAGGCGCAGTTGGAAGCGCGCGTGCTGATGATGTCCACCAACAACATCCTCTCGCCCGCCAACGGCAAGCCGATCATCGTGCCGAGCCAGGATATCGTGCTGGGGCTGTATTACCTCTCGCTGGAGACCGCCGAGTTCACGGCCACTGATGAACGCGAGGCCAAGGCCTTCGGCTCGGTCGGCGAGATCGAGTTCGCGATGTCCGCCGGAGCGATCAAGCTGCACGACAAGATCCGCGCGCGCATCGAGACGATTGACCATGCGGGGGTGCGCGCCAAAAAGATCGTGGCGACGACGCCAGGGCGGATGCTCATCGGCCAGTTGCTGCCGCTCAACCCGAACGTCCCGTTCTCGGTCGTCAACAAGATGCTGACCAAAAAGAACGTCTCGGATGTGATTGACCTCGTCTACCGCCATTGTGGCCAGAAGGAGGCGGTGATCTTCTGCGACCGGATGATGGGGCTCGGCTTCCGCCATGCCGCTCGCGCCGGCATCTCGTTTGGCAAGGATGATATGCTGATCCCGGATTCCAAAGCCGGGCTGGTCTCCGCCACGCAGGCGGAGGTGCGCGAATTCGAGCAGCAGTATCAGGACGGCCTCATCACCGCGGGCGAGCGGTATAACAAGGTCGTCGACGCCTGGTCACGCTGCAAGGACGTGGTAGCGACGGCGATGATGAAGGAGATCTCGCGGCAGGAGATCGGCAAGCCGACCAACTCCGTGTGGATGATGAGCCATTCCGGCGCGCGCGGGTCGCCCGCCCAGATGTCCCAGCTGGCAGGGATGCGCGGGCTGATGGCCAAGCCCTCCGGCGAGATCATCGAGCAGCCGATCATCGCGAACTTCAAGGAGGGGCTCTCGGTTCTCGACTATTTCAACTCCACCCATGGCGCCCGTAAGGGGCTGGCGGATACGGCGTTGAAGACGGCGAACTCAGGCTACCTCACGCGCCGGCTGGTGGATGTCGCGCAGGATTGCATCATCCTGGAGGAGGATTGCGGCACGGAGCGCGGCCTGACCGTGAGCGCGGTGATGGATGGCGGCGAAATCGTCTCTAGCCTGGCCGAGCGGGTGCTGGGGCGCACGACGGCGGCGGCGGTGCTGGACCCGGTGACCGGCGCCGAGCTGATACCCGTGAACGTGCTGATCGAGGAGGCGGAGGCAGAGCGGATCGAGAAGTCCGGCATCGAATCCGTGAAAATCCGTTCGGTGCTGACCTGCGACACGAAAATCGGCGTCTGCGGCCATTGCTACGGCCGAGACCTCGCGCGCGGCACGACGGTGAACGCCGGTGAGGCGGTCGGCGTGATCGCGGCGCAGTCCATCGGCGAGCCGGGCACGCAGCTTACCATGCGCACCTTCCATATCGGCGGCGCGGCGCAGCGTGGCGCTGAGCAGTCCAATGTGGAGGCGAGCCACGACGGCTCGATCGCCATCCGCAATCGCAACGTGGTGACGAACAGCCAGGGCGTGCCGGTGGTGATGAGCCGCAACTGCGAGATCGTGATCACCGATAACGCCCGGCGCGAGCGGGCGCGGTTTCGCGTGCCCTATGGCGCGCGGCTGCTGGCCGATGAGGGTGCGGCGGTAACACGCGGCCAGAAGCTGGCCGAGTGGGACCCCTACACGCTGCCGATCATCACGGAGCGCTCGGGCACGGTGGAGTATGCCGACCTGATCGAGGGCATCACGCTGGTGGAGCGGACCGACGAGGTCACCGGCCTCACCTCCAAGGTGGTGGTGGACTATAAGCAGTCCGCCCGTGGGGCGGATCTGCGGCCACGGCTGCTCGTCAAAGACGCCAAGGGCGAGATCATGCGCCTGACCAACGGCGCGGAGGCGCGCTACTTCCTGGCACCGGACTCGATCCTCTCCGTGGAGCCCGGCGTTACCGTGGCCGACGGCGACGTGCTGGCGCGTATCCCGCGCGAGGGCTCGAAGACCCGCGATATCACCGGCGGCCTGCCGCGTGTGGCGGAATTGTTCGAGGCGCGCCGGCCAAAGGATCACGCGGTCATCGCCGAGATCGACGGGCGGGTGGAGTTCGGCAAGGACTACAAGGCCAAGCGCCGCGTGATCGTAAAGAACGACGAGACCTCGGAGGAGACCGAATACCTCATCCCCAAGGGCAAGCATGTGTCCGTGCAGGAGGGCGACTATGTCCGCCGGGGCGACCCGCTGGTGGATGGTCCGCGCGTGCCGCACGACATCCTGCGGGTGCTGGGGGTCGAGGCGCTCTCGGACTATCTCGTCAACGAAATCCAGGATGTGTACCGGCTGCAGGGCGTGAAGATCAACGATAAGCATATCGAAGTGATCGTCCGACAGATGCTGCAAAAGGTGGAGATCTCCGACGCGGGAGACACGACCTTCCTGGTGGGCGAGCTGGTGGACCGCGTGGAGTTCGACATCGAGAACGGTAAACTAAAGGCCGATGAACGGCCCGCGAGCGGCCTGCCGGTGCTGCAAGGCATCACCAAGGCGAGCCTCCAGACGCAGAGCTTCATCTCCGCGGCCTCCTTCCAGGAGACCACGCGCGTGCTGACCGAGGCGGCGACCTCCGGCAAGACCGACCAGCTCTCCGGCCTGAAGGAGAACGTGATCGTCGGGCGGTTGATCCCGGCGGGAACAGGCAGCGTGATGAACCGGCTGCGGGCGATCGCGGCCGGGCGGGACCGCCAGACGCTGGGCAGCCAGCGCCCGGTGCCCAAGCTGGAATCTGCCGCGGAATAATAACCAGGGCTAATTAACGCTTATAAGGCTAGTGAACGGCGCCCCAACAGGGTGCCGTTTGCTGTTTAGGGCCTGCCGCTGCCTTCAGCCATGTGCTTTTGCGCCATCAGCCTTTTTCTCGCGGTTACCACTCCCCAATGCTTGACTTGCCAGATGCTGGCTCCTAAGGAGAGCGCTCTCGCGGTTCCGGGCTTTTCGGTTTCCGGGTGGTTTGTAAAAAATCTGGCGCGTGCGGCGCCGTCCCCCCAAGGGGCTTAGGCCGCGAGCTGGAGCGTTTCCGTAAGGCGTTCACGCCTTGCGGTTGTTTTTTATGGATGATCCGGTTCTCGCAACGCTCGGGGCGCTTTCAGGACCACAGGTAGCAGGATGAGCAATGCCGACCATTAATCAGTTGATCGCCAAGGGCCGTGAGCCAGCGCCAAAGCGCAATAAGGTACCGGCGCTGGAGGGTTGCCCGCAAAAGCGTGGCGTCTGCACGCGCGTCTATACCACGACGCCGAAGAAGCCGAACTCCGCGCTGCGTAAGGTCGCCAAGGTCCGCCTGACCAATGGTTTTGAGGTCGTGAGCTACATCCCGGGTGAGGGGCATAACCTCCAGGAGCACTCGGTGGTGCTCATCCGCGGTGGCCGCGTGAAGGATCTGCCGGGTGTGCGCTACCATATCCTGCGCGGCGTGCTGGATACGCAGGGCCTGCCCAAGCGCCGCAAGCGCCGTTCACTCTATGGCGCCAAGCGGCCGAAGTAAGGGGGAGAGATATGAGCAGACGTCGCCGCGCGGTAAAACGCGAAGTCCTCCCGGATGCGAAATTCGGGGATATCGTAATCAGCCGTTTCATGAATGTGCTGATGTACGATGGTAAAAAATCCGCCGCCGAGGGCATCGTCTACGGCGCCCTGGACGTGTTGAAAAAACGTGGCGGGGCGAATGCCGATCCGGTGCGCATGTTCCACGAGGCACTGGATAACGTAAAACCGGCGATCGAGGTGCGCTCGCGCCGCGTCGGCGGGGCGACCTACCAGGTGCCGGTCGAGGTCCGCACGGACCGCCGCCAGGCGCTGGCGATCCGCTGGATCATCGATTCGGCGCGCAAGCGTGGTGAGCACACGATGGAAGAGCGGCTCTCGAACGAATTGCAGGATGCGGTGAACAATCGCGGCTCTGCGGTAAAGAAGCGTGAGGACACCCACCGGATGGCCGAGGCAAACAAGGCCTTCAGTCATTATCGTTGGTAATTTGGTTTTTTAAGGTAAATTTTTAGCCCGCACGGAGCAGACAAATGGCCAAAGCGAAATTTGAGCGGAACAAGCCGCACGTCAACATCGGCACGATCGGCCACGTCGATCATGGCAAGACCTCATTGACAGCCGCGATCACCAAGGTGCTGGCAAAGTCCGGCGGGGCGACCTTCACAGCCTACGACATGATCGACAAGGCTCCCGAGGAGCGCGCCCGCGGCATCACGATCTCGACCGCGCATGTTGAATATGAGACCAAGAACCGCCACTACGCGCATGTCGACTGCCCCGGCCACGCCGACTACGTGAAGAACATGATCACCGGCGCGGCGCAGATGGACGGTGCGATCCTCGTGGTCTCCGCCGCCGATGGCCCGATGCCCCAGACCCGCGAGCATATCCTGCTCGCACGCCAGGTCGGCGTGCCGGCGCTCGTCGTGTTCCTGAACAAGATGGATCTGGCCGACCCCGATCTGGTCGAGTTGGTCGAGATGGAAGTGCGCGAGCTGCTCAGCAAATATGGCTTCGATGGCGATAATATTCCCATCATCAAGGGCTCCGCCGTGGCAGCGCTCGAGGACAAAACACCCGAGATCGGCGAGCAGGCGATCCTGGAGCTGATGGCCGCGGTCGATGAGCATATTCCGCAGCCCGAGCGCGCGAAAGACAAGCCGTTCCTGATGCCGGTGGAGGACGTGTTCTCCATCTCCGGTCGTGGTACGGTGGCGACCGGCCGCGTGGAGCGTGGCATCATCAAGGTGGGCGAGGAGGTCGAGGTCGTCGGCCTGCGCGCGA
Source organism: Pseudomonadota bacterium (assembly GCA_021798575.1). GTDB lineage: Bacteria > Pseudomonadota > Alphaproteobacteria > Acetobacterales > Acetobacteraceae > Acidocella. The sequence goes on along the minus strand of JAJZGI010000006.1, from coordinate 18,161 downwards.
CCGTGAAGACCATCGTCACCGGCGTCGAGATGTTCCGCAAGCTGCTGGATCAGGGCGAGGCGGGCGACAATATCGGCGCGCTGCTGCGCGGCACCAAGCGTGAGGATATCGAGCGCGGCCAGGTTCTCGCCGCCCCCGGTTCGATCACCCCGCACACCAAGTTCCATGCCCAGGCCTACGTGCTGACGAAAGAGGAGGGTGGACGCCACACGCCATTCTTCACCAACTACCGCCCGCAGTTCTATTTCCGCACGACGGACGTGACCGGTGTCGTCAGCCTGCAGGAGGGCACCGAGATGGTCATGCCGGGCGACAACGTGGCGATCGATGTCGAGCTGATCGCGCCGATCGCCATGGATGATGGCCTGCGCTTCGCGATCCGCGAGGGTGGCCGGACCGTGGGTTCGGGCGTCGTCGCCAAGGTCACGAAGTAAGCGGCTGGCCCCAGGAGCACGACTAAAATGGACAGTCAAAATATCCGTATCCGCCTGAAGGCGTATGACCACCGCGTGCTGGACAACAGCACGAAGGACATCGTCAACACGGCAAGGCGCACGGGCGCGCAGGTGCGGGGGCCAATTCCGTTGCCGACACATATCGAGCGGTTCACCGTGAACCGCTCGCCGCATGTGGATAAAAAGAGCCGCGAACAGTTCGAGATCCGGACGCATCGCCGCTTGCTCGATATCGTTGACCCGACACCGCAGACCGTGGACGCGCTGATGAAGCTCGACCTCGCCGCCGGCGTTGAAGTCGAAATCAAGATCTAAGACCAGGTGGAATGATGCGTACCGGTGTGATTGCAAAAAAACTGGGGATGACCCGGTTGTTCAGGGAAGATGGCACGCACGTGCCGGTCACGGTGCTGCACCTCGATGAGGTGCGGGTCGTAGCAGCGCGGACGGTCGAGAGCGACGGCTACGCCGCCGTGCAGCTGGGGATCGGCAAGGCCAAGCCCAAGAATGTGAGCAAGCCGCAGCGCGGCCATTTCGCCAAGGCGAAGGTCGAGCCCGCGATGAAGCTGGTCGAGTTCCGCGTGGCGGAGGACGCCCTGCTGGAGGCCGGCGCGGTCATCTCCCCCACGCACTTCTCGGTCGGCCAGTTCGTGGATGTGGCGGGGATCACCAAGGGCAAGGGCTTTGCCGGCGGCATGAAGCGGTGGAACTTCGCCGGGTTGGAGGCCAGCCACGGTGTCTCCATCAGCCATCGCAGCCTGGGCTCCACGGGTAACCGCCAGGACCCTGGCAAAACGTTCAAGAACAAAAAAATGGCCGGGCATTTGGGCCAGGACCGTGTGACGACGCTGAATTTGCAGGTCGCGGCCCTCGATGAGGCGCGCAATCTCGTGCTCATTCAAGGCGCCGTTCCGGGCTCCAAGGGCAGCTATGTGCTGCTGCGCGATGCGATCAAAAAGGCGCGGCCGGCGGATGCCGCCTACCCTGCTGCGTTGAAGGGTTGAGCCGATGAAACTGGATATTTTCGATATCGACGCGAAGGCCGCTGGCAGCGCCGAGCTGCCGGACGAGATCTTCGGCATCGCCCCGCGGCCGGACATCATCGCGCGCGTAATCCACTGGCAATTGTCCAAGCGCCGCTCGGGCAACCACAAGGTCAAGGGCATGGGCGAGGTCTCCGGCACCACCCGCAAGCCATTCAAGCAAAAGGGTACGGGCAATGCGCGCCAGGGCAGCCTGCGTGCGCCGCAGTTCCGTACCGGTGGCGTGGTGCATGGGCCGGTGGTGCGCGACCATGGCTATTCACTTAACAAAAAGGTCCGTCGCCTGGGCCTGCTCTCGGCGCTCAGCCAAAAAGCGGCGGACGGCAAGCTTGTGATTCTGGACCAGGTCGGCGCCATCGAGAAAACCAAGGATGTCGCGGCCAAGGTGAAGCATTTCGGCTGGGGCTCGGCGTTGATCGTCGATGCCGCGGTGAATGAGGTCTTCCTGCGCGCCAGCCGCAATGTCGAGGGCGTCGATATTCTCCCGGTCGTCGGCGCCAATGTCTATGACATCGTGCGCCACGATGTGCTGGTGATCACCAAGGCCGGGATCGATGGCTTGAAGGAGCGCCTGGCATGAGCAGCGTGAAAATTTCCGCCGAGCGGATGTATGAGGTGGTGCGCGCGCCGCTGATCACCGAGAAGGCGACGATGCTCTCCGAGCGTAACCAGTTCGTCTTCAAGGTGGCGAACAATGCGACGAAGCCCGAGATCAAGGCGGCGATCGAGACATTGTTCAAGGTGAAGGTAACCGGGGTGAACACGCTCATCACCAAGGGCAAGGCCAAGCGGTTCAAGGGCCGCCCTGGCATCCGCTCGGACGTGAAAAAAGCGTTCGTGACTCTCGCCGAGGGTGAGAGCATCGATTTCACCACCGGTCTGGCATAGGGCTTTAGACGATGGCACTGAAACATTTCAATCCCGTCACGGCCAGCTTGCGCGGCACCGTGCTCATCGACCGCAGCGAGCTGTGGAAGGGCAAGCCCGTAAAAGGCCTGACCGAGGGCAAGCACTCGTCTGGCGGGCGCAACAACCACGGGCGGATCACCAGCCGGTTCCGCGGCGGCGGACATAAGCAGGCCTACCGGATCGTCGATTTCAAGCGCCGCAAATACGATGTGGGCGCGGTGGTGGAGCGGGTGGAATACGACCCGAACCGCACTTCCTTTATCGCGCTCATCAAATATGCTGATGGCGAGCTGGCCTATATCCTGGCGCCGCAGCGCCTCAAGGCGGGTGATCCGGTGATCTCCGGCGCGAAGGTGGATATCAAGCCGGGCAACGCGATGCCGCTGGCCGCGATCCCCGTGGGCACGATCATCCACAACATCGAGCTGAAGGTGGGCGCCGGCGGCAAGATGGCGCGCTCCGCCGGAACCTTCGCGCAGCTTGTCGGCAAAGACCAAGGCTACGCGCAGCTCAAGCTGATGTCCGGGGAGCTGCGGGTGGTGCGCGCCGAATGCATGGCGACCATCGGCGCCGTCTCGAACGCGGATCACCAGAACCAGCAGATCGGCAAGGCGGGGCGCAGCCGCTGGCTGGGCCGCAAGCCGCATAACCGCGGCGTGGTGATGAACCCGGTGGATCACCCGCATGGCGGTGGCGAGGGCCGCACCTCGGGTGGCCGCCATCCGGTCACGCCGTGGGGCAAGCCGACCAAGGGCTACAAGACACGTAGCAATAAACGTACGGATGATCTCATCATCCGCCGCGCCAAGAGCGGGAAGGGCTGATAGATGTCGCGTTCTGTATGGAAAGGCCCGTTCGTGGACGGGTATTTGTTGGGCAAGGCGGAGGCTTCCAAGGCCTCCGGTCGTAACGAGATCATCAAAATATGGTCGCGCCGCTCCACTATTCTCCCGCAATTCGTCGGGCTCACCTTTGGTGTCTACAACGGCAAAAAATTTCTGCCGGTGCAGGTGAACGAGAATATGGTGGGCCATAAGTTCGGTGAATTCTCGCCGACGCGGACCTTCACGGGCCACTCGGCCGACAAGAAAGCGAAGCGGGGCTGAGATGAGCAAACCGAAAGCCAAACGCGGCCTCGAGGATTTCCAGGCACAGGCGATCACCCGAAATATGCGGGTCAGCCCGCGCAAGCTCAACCTGGTCGCGCAATCCATCCGCAACATGCCGGCCGGGCGCGCCCTGGCGGACCTCACCTTCAGCAAGCGCCGCATCGCCCAGCAGGTGAAAAAAACATTGGAGAGCGCCATCGCCAATGCCGAGAACAACCACCAGCTGGATGTCGACAAACTGGTGGTGAAGCTGGCCGAGGTCGGGCGCGGCGTCGTCATGAAGCGCTTCCATGCGCGCGGGCGCGGGCGCTCCGCCACCGTTGAAAAATGGTTCAGCCACCTGAAGATCGTGGTGGAGGAGCGCGAGCCGGTCGCCAAGCCTATGCGCGATGCGCGCCCTGGCCACTCGAAGTCTGAAACTGCCAAATCCGCCGGGGAGGCCGCGTAATGGGTCATAAGATCAATCCGATCGGCATGCGCCTTGGCATCACCCGCACGTGGGACAGCCGCTGGTACGCGGACAAGGACTATGCCCGCCTGCTGCACGACGATATCAAGCTGCGCAACCATCTGCGCGCCAGGCTCAGCCAGGCCGGCGTCTCCAAGGTCGTCATCGAGCGCCCCGCGAAGAAGCCGCGCGTCACGATCTACGCCGCGCGTCCCGGTGTCGTCATCGGCAAAAAAGGCCAGGATATCGATACCCTCCGCAAGGAGTTGTCAACGATGGCGAAGGCCGAGGTCTCCCTCAATATCATGGAGATCCGCAAGCCCGAGATCGACGCGACGCTGGTCGCCGAGAATATCGCGCAGCAGTTGGAGCGCCGGGTAGCGTTCCGCCGCGCGATGAAGCGCGCCGTGCAGTCCGCCATGCGGCTGGGCGCGCAGGGCATCAAAATCACCTGCGGCGGCCGTCTGGGCGGCGCCGAGATCGCGCGGGTCGAGTGGTACCGTGAGGGCCGGGTGCCGCTGCACACGCTGCGCGCGGACCTGGACTACGGCGTAGCCACCGCCAAAACGACCTACGGCACCTGCGGTGTGAAGGTCTGGATTTTCAAGGGCGAGATCCTGGTACAGGACCCGCTGGCGCAGGATAAGCGCGCCGCTGAACAAGCGCCGCAGCGGTAAGGAATTTTTGCCATGATGTCGCCCAAGCGTACCAAATTTCGTAAAGCCCATAAGGGCCGTATCCACGGTCTGGCCAAGGGCAATACGCAGCTCAACTTCGGCGCCTTCGGGCTGAAGGCGCTGGAGCCCGAGCGCGTGACCGCCCGCCAGATCGAGTCCGCGCGCCGTGCGATCACCCGTGCGATGAAGCGCGCCGGGCGCGTCTGGATCCGTATTTTCCCGGATGTTCCAGTCTCCACCAAGCCGGCTGAGGTGCGGATGGGCTCGGGCAAGGGCAGCCCGGAGTTCTGGGTGGCGCGCGTGCATCCCGGTCGGATCGTGTTCGAGATCGACGGGGTGGCCGAGCCTCTGGCCCGCCAGGCGCTGGCGCTGGGCGCTGCCAAGCTGCCGATCAGGACCAAATTCGTGACCCGGATTGGAGACGTTTGAGATGACGGTTGCAAGCGATATCCGCGCCAAGACGCCGGATGAACTGACGGGCATGCTGCTCGACCTGCGCAAGGAGCAGTTCAACCTGCGCTTCCAGCGGGCGACTGGCCAGCAGGAGAATACGAGCCGGGTGCGTGCGGTGCGGCGCGATATTGCGCGGGTGAAGACAATTTTGGCCGAGCGCGTGCGCCTCGCGCCCAAGGGTTAAGAGGATACCATGCCGAAACGTGTTCTGACCGGACGGGTTGTGAGCGATAAGATGGACAAGACGATCACCGTGCTTGTCGAGCGTCGCATCATGCACCCGCTGTATAAAAAATTCATTCGTCGCTCGAAAAAATACGCGGCGCACGACGAAGCCAATACCTGCGTCGAGGGCGACCTCGTGCGGATCGAGGAATGCGCGCCGATCAGCAAGCGCAAGACCTGGATCGTGACAGAGCGCAATGGCGCCGCGCTGGCCGGTTCTGCCGCATCGGCCGGCGTCTGAGGTTGAAGGATCAAATAGATGATTATTGTAGAATCTAACCTCGATGTCGCCGATAACTCCGGTGCCCGCCGCGTGCAGTGCATCAAGGTGCTCGGCGGCTCCAAGCGCAAGGCCGCTTCCGTGGGGGATGTGATCGTGGTCTCCATCAAGGATGCCATTCCGCGCGGCAAGGTGAAAAAGGGCGATGTCCACCAGGCGGTCGTGGTGCGCACGGCCTTCCCCGTGCGCCGGGCCGATGGCAGCGCCATTCGTTTCGATCGCAACGCGGCGGTGCTGATCAACAAACAGATGGAGCCGATCGGCACCCGCATCTTCGGGCCGGTGGTGCGTGAGCTTCGCGCCAAGAAATTCATGAAGATCATCAGCCTGGCGCCGGAGGTGCTCTGATCATGGCGGCACGGATCAAAAAAGGCGACAAGGTGCTGGTCATCTCCGGTGCGTCCAAGGGTCGGCGCGGCGAGGTCCTGCGCGTGATCCCCAAGGAGCAGCGCGCCGTGGTGCAGGGCGTCGCCGTCGCGAAAATCCACACCAAGCCGAAAGGCATGGGCCAGCCCGGCGGCATCATCGAGCGTGAGGCTGCGGTGCATCTGTCCAATCTGGCCCTGATCGATCCAGGCTCGGACAAGCCGACGAAGGTTGGCTTCCGCGTTCTGGATGGTGGCCGCAAAGTTCGTGTCGCGCGCAAGAGCGGCACGGCGATTGATGGCTGAGGAGGCCGCAATGAGTGAAGTAAAATCCCTGCCGCGCATGCAGACCCACTACCGTGAGGTGGTGCGTCCGCAGATGCGCAATGAATTTGGCTACAAAAACCCGATGGAAGTGCCGGTTTTGGAAAAAATCGTCATCAACATGGGCGTGGGTGAGGCCGCCGCCGACCAGAAAAAACTGGACGCCGCAGTCGCCGAGTTGGCGTTGATCGCGGGCCAGAAGCCCGTGAAGACCATCGCCAAAAAGGCGATCGCGGGCTTCAAAATCCGTGCGGGCCTGCCGATCGGCTGCAAGGTGACTCTGCGCAAGGCAAGGATGTATGAATTCCTCGACCGTCTCGTCACCATCGCCCTGCCGCGCGTGCGGGACTTCCGCGGCATCGCGGCCGGCAAGGGCTTCGATGGCCGGGGCAATTTCGCCATGGGTCTCAAGGAGCAGATCATTTTTCCCGAGATCGTCTACGACAAGGTGGATGCGATCCGCGGCATGGACATTATTTTCGTGACGAGTGCCAAGACCGATGCCGAGGCCAAGGCGCTGCTCAAGGGTTTTAATCTACCGTTCGCGAAGTGAACGTCTGGTTTTTGGAGTTTTGGAAAACGGCTGGTGTTGTCCAGCAGGTTCCGGAGGGGTTGCAAATAAATGGCTAAGACATCGCAGGTTAACCGTAATGGCAAGCGCGAGCGCATGGCGGCTCGGGACAAGGGCAAGCGTGCGGCGCTGAAGGACACGATCATGGACCGCACGCTGCCGGTCGAGGATCGTTTCGAGGCGAGCATCAAACTCGCCCAGCTGCCGCGCAATGGTGCCAAGGTGCGGGTGCGCCTGCGCTGCGAGCTCACCGGCCGTTCACGCGGCAACTACCGCAAGTTCAAGCTCTGCCGCATCGCCTTCCGCGATCTCGCAAGCGCCGGGCAGATCCCCGGCGTCGTCAAAGCCAGCTGGTAAGGGGAGGGCTGAAAAATGTCGATGTCCGATCCGTTGGGTGATATGCTCACCCGCATCCGTAACGCCCAGCACGCGCGCCTCACCATGTGCGTCGCCCCGGCCTCCAGCCTGCGCGCCAATGTGCTGGATGTCCTCAAGCGCGAGGGCTTCATCCGTGGCTTCACCCGGGAGGAGCTGCGGCCCGGCATCGCGCAGCTGCGCATCGAGCTGAAATACAGCGAGGGCCAGCCAGTGATCAAGGAGATCAACCGCGTCTCCCGCCCCGGCCGCCGCGTCTATTCCAAAATCAAGGAACTGCCACGGGTCTACTCCGGGTTGGGCGTCTCCATCCTCTCCACGCCGCGCGGCGTGATGAGCGATGTGGAGGCCCGCGCCGCCAATGTCGGCGGCGAAGTTCTCTGTCGCGTATTTTAAGGGAGAACGATCATGTCACGTGTTGGCAAATATCCCGTTGAACTCCCCGCCGGCGTCACGGTGGCGATCGTCGATAATATCCTCACCGCAAAAGGCAAGCTGGGCGAGTTGCGCCTCTCCCTCACGGACAAGGTGGACGCCAAGGTTGAGGGCAACAAGGTCTCCGTCGCACCCAAAACACGAGAGGCGCAGGCGCGGATGATGTGGGGCACCACGCGCGCCAATATCGCGAACCTGGTCCGGGGCGTCTCAGTCGGCTACGCCAAAACCCTGGAGATCACGGGCACCGGCTACCGCGCCGCGGTCCAGGGTAAAAGCCTCGTGGTCAACCTCGGCTTCTCGCACGACGTGGTCTACGCCATCCCCGATGGCATCAAGGTCACCTGTGAAAAGCCAACCCTCATCAAAGTCGAGGGCATGGACAAGCGCCAGGTCGGCCAGGTCTGCGCCGAGCTGCGGTCATACCGCCCGCCCGAGCCGTATAAGGGCAAGGGCGTGAAGTTCGAGGGTGAAGCCATCCGCCGGAAAGAGGGTAAGAAGAAGTAATGACAACGAGTCTTTTACTGCAAAGTCGCCGTCGGGCCCGTCTGCGCTATCAGCTGCGCCAGAAGTCGGTCGGGCGTCCGCGCCTGTCGGTCTTTCGCTCCGGCAAGCACATCTATGCGCAGGTCATCGACGACGCCGCCGGTCGCACGGTCGCGGCTGCCTCAAGCCTGGACAAGGACTTGAAGGCAAACCTGAAGACCGGCGCGGACAAAGCGGCGGCCAGCGCGGTCGGCAAGTTGATCGCCGAGCGCTCGAAGGCCGCCGGCGTCCTCGCCGTGGTGTTCGACCGCGGGTCTTATTTATATCATGGCCGGGTGCAGGCCCTGGCAGAGGCGGCCCGCGAGGGCGGCCTGGATTTCTAGGAGCATTTGATATGGCACGTGAGGCACGTGAAGGCGGTGGCAGAGGCCGGGAGCGTGAGCGCGACCGGGACGGCGGGGATGAGCTGGTTGACAAGCTCGTCACCATCAACCGTGTCGCGAAGGTCGTGAAGGGCGGGCGTCGGTTCGCCTTCGCCGCATTGGTGGTGGTGGGTGACCAGAAGGGCCGCGTCGGCTATGGCGCGGGCAAGGCGCGCGAGGTGCCGGAGGCGATCCGCAAGGCGACCGAGCGCGCCAAAAAAACCATGATCCGCGTGCCGATGAAGGAAGGCCGCACGCTCCACCACGATATCCGAGGCACATTCGGCGCGGGCGATGTGGTGATCCGCGCGGCCCCGGCCGGAACGGGCATCATCGCCGGCGGCCCGCTGCGCGCCGTGTTCGAGACGCTGGGCATCGGCGACGTGGTGGCGAAATCACTCGGCAGCCGCAACCCGCATAATATGGTAAAGGCGACGTTCGCGGCGCTGCGCGGCGTGACCAGCCCGCGTCTGGTGGCCGCGCGCCGTGGCAAAAAGGTGGCGGATCTCTACGGCACCACCGCCAAGGAAGCACCGGCGGAGGCGAACGATGTCTGAGAAAAAAATCAGGGTTACGCAGATTGTCTCCGGCAATGGTCAGAAGCCGGGCCAGCAGGCGACACTCATCGGCCTGGGCCTGAACAAGATCAGCAAGAGCCGTGAGTTCAATGATACGCCGGAGATTCGCGGCATGGTGCGCAAGGTAGCACATCTGCTTAAGGTGGAGGATCTGGCATAACGCCAGCTCAAATAGGGTTTTTGTGATGAAACTGAATGAAATTCGCGACAATCCCGGGGCGCGCCTCAAGTCCAAGCGGCTGGGCCGTGGCATCGGCTCGGGCAAGGGCAAAACCTCCGGCAAGGGCGTCAAGGGCCAAAAGGCGCGGGAAGGCGTGGCGCTGAACGGTTTCGAGGGCGGGCAGTTGCCCATCTACCGCCGCCTGCCCAAGCGCGGGTTCACCAACGTGAACCGTAAGGAGTATGCGGCGCTTAATCTCGCGGCGCTGGAAGCTGCGTTTGAATCGGGCAGGCTGGACGCCGGCCAACCGATCAACGAGGCGGCGCTGCTCGCGGCCGGGCTGGTGCGGCTGGGCAAGGTGGATGGCGTGAGCCTGCTGGCCAAGGGCGCCATCACCCGCGCCGTGCACATCGAGGTCTCGCGCGCCTCAGCCGCCGCCGTCGCGGCGGTGGAGCAGGCCGGCGGCACCGTCAAAACCCTGGTTCAAAAACCCGCCGCCATCCCGGCTTAAGCTCTATTGCATTTGCCGGAGAAATTCCGGCACTATAGCGCCAACAAACGGCGCTTGGCCGGGCCCTGGCGGCAAGGTCAGGTGCCGTTTTTGATGAGAAGGACAGGGTATGGCATCGGCCGCGGAACAAATGGCAGCGAGCCTCAATCTGGGCGCGTTCGGCAAGGCGACGGATCTCAAGAAGCGCATCTGGTTCACGCTGGGGGCGCTCATCGTCTTTCGGCTGGGCACCTACATCCCCGTCCCGGGGGTGGATGCGAGCGTGATGGCGCATCTGATGACGCAGAACGGCGGCGGCATCCTGGGCATGTTCAACATGTTCACCGGCGGCGCACTGGGGCGCATGACCATCTTCGCGCTGGCGGTGATGCCCTATATCAGCGCCAGCATCATCATGCAGCTCATGACAGCGGCGATCCCGACGCTCGAGGCGCTGAAGAAGGAGGGCGACTCCGGCCGCCAGAAGATCACGCAGTACACGCGCTATCTCACGGTCCTCATCGCCGCGGTCCAGGCCTACGGAATCTCCGCCGGCCTGTCCGCGATGCACACGGCGCAGGGCCCGGCGGTGATCGACCCGGGACTGATGTTCACCTTCACCTGCGTGGTCTCGCTGGTCGGCGGCACGATCTTCCTGATGTGGCTGGGCGAGCAGATCACCTCGCGGGGGATCGGCAACGGCGTCAGCCTCATCATCTTCTCGGGCATCGTGGCCAACCTGCCGGTCGCCATCGCCGATATCCTGCAACTCGGGTCAACGGGTGCGCTCTCCACCCTGTTCGTGGTGATGTTCTTCATCGTCGGCATCGCGGTCTTCGCCTTCATCGTCTTCATGGAGCGCGCGCAGCGGCGGATTCTCGTGCAATATCCCAAGCGCCAGGTCGGGCAGAAAATATATGGCGGGGACTCGACTCATATGCCCCTGAAGATCAACACCTCGGGCGTCATCCCGCCGATCTTCGCCAGCTCGCTGCTGCTGGTGCCCGCCAGCATCATCGGGTTTTCCCATGGCGGGCCGGGCTGGCTCGAGTTCATCGCGCATCAGCTCACCAACGGCCAGGTCGGGTACATGGTGCTGTTCGCCGGGCTGATCATCTTCTTCTCCTATTTCTACACCGCGGTGGTCTTCAACCCGGAGGAGACGGCGGATAATCTCAAGAAGCACGGCGGCTTCATCCCCGGCATCCGCCCTGGCGGCAACACGGCAAAATATTTCGATACCGTTCTCACGCGCCTCACGACCATCGGCGCCGCCTATCTGGTCGTGGTCTGCCTCCTGCCAGACTATGCGATGAGCAAATACAGCCTGCCGTTCTATTTTGGCGGCACCTCGCTGCTCATCATCGTCTCGGTGACGATGGACACGGTCGCGCAGATCCAGTCCCATCTGCTGGCGCATCAGTACGAGGGCATGATCCGCAAAAGTCGCGGAAAGGGCCGCAGATGAGGGAGTCCAGTTTGGAACTTATTCTACTGGGGCCGCCTGGTGCCGGAAAAGGCACGCAGTCCAAGCTGCTGGAGGTTCGCTACGGCGTGGCCCAAATCTCCACGGGCGATATGCTGCGGGCCGAGGTCAAGGCAGGCAGCCCGATCGGCCTGGAGGCCAAGCGCGTCATGGATGTCGGCGGGCTGGTCTCGGATCAGCTCATCATCCGGATGATCGGCGAGCGCATCGCCAAGCCCGACTGCGCGCATGGCTTCATCCTCGATGGCTTCCCGCGCACCGTGCCGCAGGCCGAGGCGCTGGACAAGTTGCTGCACGAGACCAAGGTGGATCTGGACGCGGTGATCGAGCTGAAGGTGGACGAGGTCGTGCTGGTGGAGCGCATCAGCGGCCGGTTCACCTGCGCAAAGTGCGGGGCCGGGTATCACGACAGGTTCAAACAGCCCAAACAGCCGGGCGTGTGCGATGTCTGTGGCGGCACGGAGTTCATCCGCAGGCCGGACGATCGGGCCGAGACGGTCCATGCGCGCCTGGAGGCCTACCGCGCCCAAACTGCGCCGATCATGCCCTATTATGCGGCAAAAAACCGTCTATATTCGGTGGACGGTATGGCAGAGATGGATGAGGTCGAGGCGCAGATCGAGGCGGTGCTGCGCCGGGTGGGCGTGCAGGCCCCGTGACGTCCGATTCTTCACGAAAATTTGATGGCTTGGCGTTGACTCCGCTGGTCCGCGCGTTATAATCCGCTTTCGCGGCGCTCCGTTTCGGTGCGCCGCTACTTGTTATGACCACAGGAGAGACCACGTGGCGCGTATTGCCGGCGTAAACATTCCCACAAACAAGCGTGTCCTCATCAGCCTTCGCTACATCTATGGCATCGGCCCGGTGAAGGCGCAGGACATCTGCACCGCGCTCAACATCCCCGATGAGCGCCGGGTCAACCAGCTCTCGGACGACGAGATTTTGCGCCTGCGCGAACTGATCGACAAGGATTACCGGGTCGAGGGTGATCTCCGCCGGGAAAACGCCATGAACATCAAGCGCCTGATGGATCTTGGCTGCTACCGTGGCCTGCGCCACCGCAAGGGCCTGCCGGTTCGTGGCCAGCGCACCCACACCAACGCCCGCACCCGCAAAGGCAAGGCCGTGGCGATCGCCGGCAAAAAGAAGGTCACGAAGTAGTCTCCAGCGTCTCTCACGTTTTTACAGGATCACGAATATGGCGAAGCCCGCCTCACGCCCCCGCAAGAAAGAACGCAAAAACATCATCTCCGGTGTTGCGCATGTGCTCGCCAGCTTCAACAACACCATGGTCAACATCACGGATGCGCAGGGCAACACCATCGCCTGGTCCTCCGCCGGCAGCCAGGGCTTCAAGGGCAGCCGCAAATCCACGCCTTACGCGGCGCAGGTGGCGGCCGAGGATGCCGGGCGCAAGGCGCGCGAGCATGGCATGGAGATGCTCGAGATCGAGGTGAGCGGCCCCGGCTCCGGCCGGGAGAGCGCGCTGCGCGCCCTGCAAACGGTCGGGTTCCAGATCTCCGCGATCCGGGATCTCACGCCGATTCCGCATAATGGCTGTCGCCCGCGCAAGCGCCGCCGCGTCTGATTATATTTGGTTGGCCAGGGGCGGTATGCCGCCAGGCCGGAGGGTTAGATGCTGAAAGAAACGAATTTATCTCTGCAACGTAACTGGCAGATGCTGATCAAGCCGGAACAACTCGGTGTCGAGTTCGGGCCGGATGCCGCGCGCGTGGCGACCATCGTGGCCGAGCCTCTGGAGCGCGGCTTCGGCATGACGCTCGGCAACTCGCTGCGCCGCATATTGCTCTCCTCGCTGCAAGGCGCGGCCGTAACCTCGGTGCGGATCGACGGCGTGCTGCATGAATTCTCCACGCTCGTCGGCGTGCGGGAGGACGTGACGGACATCGTGCTGAATATCAAGCAGCTCGCCGTGCGCATGCACGGGGAGGGGCCAAAGCGCATGGTCCTCACCGCCACCGGACCGGGCGAGGTCAAGGCCGGGCATATCCAGGCCGGGCACGACATCGAGATCATGAACCCGGATCTCGTGCTCTGCACGCTGGATGACGGCGCCAGCCTGGGCATGGAATTCACGGTCGCCTCGGGCCGCGGCTACGACCCCGCCTCCGCCAATCGCCCGGAGGATGCGCCGATCGGCCTCATCCCGGTCGATGCCATCTACTCGCCGGTGCGCCGCGTCTCCTACCGCGTCGAAAAAACGCGCGTCGGCCAGATCACCGACTATGACAAGCTCATCTTGGAGGTCGAGACCAACGGCGCCATCGCGCCGGAGGATTCCGTGGCGCTGGCCGCCCGCATCCTGCAGGACCAGCTGGGCATGTTCGTGAACTTCGAGGAGCCTGCCCGCCTGCGCGCCGAGGAGCCGCGCATCGAGCTGCCGTTCAACGCCAACCTCCTGCGCAAGGTGGACGAGCTGGAGCTCTCGGTGCGCAGCGCCAACTGCCTCAAGAACGACAACATCGTCTACATCGGCGACCTGGTCCAAAAGAGCGAGCAGGAGATGCTGCGCACGCCGAATTTCGGCCGCAAATCGCTCAACGAGATCAAGGAAGTGCTCACCGTCATGGGCCTGTCTCTGGGCATGAACGTGACCGACTGGCCGCCCGAGAACATCGAGGAACTGGCCAAGCGTTCCGACCAACCCTTCTAAGCGATCAGGATTATTTGCAATGCGTCACGGTCTCAGCGGTCGAAAACTCGGCGTCACCTCATCCCATCGCCTGGCCATGTTCCGGAACATGGCGGTGGCGCTCATCAAACACGAACAAATCTCGACCACCCTGCCGAAAGCCAAGGAGCTTCGGCCGGTCGCCGAGAAGCTCATCACGCTGGGCAAGCGCGGCGGGCTGCACGCCAGGCGGCAGGCCTTCAACCAGCTGCGGGACGAGAAGATCGTCGCCAAATTGTTCGATGCGCTGGCCACCCGCTATAAGTCCCGCAGCGGCGGCTATACCCGCGTGCTGAAGGCCGGCATGCGTTACGGGGACGCGGCGGACATGGCCGTGATCGAACTGGTAGACCGCGACGTGGCCGCCAAAGGTCAGGACAGCGGGCCAGTCGCCGTGGCGCCCGAGGAAGAGGCGGCATAAAAACCACCTGACCTACCTGCGAATACAAACGGCCCGGATGGTGCAAACCCCGGGCCGTTTTGCGTTGCGCACGCAGAGATTGAACTTCGATCCGCAAACGTGATCAAATCTCCGTGACCATCGCCGATTCTGCGCTATTTGCGTTTGACGCGACATAGAATTCTTATAGGTTCATTACGAGATTATATTATTTAGACTATTCAATCCTGGAGCAATCATGTCGGGCACCACCATCACTTCGGCGAACAACCCATATACCGTGAGCTCTACCACCACGATCACGGCGACCACAGGTAATGGTGTTACGGCGAGCTACGCCGCGAATTTCAACCCGGACCTCGTAAACCTGGGCGTGATCGTTGCCGACAGCGTCAATAACACCGGCGTCTATCTGCGCGCCGCCACCACGCTGAGCGGTGCGGCCTATGGCGCGGTCGTCACCAATGGCGCATCCAACAACAGCACGGCACTGATCTCCGGGTCACTCTACGGGATCGATATCGAGTCAGGCGGTGGCAGCTCCAGCGCCAAAAGCGTCGTCTCCATCTCCAATTTCGGGACGATCGAGAACAGCGCGAATTCAACCCAGGCGTTCAGCTCGGCGGTGGTGCTGGGCTTCGGCGTCTCGGGCACCGTGAACAACGAGAGTACCGGCGTCATCATCGGCACCAGGGGCTTTGGCGTCTACGAGAAATCCATCGGCGGTGCGCCCGATGCGATCATCAACGCCGGCATCATCGATAGCCAGGCCGGCAACGCCTCAGCCTGGATCAATCAAGCGGACGCGGGCACCGGCACCATCATCAACTCAGGCATCCTCCAGCACGGCGTGGGCCTGTTCGACGTCACCACCGGCACGCTGGTGAATTCGGGCACGCTGGGCCAGCTCGGCGGCAGCGGGGCCAACTCAACCCTCTCGGCGCAGGATAACCAGGTCGGCGTGCTGAACCTGCTGCCCGGCCAGTCGCTCGATGGCGGCGTCGCCAGCTTCGGCACGGGCTCCACGCTCGAGCTCGGGGGCTCGGTCGGCCAGACCGGGCTTCTGGCCAATCCCGGCAGCTATATCGGCTTCACCAGCCTCAGCGTCGGGGCCGGCGCGGATTGGACGGTAAACGGCTCGATCAGCGGCATCAGCAACATCACCAACGACGGCACGCTCACCTTCACCGGCAACCAGGGCCTGGGCCAGGTGAACATGGGCGGCAATAACGCGAACACGGTGTTCGGTTTCACCGGTACTACCACCGGTACCGAGCTCGTGAACTTCGGCACGACAGACAAAATCATCCCCACCTTCGGCGCGCTCCCCGCGGGCGATGGCGTGTCTCTCAGCTATGCCAACGGCACATTGAGCGTCACCGAGACGAACGCTTCGGGTGCCTCCATCGCCAGCGAGAACATCACCGTCGCGGTCACCACCGGCGACGTAGCCGCTTTCGTGCCGCTCTATGGCACCAACGGGGTGAGCATCGAGCTGGCGAGCAGCCCTGCCGCCACCAACTTCACCTTCACGGGCGGCGGTACCAACACGAGCTTCGAGAATCCCGCCAACTTCGTGGGCGGGATCGCGCCGGGCAATAATATCAGCCCGGGTGAGAACGTCACCATCGCGGCAGGCACCGCCTCGGTCTCCAGCGGCCCGGTGGTGGATAACGGCACCATTCAGGTTGGCACCAACTTCAACGATCCAACCCCCATCACCGGCCTCGGCACGCTCATCGTCGACTCGGGCGCCAGCGCCACGCTGGCGGGCGGCACCACCCTGGGGGGCATCTATAATTTCGGCACGCTGTCCGTCACCGGCGCGGGGGACATCAGCCCGGTGAACATGGAGGGCAACGGCGCGAACTCGGCGTTCGATTTCACCGGCACCACCACCGGTACGCAGCTGACCAACTTCGGCACGACAGACAAAATCGTCCCCACCTTCGGCTCACTCGCCCCGGGCGATGGCGTCTCGCTGAGCTACGCCAATGGCACATTGAGCGTGACCGAGACCAACGCCGCCGGCGCCTCCATCGCCAGCGAGAACGTCACCGTCGCGGTCACCACGGGCGATACCCCGGCCTTCACGCCGCTCTACGGCACCAATGGCGTCACCATCGAGCTGGCGAGCAGCCCGGCGGCGAGCGACTTCATCTTCAACGGCGCTGGCGGCAACACCAGCTTCGAGAATCCGGCGAATTTTGTCGGCGGCTTCGCGCCGGGCAACAACATCGCCCCCAACATGAATGTGGTGATCGCCGCGGGCACCGCCTCCATCGCCAGCGGCGCGCTGGTGGATAATGGCGCGATCACCGACCAGAGCCAGTTTGTCGATACCGGCTCGTTCACGGGCAACGGCGTCCTGAATGTGCAGTCGGGCGCCGGCGCCACCTTCACCGGCGGCGGTACCCTGGGCGCCATCACCGATGCCGGCACGTTGAACCTCGCGGGCACCTTTGCCGCGCCCGTCGCGCTCAATGGCGGGGCGGTCACCATCTCGGGCAATTTCGCCGACAGCGGCTCCATCGCCGGGCCCGGCATACTCACGGTGGAGAGCGGCGTCACCGCCACGCTGGCGCCGGGTTCCAACTTCACCGCGGTCAACGACTTCGGCACGCTCAACCTGCTGGGTGGGCTCACCACGCCGATCAACCTGGAGGGCGATAACGCCAATAGCGTGGCCGATTTCATCGGCAGCGACGTCACCACCGGCACCCTCAGCACGCCGCTGATCAATTTCGGCCAGACCGACCAGATCATCCTGGGTGGCACCAATTTCCACCTCGACAGCCCAGGCGACACGCTGGGCTATACCTATAACACCAGCACGGACCAGCTGGTGGTGACAGACTCCACCAGCGGCACGGTGGTCACGCTGAATGTCGGGCTGGCGACGGGCGATGTCCCCGCCTCGATCGACCTCAGCACCACCGGCGGCGTGCTGGATATCCTGATCCACTGCTTCGCCTCGGGCACACGAATCCTCACCCTCGGGGGTGAGGTGCCGGTGGAGGATATCGCGGTGGGCGACACGGTGGTCACCGTGCGGCAGGGCGGTCCCACCACGCGCAAAGTAGTGTGGACCGGGCAGCGCAGCATCGATATCCCGCGCCATCCGGAGCCCGAGCTGGTGCGCCCGGTGCGCATCCGCGCCGGGGCGTTCGGTGTCGGCCTGCCGGAGCGTGATCTGCGCCTCTCGCCGCACCACGCGGTCTATGCTGATGGCTGCCTGTTCGAGGTGCTGAGCCTGGTCAACGGCGTCACCATCCTGCAGGAGCAGAACACGCGCCACGTCACCTACCATCACATCGAGCTGGATGGCCACGATGTGGTGCTGGCCGAGGGTCTGCCCGCCGAGAGCTTCCTCGATACCGGCAACCGAGACATGTTCGAGGGCGCGCCCGCCATGCGCCTGCATGCGGACTTCCGCAGCCCGGCGGATGCGCAATTCTGCGTCAAAATGGTGCGGGAAGGCGCCGAGCTCGACGCCCTGCGCGATCGTCTGAACACCAGGGCACAAACCCTCCATGCCGCCGCCTGATCCAACCTTACGTTAGCGTCGTTGCGAGTCATGCGCAGCGTACGCTCCCACCTCGTCATTGCGAGTCATGCGCAATCTGCGCATGACGAAGCAATCCATTTTTTACAACGAACCCCCAAACTTCCCCTTGACATCCAACCAAAATGTTATTATAAATAACAGAATGTCATGTGAGCCCATCAACACGCGCCTCTACCATATCGTCATGTACCTCGTGCAGTCGCTGGGCAA
>JAJZGI010000082.1 GCA_021798575.1 Pseudomonadota bacterium | reverse complement strand
CGGACACCCAGTCCCTCATCACGAGCCACCCGATGCTCGCCCGCAGCCTCCGGCCTTTGTGCCACATGCTCGGCATCAAGCCGCCCGCGTGCCTCAAACTGCCCAGAAAACCGCACATAAAACGCCCGCCGACATTCACCCTCACGCCAGCCCCCAAAAAACCCGCCCGAAACATCTGGCACCCAACCCCGCCCAGAGTGATGACGCCCGCTGAGGCCCAACTCGCCGCCCGGCAATTCTTCAACCCCCGCGATTTTTATCTCTGATTCCCACCCCCGCTCAGTCGCGTCTATATTATTACGATATCAAAACTATAAAGCATTTCTGAGCGCAAGAAGACGGGCTGGCGGAAGAGGTGGGATTCGAACCCACGGTACGCTTTCACGTACGGCGGTTTTCAAGACCGCTGCCTTAAACCACTCGGCCACCCTTCCCCGCGCGCATGCTTTCAGCCCAGCCGGTTCAACCCGTCAAGCGCACACCAAGGCGCCCGGCCACGTCCTGGATGAACTGCCAGGCGACCCGGCCCGAGCGCGCACCGCGCGTTACCGAGAACTCCACCGCCAGGGCGCGCAGCGCCGGCCTATCGATCGGCAGGCCATAGGCCTCCGCATACCCCTCCACCATCGCGAAAAACAGGTCCTGGCTACCATTATGGAACCCGAGCCAAAGGCCAAAACGATCAGACAGCGAGACCTTCTCCTCCACCGCCTCAGCGGGGTTGATCGCGGTTGCGCGTTCATTCTCGATCATGTCACGGGGCATCAGATGCCGGCGGTTCGAGGTCGCATAAAACAGCACATGCGGCGGCCGGCCTTCGATCCCGCCGTCCAGCACGGATTTCAGCGCCTTGTAGTCGGCATCCTCCCGCTCGAAGGAAAGATCATCACACAGAACGACACACCGCCGGGATTGCGCGCGCAGCGCGTTCAGCAGCGCGGGGAGGGTTCTGATATCCTCTCGGTGGATCTCAATGAGCGCCAGCGCGCCAGGGCTCTGCTGGTTCACCTCGGCGTGCACCGCCTTCACCAGGGACGATTTTCCCATCCCCCGCGCGCCCCAAAGCATGGCGTTATTGGCGGGCAGCCCGGCGGCAAACCGCCGCGTGTTCTCCAGCAGAGTGTCTTTCTGCATGTCGATCCCCCGTAGCAGCCCGATATCCACCCGGGCGATCCGCGCCACCGGGCTCAGCGTCAGCCGCTCGGGGTGCCAGACGAACGCATCCGCCACGCTCAAATCCGCCAGTGTCGCCACCGGTGGGGCCAGGCGCTCCAGCGCCTCGGCGATCCGCCGCCACAAATTTTCGTTCATATCCGGACACCTAGTTGACTGCTTCGCCGCACAACCTATGGTCCGGCGCAACGCACGGCAACCAGGAGCTTTCATGTTTATCACACCGGCCTACGCGCAGACCGTTTCGGGCGGTGCCAACGGCATCGCCTCATACCTGCAATTCGCGCCCCTGGTGCTGATCTTCATCGTATTCTATTTTCTGCTCATCCGCCCCGCGCAGACTCAGCAAAAGCAGCTCAAGGCCAAGCTCAGCGCACTCAAGCGCGGCGACAGGGTGGTCACAGCGGGCGGGATCATCGGTGTGGTCAAGAAAATCCCGGACGGGGCGACGGAGCTCGATGTCGAGATCGCGCCGAATGTTACGGTGAGCGTGGTGCGCTCCACCATCACCTCGGTCATCACGCCCCAGGCGGCGAATGACAAGGGCGAGCCCCGGGCGACCTGACAGCTCACGGATTGCGCAATAACCAGGAAAACTGCCCGATAAAACCAAAAACGCATAATATATAAGCACTTTTACCGACACCCGCCCGGTAGCAGGCCTAATTTTAATCACCCTCCATCCAGTCGCGCCTAGATTCCGCGCTTGGCCCGTTTGGCACGTAATCTGCATAGTCCTAGTCGGGCTAGGGTTCCGGCCGGAGTGAAATCCGGTGCTGGTCCGAGAGCTTCAACCCCCAGGGAGACATCCTGGCGGTACACGGCGGGATAAAAGCCCGGGAGAGCATTTGATGTGTGGATCACGTCGGGCTTCTCCCTTCCGTGGTCCTCGTTTTCGGGTCGGTCTGTAACGAGGTTAAAAATGATCCTGCTTTTCCCGGTTTTCATGCGCATCGGTCGTTCTGCATGAGCGCGCCCTATAAATTATTCTACGCCTCGGACATCCATGGCTCGGAAAAATGCTTCCTCAAATTCATCAACGCGGGGAAGTTCTATAAGGCCAACGCCCTGGTGCTGGGCGGCGATATCAGCGGCAAAATGGTCGTGCCGCTCATCGCCCGCGGCAACCGCTGGGAGGCGCGGTTCCTCGGTCGGGATTTTACCGCAGGTTCTCCGGCGGAATGCGCCGAGATCGAGAAAAACATCCGCATGAACGGTTTCTATCCCGTCATCATGGCGCCCGATGAACACGCGCATTTCCAGGCCGACGAACCGGCGCGCAACAAAATGATCGACCGCGTGGTGCTGGAGGCGATGCGGCGCTGGATCGGTATCGCCGAGGAGCGGCTGCGCGGCACGGGTATCCGCTGCTTCATGAACGCGGGTAATGACGATGACGACTATATCGACGAGGCCCTGCGCAACTCGGACGTGGTAGAGAATCACGATGGCGGCGTCACGGATCTAACGGACGAGGTGCAGATGGCCGTATGCGGCTATTCCAACACCACACCGTTCGACAGCCCACGCGAGATGGCCGAGCCACAGCTGGAGACGCATATCGAGAGCGTCATCACCAAGCTCAAATCCCCGCGTGACGCCGTCTTCACCCTGCATGTACCGCCCTACAACACCGGCATCGATGCAGCGCCTATGCTGGACAATGGCAAGGTGGTGACCAAAGGCGGCCACACGATGATGAACCCGGTGGGCTCGACCGCCGTGCGCAGCATCATCGAGCGGCACCAGCCGATGGTCAGCCTGCACGGGCATATCCATGAATCGCGCGGCACCAAGCAGATCGGCCGCACGCTCTGCATTAATCCGGGCAGCGAATATTCCGAGGGCGTGCTGCGCGGCGTGCTCGTCACCTTCAAAGGCACACGGCTCGTCGGCCATCAACTCGTCCAGGCCTGAATTTTTATCTTCAACACCACACGATCAGGAGGTTTCATGACCGTAAATTTTGCCAGAAAAGCCACCGGGCTGGTCCGACAGGCCGGCGCCCGCGACGTCTTCATCTATAATGTGAACTTCATCAACATCGCCATCGGCGTGGCGTTCATGTTCCTGTTCATGCCCAACGGCTCATACCCGGGCGTGAATATCTATCTTTCCACTATTCTGTGCACACTGGTCGTGCTGCCGACCTCGCTGGTCTATGCGATGTTCGCCTCCGCCATGCCGCGCTCAGGCGGTGAATATGTCTATGTGAGCCGCGCCACCAAGCCGTTGTTCGGTTTTGTGGCGAGCTGGAATTACACGATCTGGTGCTTCTTCTATATAGGCGTGCCCGCGGCGTTCTTGGGCAAATACGGCATCTCGGCGCTGTTCCGGGAGCTCGGCGTCAGTTTCGGTTCACCCGCCATGACCACCTGGGGGGACTGGTTCAGCACCCCGCTTGGCACGGCGCTCACCGGCACCGCGCTCATCTTCGCCTTTGCGGCGGTGTTCATCTATGGCGTGTCGCTCTACATGCGCATCCAGAACATCACCTTCGTCCTGGCCAGCATCGGGCTGGCAATCACCGCCGTGCTGCTGCTGCGCCACACGCCGGCTTCCTCGCTCGCCGCCTTCAATCATTACGCCAGCAACTTCACCGGCAAGCCGGACACCTACGGGGCGATCACCACGAACCTGGGCAGCAACGCCGTCACCGTGGCGCCGTTCAACCTCAAACAGACGCTCATCTCCATGACCTGGCCGTTCACCGTGCTCGGATTCTCGATCGCCTCGGCCTATATCGGCGGTGAGATCAAAGGCGCCAACCGCTCGCCGTTGTCTGTTTGATTTGTGGTATAGTCGGGGTGCTCTGGTCCAGGCGGCCGCCCAGACCAGAGCACGGATTGTTGACCGTCTCGCGATAGGGCTTTGACGCCCGTCGTCATCATGGTCG
>JAJZGI010000052.1 GCA_021798575.1 Pseudomonadota bacterium | reverse complement strand
TCCACGCTCGGCCTGCTGAACCCGGTGGAGACCATAACGGGCGTGGCACCCGCCGGACCGTTGTTTGGCAACTCAGGCAATATATTCGGCCTCACCCAGCCCTACGCGAGTGCGGTGAACGCGGGCATCTACGCGCCGGGCCTGTGGTCCGATCAGCAGGGCTACCGGATCACGATTCTGGGTGGGCAGCTCACCATCACGCAATCGGCGAATACGGGAACAAAAGCCTCCGTTATCAACAAGGGGCTGATCGTGCCGCCGAATAATCTGCTGACCCCGGCCACACCACCCACACCGGTGCCGGTCTATATCATCGATGGCGGGGTGAACGCGCCGGATGCGCCGCACCATAAAACGATCAACCCGACGTAACCTATGCGGTAATACACGTTTGAGGCTCGCTCACCGGAGCGAACCTCAAACGATCCCGCCTTGGAAGTGGTTTAGAAAAACTTCAAAATCCGTATCTCGAAATTACGGTTCAGCGGCTGGCCATGGGCGATGAGGTCATATTCGCCGACGGCCATCACCTGGATGGTGGGGGATACGAAGGTAGCGGCGACCAGCCGTAGCTGCGTCTCCTCCGTCCGGTTGCCGGAATCGACCTTCTGCCCGTTGCGCAGCGTGTAGGTCTGCTTGCCACCGAGGGACTGGTACAGCCCCGGCGCGATGAATGCCCGCGTGGCGGGCGCGAACTCATAGGGCAGATACACCCGGAACTCCTGCGAGGGCTGCTCATGAAAAGTCGCCGGAGTGGCGGAGCTTCGTTGGAGCGGGTTCGCATCGGGGATCAGAGGGTTGAAGAAATGCGCCCCCGCATAGGCCCCCGGAATGTTGTTGGCCGAGACCGCGGGCGATACGTAGGCCGAATTATGATTATCGCCATACATATAGCTCTCGCTCCACAGCTCGACCGACAGGTTCGGCGTGGTGGGCGTGCCGATCAGCACGGCGCGGAACCCAAGTTCGATCTCATAGGTCCAGCTGTTCTGCCCCGGATTCAGGCTGACGTTCTTGTTGAAGCTGCTGATCGGCGGGGCGATCCAGGGCGAGACCACAAAATAGGTCCCGCTCTGCGGGTCGTTGACCAGGTAGGAAAACACGCTGAAATTCGGCTGGCCGAAGCCGTTCTGGCGGGAGAGATCCGCGCGGCCGGCGCCATAGGCTGGCAGCCCGCCGCCGACGCCGGGGATATTGCCGATGCCGGCCTCCTGCTTGCCCAAAAACGTCACATAGGGCTCATACACCTGCACGCCGGAGAGGAAGCCATCGACATTGAAGGTGCGGATGTAGCGGGCGACGTTGATATCGGTGGAGATATGGGTGTTGTGGCTGTAGTTGCTGCCGCGCAGCGCGCCAAAAGTTCCGGCATCGGAGAATATATTGTAATACAGGGCGATATTCACATTCGCCGGTGGCGCCACGGCATCCCCGGGCAATGCATCCGAGGCCATGGCGGCATGGCTGGCCAGCAGCCCCAACGGAAAGGCCACGCCCAGCAGGCAGACCTTGAGTTTTTGTTTCAGTCTCGACATTTTATCCTCCTCCGGTGTAGTGGCACGTATTCAGCTCGCGCTTTAGATGGGCTTGATTTCCACCTTGACGTTAACGTAAACTACTTCCCGAATTGTGTCAACAAAGATCGCCGCCGCCCGATGGAGTCATTGCGCGGACCGGTGAAGCCTTGCTAGTGCTCCGGGTACGCAGGCTGGAGCGAACGTGAAATCAACCCTGAAATTCGCCCTGGGCAGCGTCGTCATCGGGCTTCTGGTGCTGGCCTGCAAGGCGCTGGCGGCAAAGGTCAGCGGCAGCACGGCACTATTTTCCGATGCGTTGGAATCGCTGGTGAATCTCGCCTCCTCCATGCTGGCGTTCTATGCGCTCCTGCTCAGTGCCAAACCGGCGGACCGCGAGCACCCGTATGGCCACGCCAAGGCGGAGCTGCTGAGCGCCGTGGCCACCGGGGCGATGATTCTGGTGGCCTCCCTGGTGATTTTCCAGCGCGCGGCGGCGGAACTGGCGCATCCCACCGGCCTGGTGCCGCTCGGCGATGGGCTGGGGCTCGGCCTGGCGCTGAATGGTGGCGCGGCTGGTTTAAACGCGCTCTGGGCGCTCACACTGCGCCGGGTCGGCAGGCAGGGGAGGTCGCCAGCACTGCTGGCGGATGCGCAGCACCTGGCCAGCGACGTGCTGACCAGTGCGGGCATCATCCTGGCACTGCTCGGCGCCGCTTTGCTGCACTGGCCGATCCTCGACCCGCTGGTCGCCATCGCCATCGCGGTGCAGATCGCCGCCATGGGGGGCTTTACCGTCATGCGCTCGCTCAGCGGGCTGCTCGATGAAGCACCGTCCGCCGCCATCACCGCGCGGATCCACGCGCTGGTGCGCACCCACGCCACCGGCGCGCTGGAGGCGCACGATCTGCGCATGCGGCAGGCAGGGTCAGCCAGTTTTCTGGAGTTCCATCTGGTGGTACCCGGTGAGATGACGGTGAACACGGCACACGAGATCTGCGACCGGATCGAGGCCGCGCTGCGGGCGGAGATGCAGGGCGTGGTGATCACCATCCATGTGGAGCCGGAGAAAAAAGCCAAAAAAGCCGGTATTCTGGTGGCGTGAATCGTGCCCGGTCATGAATACGGGCGGGGAGCCGAATTTGCGGGATGTGAAGTTTGATGTGGTGGTGGTGGGCGCAGGCGCCGCCGGATTGTTCTGCGCCGCGGCGGCCGGAGCGCGCGGCCGACGCGTGCTGCTGCTGGAGCGGGGCGATACGCCGGGCGCAAAAATCCTCATCTCCGGTGGCGGGCGCTGCAATTTCACGAATATCAAGGTGATGGCTGAGAATTTCATCTCGGAGAATCCACATTTCTGTAAATCCGCGCTGGCGGGATTCACCGCGCAGGATTTCATCGCGCTGGTGGCGGCGCATGGTATTGCGTATCATGAGAAGCATCTCGGCCAGTTGTTCTGCGATGGTTCGGCGCGGGAGATTCTGGCCATGCTGCTGGCCAGATGCGCGGCGGCGGGGGTGGAAATTCGGCTCTCCGCTCGGGTTTCCCATATTTCAAAAGATGGGAATTTCAGGATTGAAACCGACCGGGGCAGTGTCTCGGCGACCAGCCTGGTGTTGGCGTGCGGCGGGCTTTCCATCCCCAAAATGGGCGCCACCGGCTTTGCCCACGACATCGCCCGGCAGTTCGGGCTGGGGATTGTCCCGCCACGCCCCGGGTTGGTGCCGCTCACCTTTGCTGGTGAGCGCTGGGCATGGATGCAGGGGCTGAGCGGCGTTTCCTTCAACACGCGGGCAAGCTGTGGCAGGCGGGTATTCCAGGAGCAGGCGCTGTTCACGCATCGCGGACTCTCCGGCCCGGCGATTTTGCAGATATCATCCTACCTGCCCAAAGGCGGCACGCTGGTTCTGGATCTGCTGCCGGGCCAGGATGCCTATGCGTTTCTGCTGGAGCGCAAAGCCCACCGCCCGCGCGCCGAGCTGAAGACGATCCTGGGTGAGCTGCTGCCCGCGCGCCTGGCGCACGCGCTGCTGCAACCGCCGTTCCGCAATGGCGCGATCGGCGACATGCCAAACAAGGCGTTGCAAAACACGGCTGGGATGATCAACCGTTTTACGCTGACCCCAGCCGGGGACGAGGGCTACGCCAAGGCCGAGGTGACGCTGGGCGGCGTGGACACGGGCGCGCTCTCCTCCAAGACCATGGAGGCGCGCGGCGTACCAGGGCTGTTCGTGATCGGCGAGGCGGTGGACGTGACCGGCTGGCTGGGGGGCTATAATTTCCAGTGGGCGTGGGCGAGCGGCTTTGCGGCCGGGCAGGCGGCTTAACCCCGCACCGCGGCGACGAAGGCGACGATCTTCTCAGCCGATTTTACGCCGGGCGCCGACTCCACGCCCGACGAGACATCCGCACCCGGCGCGCCGGTGATGCGCAACGCACCCGCGACGTTCTCAGCCGTCAGCCCGCCCGCCAGGAGCCAGAATTTTTCACCCCCCCAGTCCGCCAGCAGGCCCCAGTCCGCCCGGTGCGCGTTGCCGCCGGGCCGCGTGGCACCCGCAGGCGGTTTTGCCTCCACCACATAGCCGTCCGCAGGCGCGTCCGGCGTTGGGAAATCCTGCGCGGTGGTGACGCCCAGCGCCTGCCAGACCGGCAGGTGGAACCGCGATTTGATATCGGCGATGGCGGGCATTGGCGCGTGGATTTGCAATATGTCCAGCGGAACCTGTGCCAGCGCCTGGGTAATTTCAGCGGGTGTGGGGTCGACAAACAGCCCGACGCGCTGTGGCCCGCTCGGCTGGCCCGCGCATAGCGCGCGCGCCTGCGCCGGGGTGATGGCGCGCGGTGAGGCGGGGAAAAACACAAAGCCGAGATAGTCCGCCCCCGCATCCACCACGGCGCGGTAGGCGGCGGGGCTGTTAACGCCGCAGATTTTAACGCGAAGGGGCGATGCCATGGGCCGTTTGAACGCTGGCGCGCGTTTTTGGTCAAGCCGGTGGGTGGCCCTTGCCCGGCGTGGTCCGGTTCACTATTCACCCAACATGGCAGAACATTACTACACCGTGACGTGGGACCAGCTGCACCGGGACTCCAAGGCGCTGGCCTGGCGGCTGCATGCGCTGGGGCCGTGGGTCGGCATCGTCGCGATAACCCGTGGCGGGCTGATCCCCGCCGCGATCATCGCGCGCGAGCTGGAGTGCCGGCTGATCGAGAGCGCCTGCGTGCTGACCTACGACGATGAAAACCGGGGCGCGCCGGTGGTGACCAAACACCCCGTCGCGGCGGGGGACGGCACGGGGTGGCTGATCATCGATGACCTCGTGGATTCCGGCGCAACGGCGCGGCTGGTGCGCGCACTGCTACCGGCCGCGCATCTGGCCACCGTGTACGCCAAGCCGGAGGGCAAGCCGGTGGTGGATAGTTTCATCACCGAGGTGAGCCAGGATACGTGGATATTGTTCCCGTGGGATACCGAGCCGCAGTTCATCGCCCCTCTGGCGCGGAAGGTGGTTTGAGGGGGTTTGGGTGACGATCAGCCGAACTCCTCGGCGATAGCCGCTATCTCCGTGGAGGGCTTGCCGTAACTCACGAATCTGATGTCGAGGTCGTAGGCGGTCATCAACTTCAGAGCCCGCCGTATGGCGGCATGGATCCAGTTGCCATGATTGCCGAAGGCGCCGCCGCCCAGAAGCGTCAGGAAAATGACATTTGATCCGCCGCGTTGGGCGTTCAGCACGGTGGCCCACATGGTTGCCTCGTAAGCGGCCTCCAAAACGAGCACCGCGAATGGCTCCCAATGGGCAGGCGGCACGTCACTGTAGGCGATTGGCAGGGCCGAGCAGAATAACTGAGAGACCCGGGGCCGATCCGGCCCAGCTGCTTCGGTGACTTCGACATCCTGGTGTATTCCGATACGCAGTTTTCCGCGCAGGACATCGATTTGGTCGGTTGTAAGCGTTCCGAGATATTGAGCGATGGCATCGAGCCCTGTTTGGGTACCCAACGCGTAGCCGTTCCGCATCGTCCACAGATCGCCGACGGGCAGTCTCGTCGCACGGCTCAAGGCATCCCCAAGGTCCGCGAGCCCATCGAGCTGCCGCATCGCGGTTTGGCCCTGGCTGCCGCCGAACGGAACAAAGTAGTTGCGGTAGATGGTCGCGGCACCTGCGGCGATGGCGCAAGCCGGCCCTTGAGTGGGGTCGCTTTGATACCCTGTCACGCCATCTTCCGGCGTCACCTCTGGCGATATCATCTCCAACAAATTGAACTGCGATGCCACCTGGAAAAGCGCGCCGGCATTTTCGGGGGACCTATGCATGAGCCGTACATCGCCGGTCACCACACTTGTCTTTAATCTGCCGGGCGGTTTGTCTGCGGACTTTACCCTTTCGCGGAGAGCCTGAAGTGAAATCAATTCAAGCTCCCCGATCCCATAGCTCTCGCCATTGATCCGGGAAACCAGTCTTCCGTCCACCACAGCGAGTCGCGCGCGGGTCTCCTCGAAGCCGGCTTCCCGAAATCCTGTGAGCTTTTCAAACCAATCCATGATTTCCTCCATGTGTAACGGTAACCGAATTCCCCCTGAGTGGGGTTTTTATTGAAACCAGCTTGGGTTTCACACTGACCCACCCCCACTCCTAGCCACGCCTCGCGTATTGGGCTAAGCACCCCCCACGCGCCATGGGGTGCGTGCATGGCGCGGGCATGGGCCTTCGCCATGATGGTATGAGCGGTTTGGTGCCTGGAGAAGCAACCCGATGACCCGCGCCGCCGGTTTTCCCGCGGCGTTTCCGGCCACATGGTCCGTGGCTGTGATGCGACTTCCTCACAGCCAGACCCATGCCGCCCGAGGCGCCGCCCAACCGGACGATCCGCGCCTGCATCCGTTGTCTCACCAGTCCCACGCCGTATTTTGGAGACTAAAGAGATGTTCGACCGTTATTTTCGTAAAGAGATGGAGTGGGGTGGCAAGACCCTGATTCTAGAGACCGGCAAGGTCGCCCGTCAGGCCGATGGCGCCGTGGTGGCATCCTATGGCGATACGGTGGTGCTCGCCACCGTCGTGGGCGCAAAATCCCCCAAGCCAGGGCTGGATTTCTTCCCGCTCACCGTCAACTACCAGGAGAAATTCTTCGCCGCGGGCCGTATCCCCGGTGGGTTCTTCAAGCGTGAGGGCCGCCCGACCGAGAAGGAGACGTTGGTCTCCCGCCTCATCGACAGGCCCATCCGCCCGCTGTTCCCGCATGGCTACAAAAACGAGGTGCAGGTGATTGTCACCGTGCTGAGCCATGACCTCGAGAACGACCCGGATATCGTGGCGCTCGTCGCGGCGTCGGCGGCGCTCACCATCTCAGGGATTCCCTTCTTCGGCCCGGTTGGTGCGGCCCGCGTGGGGTATATCGATGGCCAGTATGTGCTGAACCCCACGACCTCCGAGAAGGACGAGAGCCGGCTGGACCTCGTGCTGGCAGGCACGGTCGAGGGCGTGCTGATGGTGGAATCGGAGGCGCATGAACTCTCCGAGGAGATCATGCTGGGTGCGGTCACCTTCGGCCATGCCGCCTTCCAGCCGGTGATCCAGGCGATCATCGAGCTGGCGGAACATTCCGCGAAGGACCCATGGCCGCTGCAGGAGGTCTCGCAGGAGACAAAGGCGCTGACCGCCCGAGTGGACGCGCTGGCGCGCGACGAGATCCGCGCCGCCTATACCGAGACGGTAAAGCAGGTCCGCCAGGAAAAAATATCCGCCGCCAAAAAAGCCGCCGGGGCAAGGCTCACCGAGGAAGGGCTGGACGCCGACAAGGCCAAGGGCCTGTTCAAGGAGCTGGAGGCCGATATCGTCCGCAACAACATCCTGGACACCGGCCTGCGGATCGACGGCCGCGACACCAAGACCGTGCGCCCGATCATGGCGGAAGTGGGCGTGCTGCCGCGCACCCATGGCTCGGCTTTGTTCACCCGTGGCGAGACCCAGGCGCTGGTGGTCGCCACCCTGGGCACCGCGCAGGATGAGCAGTTGATCGACGCCGTGGAGGGTGAGTTCCGCGAGCATTTCATGCTGCATTATAACTTCCCGCCGTACTCGGTGGGCGAGACCGGGCGCATGGGCTCACCTGGCCGGCGCGAGATCGGCCATGGCAAGCTTGCCTGGCGCGCCGTGCACCCACTGCTGCCGACCAAGGAGCAGTTTCCCTACACGCTGCGCATCGTCTCCGAGATCACCGAGTCCAACGGCTCGTCCTCGATGGCGACCGTGTGCGGTACCTCGCTGGCGCTGATGGACGCGGGCGTGCCGCTCACCCGCCCGGTGGCGGGCATCGCGATGGGGCTGATCAAGGAGGATCGCGGTTTTGCCGTGCTCTCCGATATCCTGGGCGATGAGGACCACCTGGGGGACATGGATTTCAAGGTCGCGGGGACGCAGGCGGGCGTGACCTCGCTGCAAATGGACATCAAGATCACGTCCATTACGCCGGAGATCATGAAGATTGCCCTGGAGCAGGCCAGGCATGGCCGCCTGCATATCCTGGGCGAGATGGCGAAGGCGCTGACCTCCGGGCGTGAGGATGTCTCGGCCAACGCGCCGAAGATCACAGTGATCCAGGTGCCGAAAGACAAAATCCGCGACATCATCGGCACCGGCGGCAAGGTCATCCGCGAGATCGTCGAGCAGACAGGCGCCAAGATCGACATCGACGACAGCGGCACGGTGAAAATCTCTGCCTCGGACGATAAAAAGACGCAGGCGGCGATCGAGAAGATCCGCGGCATCGTGGCCGAGCCGGAAGTCGGCGTGATCTATGTCGGCAAGGTGGTGAAGACCGCCGATTTCGGCGCGTTCGTGAACTTCCTGGGCGCAAAAGATGGCCTCGTGCACATCTCGGAGCTCGCACCCACGCGGGTGAACAAGACCACCGACGTGGTGAAGCAGGGCGACACCGTGAAGGTCAAGGTCATCGGCTTCGATGACCGCGGCAAGGTCAAGCTCTCGATGAAGCAGGTGGACCAGGAGTCGGGCGAGGATATCTCCAAGCGCGACGCGGCTGAGTAATGCTGCGTCACACCAACGGTCATTCTTTATGACCGTTGGTGTGAGAGGGCGATGAACATGATCCTGGCCGATGCGATCCTGGCGGTGCATTTCGTCATCATCGGCTTCAACGTCGCCGGGCTGGTGGTCATTCCCCTGGGCGGCATCCTGGGCTGGCGCGTCGTGCGCATCGCCTGGCTGCGGCTGCTGCATCTGGCCCTGCTCGCCATCGTGGCGGGCCAGGCGCTGGCCGGGCGGGCGTGTATTCTAACAATCTGGCAGAACGAGCTGTCGGGCGGAAACCCAGCGCCCGAGCCGATGATCATGCGCTGGGTCGATCATTTGATCTACTGGAACCTGCCCATCTACGTGTTCGCCGTGCTCTACAGCGTGGTGTTCCTGTATGTCGTCGCGCTCTGCCTGCTGGTACCGTTCCGCTAGAGTCTGATCGTTTGAGGTTGACGCGGTTTGCGCGGCAACGACAAGCGTGAATCAGCCTCTCAACAAAGCGTTAGAGCGCGCCCAGGTTGGTGCTCTTGCATCAAGATCAAGCTATCGCGCTCTAACTCACCCCGGTGCTGGCACCGGGCCCAGCCCGCCAGGCAGGTCCGGCCGAGTCGAGGCGCTGGGCACGGAGGCGCGGCGCTGGTCGGGCATCGGGTCGTCGATGATCTTGCGGATGATCTTCTCGCCGCGCAGCACAGCCAGGATCTCATCGCCCGAGAGCGTCTCATACTCCAAAAGCCCCTGCGCCAGCGCCTCAAGGTCCGCCCGCCGCTCGGTCAGGATCCGCCTGGCCTCCGCATAGGCGTGGTCGATCACGGTTTTGATCTCGGTATCGATCTCGCGCGCGGTCGCCTCCGACACATTCTTGTTCTGCGTCACGGAATGGCCGAGAAACACCTCCTGCCCGTTATCCCCGTAGGAGATCATGCCGAGCTTCTCGGACATGCCCCATTCGGTGATCATCCGCCGGGTCTGGTCGGTCGCCATCTTGATATCGCCGGAGGCGCCGTTGGAGACCTTGTCCGCCCCGAAGACGATCTCCTCGGCGGCGCGGCCACCCATGGCCATGATGAGCTGCTGCAGCAATTTGACCTTGGAGGTCGAGTAGCGGTCGCCCTCGGGCAGGGACATCACCATGCCGAGCGCGCGGCCGCGCGGGATGATGGTGGCCTTATGCACCGGGTCGCATTCCGGCAGGGTGATGGAGCACAAGGCATGCCCGCCCTCATGATACGCGGTCATGCGCTTTTCCTCGTCCGACATGACGAGGGAGCGGCGCTCAGCCCCCATCATCACCTTGTCCTTGGCGTGCTCGAGCTCCGCCATGGCCACGACGCGCTTGCCGATGCGCGCGGCCAGCAGCGCCGCCTCGTTCACCAGATTGGCAAGGTCCGCACCCGAGAAGCCGGGCGTGCCGCGGGCGATGGTCTTGGGGTCCACATCCGATGCCAGGGGCACCTTGCGCATATGAACCTTGAGGATTTTCTCGCGCCCCATCACATCCGGGTTCGGCACCACCACCTGGCGGTCGAAACGGCCGGGGCGCAGCAATGCCGGGTCCAGCACGTCCGGCCGGTTGGTCGCAGCGATCAGGATCACGCCCTCATTGCTCTCAAACCCGTCCATCTCGACCAGCATCTGGTTGAGCGTCTGCTCGCGTTCGTCATTGCCCCCGCCAAGGCCAGCACCGCGATGCCGGCCGACCGCGTCGATTTCATCGATGAAGATGATGCACGGCGCATTCTTCTTGCCCTGCTCGAACATGTCGCGCACGCGCGAGGCGCCGACGCCGACGAACATTTCCACGAAATCCGAGCCGGAGATGGTGAAGAACGGCACATTTGCCTCGCCCGCGATGGCGCGCGCCAGCAGGGTCTTGCCGGTGCCGGGAGGGCCGACGAGCAGGCAGCCCTTGGGGATTTTACCGCCAAGGCGCTGGAATTTCTGCGGGTCGCGCAAAAATTCCACGATTTCCTGCAGCTCGCCCTTGGCCTCGTCGATACCGGCGACATCCTCGAAGGTGATGCGGCCCTGCTTCTCGGTGAGCAGCCGCGCGCGGGACTTGCCAAAACCCATGGCGCGTCCCCCGCCGGACTGCATCTGGCGCATGAAGAAGATCCACACGCCGATCAGCAGCAGCATGGGCGCCCACGAGATCAATATCTTCAAAATCGGATTCATGGTGTTGCCGATCGGCTTGGCGGAGACATTCACGCCCGCCGCGACGAGTTTGCCGACCAGCCCGGGGTCATCGGGCGTGTAGGTCTCGAAGGATTTGTTGTCCTTGGTGGTGATCGCGACGTCATGCCCGGAGATGGTAACCGCCTGGACCTGGCCCTTGTTCACCTGGCCGAGAAACGCCGAATATCCCTCCTGCGTGGCGGCCGCCGTCGCCGGGGTGCTGGTGGGCTGGAAGACGTTGAAAAGCACGACGAGGAACAGCGCGACAACGACCCAGAGCGCGATATTCCGACCAAGATTATTCATCCAACCACATCCAATTCCTGCAAAAACGCCGCCGCGTCCGCGCGGCGGAACCAACCTTCATCACAGATAGGTATTCTGCACCGTTTTCCTATGTCAGCACAAATTATTTGCGAGAAACGGATGGCACGTGGCGGGCGCCGGCGGGGCAAAACGCGCCGGCGCGGGGAACGTCACGCCGCCATCCGGGCCGCGCAGGCAGGGCAGGGTGCGCAGCACGCGGGACGGCAGGCCGTTGAAACCACGGAATCGGCTGGCCTGCGGGCCGAGCGCGCCAAAACGATGCCCTGCCAGCGCGGCTTGCAGCACGAACCTTCCATCCCAACGCGCCCCCTGCATGGCAGGCACCGGAGCGGCGCAGGCCGCGGGCTCGCGCGCCAGCAGCCAGCCGCCCAGCCGCGCGTTGTGGTCCATCATCACGCCGCCCAGCGTCATGGGGCGGAATTGTGCGGCGAGGGCGGATACCGAAGCCCGGTTGGGGGCATAGTCCGCGCCGCCCAGGCTGCGCAGCAGCGCCGCCAGCGCGGCGGCGGGGGCGCTTTCGGTGTCCAGAACCGCGAAGCCCTCCGGCCTCATGCTGGCGTGCCGGGCGAGAAAGCGCGCGGCCTCCACCTCGCGCGCCTGTCGTGGCTCCGGGCCGCTTGGTTGCGCGCCGGTCCCCGCCTGGCGGATGCGCACCCGCTCGAACCTGTCGGAATGGTTCGAGGAATCCTCGATCCAGCCCATGCGCTGGCTGGCCAGATAGTCGCGCAGCATTGCGCGCGGGATGCCGAGCAGCGGGCGCAGCAGCACCACGGCGGAGCGGGCGCTCCAGGCGGCGATCCCCTCCAGCCCGTGCGGGCCACGCGCGGCGCGCATCGCCACGGTCTCGGACTGGTCATCGGCATGGTGCCCGAGCAGCAGGTGCAGCCGGCCCGCGTGCAACGCTGCGTCTGCCAACGCCGCATGGCGGGCGTGCCTGGCGGCGGCCTGTACCCCGGCGGCACGCGGCAACCCGTGCAATGGCAAAATTCGGCTGTTAATCCCCCGCTCACGCAGCCGCGCCTCCGTCACGCTCGCCTCATTGGCCGAGGAATCGCGCAGCCCATGGTCGACGATCAGCGCCATAATATCCCCGCCCTGCGCCCGCGCCCAGCCTTGCGAGAGCAAGGCCAGCGCCGTGCTGTCCGCCCCACCGGAGACGGCGACCGCGAGGCGCGGCGGGCGGGCATATGGCCCCAATACCGCCATCGCCGCCGCGAATGCCGCTTGGGCTACGAGCAATGCGCCTTCTGGCTCACGCCCGCGATGCGCGACGCGAGCCCGGGGGAAGGCGTCGGAAACTGGCTGTTGAGCGAGGCCAGCGTGTCGCACGCCGCGCCGTTCTGGTTGATATCGGCCAACGAATCCGCCAGGCCGAGCAGCGAGTCCGCCGCATAGAGGCCGGTGCGGCTGCGGTTGTAGGCGTCATCATAGGCGATCGCGGCGTTCTGCGCCTTACCCTGGGCCAGCAGCGCCTGGGCGAGCAGATACTGCGCACGATACGCCTGCGGGCTGGTATTGGCGTTGGCCAGAATGTCGCGTGCGGCGGCCTGCGCCGTGGCGTTGTCACCCTTGGCATAGGCGGTGAGCCCCGTGTGCAAAATCTGCGCCGGGCTGCCGGTGAACGCTGGTGCTGGTGCGGGCGCGGCACTTGCCTGCGCCGGGGCGGATGGCGTGGCGGCGGATGGCGCGCCCGTGGGCGCACCCGGCGTCGCGCCGCCATTCACCTTGAAGGCGAGGTCGCCGATCTCTTTCTCGGTCGCGTCATGCTGCGTGTTCACCTGGTTCTGCAGCGTATCCACCCGGCCGCTGAGCTGCTGGACCTGCGATTGCAGCTGGTTGACCTGGTTGAGCAGGCTGGTCACCAGGCTGGGCGCGGGTACGGCGGTCGAAGGCCCGGACAATGGCGTCGGCGTGGCAACACTGCCCAAAGCAGAGCCGCCGCCACCGTTGGTCGATTGCAACTGCTGCACCTGGCTCTGCAACTGCAAGATCTGGTTCTCCAGCGCGATTCCCTCCTGGCTCTGGATCAGCGGCTGAGCCTCAGCCAGCCCGGCGGGCAGCGCGGCGAGGAGCGTTACGAGGGCGAATAGTTTGTGGCGCATCGGGCGGAGCATCCTTGAAGTCTCCTCCGATTATAGCGGTAAGCCACATAAAACAAAACCGGCGGAACCCATGGGGCCCCGCCGGTTGTTCATTTCAAGCCCCACCTGGGCAGGGCTTGAACGATCAGTGGCAGTTCTGCGGGTTGAAGCCCTGAACCGAGGTGATGGCGTTACGGTTCTGCTGGTAGGAGGCGGAGTCGTTCCCCGCAGCCACCGGGCAGTCCTTGCCGTAGGAGATCGTCTGGATGCGGGTCGCGGCCACACCCTGGGCGACCAGATAGTCACGCGCGGCGTCCGCACGGCGCTCACCCAGCGCAAGGTTGTAGGTCTCCGTGCCGCGCTCGTCCGCATTGCCGGCCACCAGAACGTTTACGCTCGGGTATTTGGCCAGCCAGGCCGCCTGGCGGCTCAGCGTCGAGTCCGAATCAGAGCTGAGGCTGGACTGGTTGAACGCGAAGAACACGCGGTCGCCGACGTTGGCGACCAGGTCCTGCTCGCTGCCAGGCGCCGCGGCGGTGGATTCAGCGCCGCTGCCGTTGCCGGTGCTGGCGGTGGTGGTGGGGGAGGAAGAGCAGGCTGCCAGGAGGGCAAGGCCGGCGAAAGCGCCCAATGCTTTGAATTTCATAGTTAAAACCGATCCCTGTCCGAATTGAGTGACGAATTTGCAAATGGTTGCGCAACCACGATGATTACACCACCTCTTGCGCCATACTCTGCCCGAGCCCGGGGGGTCAAGCACTATAGTCATGTATTTCGTGCGCGTGAGACCTGTTTACATCCTTCGTCATCATTTATTCAAATGTGTTGAGAATTTGTAACACCTGAAAAGCCAGGCGCTTGACTTTCTTCCGCCAAAAATGTCTGGGGCAAGCATGACTAGCATGCTGAGCGAGGATCTGGAGCAGATACAGGCAACGGCGGCGGCGCAGATCGCTCATGCCTCCGCCGAGTCGCTGGAGGCGCTGCGCGTCTCGCTGCTGGGCAAGGCGGGCACGGTCACTTTGGCGCTCAAAACGCTGGGCGGCCTGCCGCCCGAGGCCCGCAAAGCCCGGGGCGCGGAGCTGAACACGCTGAAGGATACCATCACCGAGGCGCTGACGGTGCGGCGCGCCAACCTGGATGCGGCGGCGCTCACCCATCGGCTGGCAGCCGAGCGGCTGGATGTCAGCCTGCCCGCGCGGGCGGAGATGGCGGGCGCCATCCACCCGATCAGCCGCAGCATGGAGGAGATCGCCGCGATCTTCGGCGCGATGGGCTTCACCCTGAAGGATGGCCCGGATATCGAGAACGAGTGGAATAATTTCAGCGCCCTGAACATCCCGGCGCATCACCCCGCGCGCGCCATGATGGACACATTCTACCTCACCGGCGGCGAGGTCCTGCGCACCCACACCTCGCCGGTCCAAATCCGCACCATGCTGGCCCAATCCCCGCCGATCCGCATCCTGGTGCCGGGCCGCACCTTCCGCGCCGACCACGACGCGACACATTCGCCGATGTTTCATCAGACCGAGGGGCTGGTGATCGGGCGCGGCATCACGCTGGGGCATCTGAAAGGCTGCCTGATCGATTTCCTGCGCGCGTTCTTCGCCAACCCCGACCTGCCGGTGCGCTTCCGCGCCAGTTATTTCCCGTTCACCGAGCCCTCGATGGAGGTGGATATCGGCTGGAACCGTAAAACCGGCGAGATCGGCGCGGGCGGCGACTGGCTTGAGATTCTGGGCTCGGGCATGGTGCACCCCAATGTGCTCGCCAACTGCGGGGTGGACCCGCGCGAGTTCCAGGGCTTCGCCTTCGGCGTGGGGGTGGAGCGGATCACGATGCTCAAGCACGGCATCGCGGATCTGCGCCTGTTCTATGAGAGCGATGTGCGCTGGCTGCGCCACTACGGGTTCAGCGCGCTGGCGCAGGCCTCGCTGCATGAAGGCTTCTAGCCCATGAAATTCTCCCTCTCCTGGTTGCAAGGCTGGCTGGAAACCGCCGCCCCGCTGGAGGCTATCCTCACCACCCTGTCTGCCATCGGGCTGGAGGTGGAGGGCGTGGAGAACCGCGCGGCGGCCCTCGCACCCTTTATCATCGCTTCAGTCCTCGAGGCGCGGCCCCACCCCAACGCGGACCGTCTGCGCGTCTGCCGCGTGGATGCCGGCAACGGCGAAATCCAGGTCGTATGCGGCGCGCCCAATGCCCGCACCGGCATGCGCGCCGTCTTCGCCCCACCCGGCGCGCTCATCCCAGGCTCAGGAATCACGCTGAAAACCGGCGAGATTCGCGGCGAAAAATCAGAGGGCATGCTGGTCAGCTTGCGCGAGCTGGGGCTGGGCGAGGAGCATGACGGCGTCATCGAACTCCCCGCCGATGCGCCCATCGGCACAGGCTACGCCGCCTGGGCGGGGATGGACGATCCAGTGATCGAGATCGCGGTGACACCCAACCGGGGTGATTGCCTTTCCGTGCGCGGCATCGCGCGGGACCTCGCCGCCGCCGGTCTCGGCACATTGCGCGAATTCAACCCGCCCGCGATCACCGTCACCGGGCCCAGCGCCATCATCTGGCGGAATGACTTCGCGGAGGCCTGCCCGTGGATCCTTGGCCGTACGCTGCGCGGCGTGCGCAACGGCCAGAGCCCGGAATGGTTACGAAAACGGCTCGAATCGGTCGGGCTCCGGCCGATCAATACGCTCGTCGATATCACCAATTTTTTCACACTCGACCTCGGCCGCCCGCTGCATGTGTTCGATATCGACCGTCTGGCGGGCGACGTGCTCACGCTGCGCCCCGGCGCGGATGAGAACTTCATGGGCCTGCACGGCAAAATGATCACCGCCGGGCCGCAGGATTGCATCATCGCCGATGCGGCGGGCGTCCAATCGCTGGCGGGCATCGTCGGCGGCGAGGCGAGCGGCTGCGATGAGTCCACCACCAATGTCTTCATCGAGTGCGCGTTGTTCAGCCGCGTGCATATCGCCCAGTCCGGCCAGCGCCACGGCATCTTCTCCGATGCACGGCAGCGGTTCGAGCGCGGGGTGGACAGCCAGTTGCTGCCCGCCGCGCTGGATGCCGCCACCGCAATGATGCAACAACTCTGCGGCGGGGTGGCGAGCGAGGTCGCCGTCGGCGGCGCGCGCCCCAACTGGCAGCGCGAGGCCAGCCTCCGCTTCGCGCGGATAAAAAACTTCGGCGGGTCGGATATCGGCGCCGATGCGGCAGTGCAATCGCTCGAAGCTCTGGGGTTCACCGTGCGCGCGCGCGACTCCGTCAGCGTGCGGGTGCGTGTGCCAAGCTGGCGCAACGACATCGCCCAGCCCCAGGCGCTTACCCAAGCGGAATTGCCCGGTGCTGCTCAGGCGGCGGCTGGCGCGGCGGAGATCGAGCCGGAGGTGGATCTCATCGAGGAGGTGCTGCGGCTGCGCGGCCTGGACGAAATCGCCCCGGTCTCACTGCCGGTGGAGGCATCGGTGCCCGCACCGGCGCTCTCGCCCAAACAGGCGCGTACCGCGCTGGCGCGCCGCGTGCTGGCCGCGCGCGGGCTGCTGGAATGCGTGACCTTCAGCTTTCTGGATTCCCCCACCGCCGCTTTGTTCGGTGATGCACCCGAGGCGTTGCGCATCGCCAACCCCATCGCCTCGGATCTCGACCAGATGCGCCCCAGCCCGCTCGCCACGCTGGCGCTGGCGGCCGCCCGCAATGTCGCGCGCGGCATGGCCGATTTCGGCCTGTTCGAGGTCGGGCCTGCCTATGCGCCGGGCGCGCAGGGGCTGGTCGCCGCCGGGCTGCGCGTGGGCGCCACCCCGCGCAACGCCCTCAGCCCAGCGCGTATGTTCGATGCGTTCGATACCAAGGCGGACGCGGCTTCTGCGCTGGAGGCGCTGGGCGTGCCGATGGAGAGCATCACAACGCAACCCGGCGGCGCGCCACACTACCACCCCGGCCAGTGCGGCGCCCTGCGCCAGGGGCCGCGGACGCTTCTGGCCGAGTTCGGAACGCTGCACCCCTCACTTTGCGCGCGGCTAAACCTCCCTGTAGGCAGCGTCGCGTTCGAGCTGTTTCTGGATGCCATCGCCGAGCCCAAACGCCGCCGTAAAACACCGCCGCTATTGTCACCCTTCCAGCCCATCCGGCGAGATTTCGCGTTTCTGGTGCTTAAGGACCTGCCAGCCGAAAACTTGCTGCGCGCGGCGCGCGGGGCGGCCCGTGGCAGCATCAGCGGGGTTGTGCTGTTCGATCGTTACCAGGGCAAGGGCGTGCCCGATGACCAGGTCTCGCTCGCCATCGAGGTGACGATCCAGCCGGTGGAAAAAACCCTGTCCGAGGCCGAGCTGGAGGCGATCTCGGCTAAAATCATCGCCGAGGTAGCTAAAAAAACCGGCGGGTTGCTGCGCAGGTAGCAACCACCATCGTTACGAGTCCGGATCTGTCATCAACTCAGTTGAATTTGGCGGTTTTGGCTCAGTCTTGCGTTTGCGATGACGATAATTTTGCGCATAACGGCGACGAGTGCGACCATCTTCTTTTTACCGTTTTCAACGAGCCTTTGGTAGAA
>JAJZGI010000051.1 GCA_021798575.1 Pseudomonadota bacterium | reverse complement strand
CCCGTCCCGTTATCACTGTGACTTGTGACATGCTCGACTGCTAGCTCCACTCGTAAGGTCATACTTAAGAGCACAGCTTCAGGGCATCACACCAAACCGACAAGGCGGTTCACACCGGAGGGGTACATCAGGAAGGACAGGACGCCGCCAAAGCTGATCCCGCCATGTCAGAGCGCGGCGATCAGCGGGCCGACCGGCGGGACCCAGGCTGCTCGCAAGAAAAATGGTGCGGGGCTGAGTATCAGGCAGTAGGCGGCTGATTTCACCCCTGCTGACCAGAGCCTGGACGACGCCCGAGAGGGGGAAGCTCAGGATCGGAGCCCAGAGGATCTGCCAGCCCATGGCGAAGGACGAAGCGCGGAGCGCCGGATTGATTATGGTGTCGATGATATTGCTCCTCTGGCCTTATGAAGGGAGCTTGTGCCGGTATTTGGAGCAATCAACCGGCTCCACCTAAACTATTGATTAAATACAGTTTCATGATTAAGGCTTGGGCTGGTAGCGGCGACAGGGCGCCGAAGGATTGATTTCAAGGAAGGTTGAAGAACAGGATCATGCTGACGCGCCGTATTCTCATGCATCACGGCGTTGTGGTGGCGGCTGTGTCTATCACGGCTGGTCCCATGACCAATCCCGGTGGGGAGATCGGCCGGGGTGACCCGAGTGTGTCCAAGACCCAGGCCGACTACCAGGACGAGCCGGACCATGGCGAGGCCTGCGCCGCCTGCTGCATGTTCGTGCCCGGAGACCCGGCGCATTGCACGATGATCAGAGGGGTGATCAGCCCGCGGGGCTGGTGCGTGTATTGGGAGGAAGGGCCGCCGGATACGTGCAGCTGAGGTGAGGCTTTGAAAGAATTTCTGGCGCGCCTATGTTGAAGGCGGATAGCTGCGGAGGATTAAGATGGCAACCGGCTGGGCGCCTGATGGCGCGGTTACGGACCAGATTGATGACACGGTGAAGGACGCGGTGATGCGCGCGCGGGCAAACATGCCCAAGGGCGAGAGCCTGAGCGAGTGCGCGCAGTGTGGTGAGCCTATCCCTGAGGGTCGGCGGCGCGCGATGCCGGGTGTTCGGACCTGTGTGGCCTGCCAGTCGGCGGCGGATGCGAGGCCGGTGAGCCATGGGATTAATCGTCGGGGCAGCAAGGACAGCCAACTACGCTAACACTGGCGGTTCTTTTTCGCGCCGGATTCGTCAGATTTTCGCCTCGATGAACCACATCGTGGCCTCAAATCTTCCTTTCCGGCACAAAAAATCCCCTCGCCAGCGCTTAAAACATACGTTTATCGTAAGATTTCCATGAAACGCGAGGGGTTGCCAAGCTCCGTGAAGCCGAATTTGCGGTAGAGCTCGTGGGCGTCCGACGTGAGGAGCAGGTGGCGGCGCAACCCTTGCAGATCCTTGTGTGCCAGGATGAATTGCAGCAGGCACTTGGACAGGCCCTGGCCACGATGCGGCGCGAGGATGAAGAAATCGGAAAGCAGAGCGAAGGTTGATTTGTCCGTGATTACGCGGCCGAAGCCGACCTGCGCCGGGCCGTGGTAGAGCCCGAAGCATAGCGAGTTCTGTACCGCGCGCTCCACCACCGCGCGGGCGATGCCGGGCGACCAATAGCTCTCAACCGCCAGAAACTGGTGGATGATATCCAGGTTCAGCCGATTCGGGTCGGCTGAGATTTCATAGCCTGGGGTGAGCTGCGTCTGCAATGGCTAGCGCGGCATCATGTGCATTGCGCAGAGCTTGTTGCCGTCTGGATCGCGCAGGTAGGCGAGATAGATATCCCCGAAGCTGGCGTGGCGGATGCCGGGCGGGTCTTCGATCGCGGTGCCGCCATGCGCAATGCCAGCTTTGTGCCAGGCATCGCCCTGCGCGGAATTCTCCACGGCGAAACCGAGGGTGCCCCCGTTGGCGGGCGAGGCGGGCTCACCGTTGATCGGCTTGGTGACCAGGAGGCGACCGCCGTTATGAGTGTAGATGAGGCGGCCTTTGGCGTCCTCGATACCGGGTTTGCCACCCAGGGCCGCGAGCAGGGCGTCGTAGAATTTTTTTGAGCGCGCGATGTCGTTGCTGCCGACCACGATATGGCTGAACATGCATTTCCTCCTGTTGATGTGGTCGGGACTATATCAGCATATGGAACGTTCACAACATTGGCTTAGGCGCCGAGTACCGCCGGGCGTTTGAGCTCGATCTCGACAAAGGCCATCGGTTGGTCCGGCGAGCCGTTCATCACGTCGTGCGTGACGCCGGCGGGGCGCTGGTAGGTCTCGCCCGCCGTGCGGAGGATCTCGGTGACCCGCGCGCCGTCGTGGACGCGCATCACGGCGTCCGTCAGCATGACGACGAAATAGACCCAGCCGTGCTGGTGCCAGCCGGTTGCGGCGCCGGGTGGGAAGTCCCACCGCATGATGCGGACGTCGGCGTCATCGCGCAGGAGCGTGGGCACCGCCGGAATGCTGCATTGGAATGACATGTCGCCCTTCTGGTATCGGCGCCGTTTGCGCTAATATGGCGGAGGAATAACCCAGGAGAGAGATTTTGTCTTCAAGCCTCGCCGATACCCCGCAGAACCGCCGCCTGGTGAGTGCCTGGCTGTTCGCCGTGTGCCTCATGATCTGGCTGATGGTGGGGATCGGTGGGTTTACCCGCGAGACGGGCTCTGGCCTGTCGATCATGAACTGGGACCCGGTCATGGGGGCGATTCCACCGCTCACCCATGCGGCGTGGGAGCGGCTCTTCGCGCTCTATAAAACCATTCCGCAGGCGCAGATTCTGCACCCGGGCATGGGGCTGGCCGGGTT
This sequence comes from Pseudomonadota bacterium, assembly GCA_021798575.1. Taxonomy (GTDB): domain Bacteria; phylum Pseudomonadota; class Alphaproteobacteria; order Acetobacterales; family Acetobacteraceae; genus Acidocella. The sequence goes on along the minus strand of JAJZGI010000051.1, from coordinate 15,066 downwards.
CAAGACATTGTTCTGGCCGGAATATATGCACCGCCTGTGGGGGCGCTGCATCGGGCTCGCGTTTTTTGTCCCGCTGGTGTTTTTTATCCTGACACGGCGGGTGGAGCGGCGGTTGATTCCCTGGCTGGTGCTGCTGCTGCTGCTGGGCGGGCTGCAAGGGGCGATCGGCTGGTTCATGGTCTCCTCAGGCTTTGACCCGAATAGTATCGCGGTGCAGCCTTGGCGGCTCAGCCTGCATTTTTCCGCCGCGATGTTCCTGTATGTTGCGGTGCTGTGGACGGCGCTGAGCGTGCGCCAGCCGGTGGCATTGGCCGTGCCAGGCGGCCGGCGGCTGCGACGGGTGGCGCTGGTGGCGACCGGGCTGCTTTGCCTCACGATGTTCGCCGGGACGTTTGTATCCGGCACGCACGCGATCTCGGTGTTCAACCCCGCGCGGGGCATCGGCGTGGGGATGCCGCCGCCCAACTATGCGCTGGCGCATTTTTTCACCGATAGAGCGACGATACTGTTTAACCACCAGGCGCTGGCGGTGCTCACCACGCTGGCGATTCTGACCACGGCGACGCTGGCGCTGCGCGGCGACTTCCCTGCCCCGGTGCGGGATGCGGGACTCATGATCGGCGGGTTCGTGCTGCTGCAATTCGCGCTGGGGGTGAGCGCGCTGGTCTCGAAGCTTATGCAGCTCGGCGTGGCGCACCAGATGAACGCCGTGCTGGTGCTGACCGCCGCGATTTTGCTGCTGCACCGGCTGCGTGGGGCGAGCGCTTGACACAACCCACCAGGATGGTGAGCAACTGGCTGTTTGTGCTCTGCTTCATGGTGTTCGGCATGGTGGTGGGCGGTGGCCACGCGCGGACTATCGGCGCGGGGTTTGTCATTCAGGTCTGGCGGCCGTTTACCGGCTTTATCCCGCCGCTCAGCGCCGCCGCCTGGGCGCACCAGTTCGCGCTGTTCGCGCAGACCGCGCAGTTCAAGGCGCGGCCGATCAGCCTCGTGCAGTATAAGGCCCTGTTCTGGCCGATGTTCCTGGACCGTTGCTGGGGCCGGTTGATGGCGCTCGTGTTTGTGCTGCCGTTTGTCTGGTTCTGGCGCAGCGGGCGGATATCCCATCGGCTAGCGCTGTGGTTGCTGGCGATTTTTGCCGCCGGTGGCGCGCAGGCGGCCTTTGGCTGGTATATGGTGAAGACCGGGTTGCAGCCCGGCGTGCTGCGGCCGCCCGTACTCTGGGCCGCGCCGCACTTCATGGGGGCGATGGTGATCTTCGCGGTGCTGCTATGGACCGCGCTCAGCCAGCGCAGCCCCGAGCCCGCGCCTTGCAATGGGGCGTATCTGCGGCTCTGGCTGAATGGCGCGATCGCGCTCATCGCGCTTACCATGGGGTTTGGCGCGCTGGTGGCCGCCACCAATGCGATCAGCGTGTTCAACAGCTTCCCGCTGATGGGCGGGCGCTGGGTGCCGCAGGGTATTTTCGCGCTGCATCCGGAATGGGTTAATTTTGTCGCGAACCAGGCGACCGTGCAGTTTTTTCATCGGCTGCTCGCCACGCTTACGACCCTGTTCGTGTTTACCGCCGCCGTGCTGGGGCTGCGGGAGCCCGGCTTCAGCCAGGGCCAGCGCGATGTGTACCTCGTGCTGGCCGGGCTGGTGGCGCTGCAATATCTGCTGGGCATGGCCGCACTTGTGCTGGACGCGCCGGAACTGGGGCTGATCCATGAGCTGAACGCGGTGCTACTGCTCGCCGCCGCGATTACCGCGCGGCATGGTTTGCGCGGCGCGCGATCCGGGCGCACAATCAGCCTTTCCGCAAATGTAATCAGAGGTATTGAAAAATGACCGATGCCCTAGATCAATATTGGTTTAGATCGAATCGCCAGATTCGAGCGAAACCAATGAAATTGATCGACAAACAAAGCGTGGAGCATGATTGATGCAAACCAATCATGCTCTAGCCACCGCGCAGCGTATCTTCCATGGCGCCGACGGGCTCGACCCGTTTGACGCCGCGCGCCATGTGGCGGCGACGACGGAAGGCGCGGATGATGGCGAATTATTTCTCGAATATCGCGAGTCCGAATCCATCAGTTTAGACGATGGGCGCATCCGGGCTGCAAGTTTTGACACGCGCCGGGGTTTTGGCCTGCGCGCCGTGCTGGGCGAGGCGAGCTACTACGCGCATGCCGGCGAGATATCGGATGCAGCGCTGGCGCGCGCCGCCGCGACGATCAAAGCTGCGCGGGCGAGCGAGAAATCGGTGACGGCGGCTGGGCCCGGCCCGGCGCAGGGAGCGCTCTATGCCGGGTTGAACCCGTTGGCGGAGATGGAATTCGCCACCCGTGCCGCGCTGCTCCAGGAGATCGATGCCTTTGCCCGTGCGGCGGATACACGTGTGATCCAGGTAATGGCCAGTATCGCGGGCGAGTGGCAGGTGGTGGAGATTCTGCGCGCCGATGGGGTGCGGGTCGCCGATGTGCGCCCGCTCGTGCGGCTCAACGTGTCGGTGGTGCTGGAGCAGGACGGCAGGCGCGAATCCGGCAGCTATGGCTCGGGCGGGCGCAGCACCTGGGCGCCGTTTATCGCGCCCGCGGCCTGGCAGGGCGCGGTGGCGGAGGCGATCCGCCAGGCAGAGGTGAATCTCCGGAGCATTCCGGCACCCGCCGGCGAGATGCCGGTGGTGTTGGGTGCGGGCTGGCCGGGAATTCTGCTGCATGAGGCGATCGGCCATGGGCTGGAGGGAGATTTCAACCGCAAGCAGACCAGCGCCTTTGCCGGGCTGATGGGCAGCCGGATTGCAGCGCGCGGGGTGACCGTGGTGGATGACGGCACGCTGCCCGACCGAAGGGGCTCGCTCACCATCGATGATGAGGGCACGCCGACGTCGCGCACCACGCTGATCGAGGATGGGGTGCTCACTGGCTTCATCCAGGACCGGCAGAATGCGCGGCTGATGAACATGCGCGCGACCGGCAATGGCCGTCGTCAGTCCTACGCCCATGCGCCGATGCCACGCATGACCAACACGCTCATGCTGGGCGGGCAGGCCAGCGCGCAGGATATGATCAAATCCGTGCAGCGCGGGCTCTATGCCGTAAATTTCGGCGGTGGGCAGGTGGATATCACCTCGGGCAAGTTCGTGTTCTCGGCCTCCGAGGCGTATCTGATCGAGAACGGTCAGGTCACCGCGCCGGTGAGGGGCGCCACGCTGATCGGCAACGGGCCGGATGCGTTAACAAGGGTTGAGATGATCGGCGATGACCCGGAGCTGGACCCCGGCGTGGGGACGTGCGGCAAAAACGGCCAGGGTGTGCCGGTCGGCGTGGGCCAGCCGACGATGAAATTATCCGGCCTGACGATCGGTGGCACGGCGGCTTAATCCGAATTGGTCGTGAGGTTGACGATCAGGTCGAACCTGACCGGGTGGTCGGGCATTTTGCCGGAGAAGGCGGGCAACGGTGTGGCGCGCACGGCTTTGATTGCGGCCTTGTCGATCGGCGGCGCGCCGGAGCTGCGCGTGACCGTGATGGAGAGCACCGCGCCGCTGGGGGCGACGCTGACGGCCAGATAGGTGGTGCCGGAGAGGTTCATCGCCTGGACCATGGCGGGCACCGAGAGATCCGCCTGGACGTGCGCGTTCATCTCTGAGGCGTAGAGCTGCTCGGCACTCTCCTGCACCGCGGCGCTGGGCGCCGGCGTGGGTGGTGGTGGGGTGGGTGCCACCTGCACCGGCGTAAGCGGCTTGACCACGCGCTTGGGCATGGGTTTTGGGATCGGCCGGGGCACCGGCTTGGGCGGCGGCAATGGCTTGGGCATGGCTACCGGTTTGGGCGGCGGCGGCGGTGGCCGTTTGACCACCGGCTTGGGCGGTGGCGGCTTGGGTGGCGCCTGCATCGTGATCTGCATCACGCTGGGCTGCACCGGCCCATGCTTTGCGCCCACCATCAGCGCTAAATGGACAAAGGCAAACCCGACCGAGGCCTCCAGCGCCGCCGCGATGAGCAGGGAGCGCCAGAACCGGTCGCGCGGCCTGGGGGAGTTCTGGGGTGCCTGGGTGGTGATGGATGCGCTCATATGAAATTCCTGCACAGGCGGCGCACCGCGCCGCCTGTGTTTCAGAAGGGTTAGAAATGCACGCCGACGCTGCCATACACCGTGAGCGGTGCGCCCGGATAGCCCATGAGATACCCTGGTGTGCCACCAAAATAGCCGCCCGCGGAGATGACCGAGTAGCTATGGTACTCGCGGTTGAACACGTTCAGCGCCGTGAGGGTGAGATCCACCGATTTGATGGAGGTGTAGGCCACGTGCACCGGCTTTGTCGCCTCCAGCGAGAGGTTGGTGGTGGCGAACCCGCCCATATGCTCGAAGGTTGGGGCCTGGGTTATATCGCTGAAGATATGCTGCGTGCCAGTATATTGCAGCCAGGCCTTGGGCTCGAGCAGCAGGCCATCCACCGGTAGATCGTAATAGGCGCCGATGTTGAAGATCGTGTTGGGAACATAGGACACCGGGGTGTTGGAGTAGTTATTCCCGTTCACGTTATAGCTGGTGTATTTCGCGCTCTCGAAGCTCGCGGTGCCGGTGAAGTGCAGATTATAGATGATGTCATCGTCCAGATACAGGTTGAAGCCGTTATATTCTGACGTGCCGCTGGCGATGACGGTGTTCCCGGCCGCATTGGTGATGGGGATGCTCTGCTTGGCATAGCGCAGGTGGTAATAGTTTCCGCCGAACAGCAGGTTGTTGAAGATATAGGCGTGATCGACCTGGCCTTTGAAGCCGACCTGATATTCCTGACCGATTTGCAGCTGGTAGCCACTGCCGGGCTGGCTGGTGCTCTGGAAGAAACCGCCGCCGCCGCCCAGCTGCGGGGATTCCCAGCTCTCGCTATAGCCACCATAGACCGCGAGCCAGGGCAGGAGCTGAAGATTGGCGTTGAGCGAGGGCGCCAGGCCGCTGCGGGTTTGGTGATCCGCCGGGCCGGCGCTCTGGTTCTTGAAGTTGCCCGCACCCGGGGCGAGGCTGAAGTCTTGCAGGGTCTCGGGCGAATAGTTCACGAAAAACTGTTCGAAGCGAATGCCTGGCGTGACATGCAATGCCGCGAAGGGGCTGATATTGTCCTGCGCGAAGACCGCCAGATTATCCTGGCTGAAATAACTGGAGCGGGTCTTGCCGAGGGGGTTGATGACGGTTTTATTGCCGCCATCGGCGGTGTTGTAGAAATTATTGCGCGAGTTGTAGAGCGAGTGGAGGTAGTAGCCGCCTACATCGATGGTGTTGAAAGGCAGCACCTCGGTGAAGTCCAGCTTGTCGCCGAAGGTGTAGGTATAGGGGTTGTTGAACTCCATCACCTGCGGGCCGGGGTTGTAGACATCGGTCAGGCGCGAGTGCAGCCGGTCGATCCGCGTGAAATAGGTGAGGTTGTGCAGGGTCGTGCTGTCATCCAGCGCGACATTCTCCTTGCCGTAGATCATGTAGAGCTGGTTGCCGTCGTTTTTATCGTAGCTGCTGAACGGCAGGGAGCCGTAATAGCCGGAGGATTGCTGGCTGTAGTACGGGGCGTTCGGCTGGCCGTTGGTCGTGACGCCCGCCTGGTTGGTGTAGGGGATGACCTGGGCGCGGTAGCCGGTGCTGCGGGCCATATAGCCGCCGAGCTGGAAGTTGCCGTTGCTGAAGGTTTTGATGGTCTTGCCGTAGACCGCGTAATTCTGGCTCGGGTTCTTGAAGCCGTCTGGTGCCACGCGGTAGCTGTTGCCGGCGCCAAAGCCCGCCGCCAGCACCGAGGACCAGCCGTGGTAGAGGCCGGTGCGCAGGTCGAATTCGATATTCTCCTGGCCGTAGCTGCCATAGGTCGCGTTCACATCGCCGCCCGCCTTGTTGGTGGGCTGCACGGGGGTGAACTCCACCGAGCCCGCGAGCGTGTTATACCAGCGGCTGCGCGGGTTGCCCGGGCCGTAGCCGACATTCACGTCCTGGATCATGCCGAGCTGCGGCACCGTCGGTGCCTGCCAGAGGCCCGTGACGGCATCGGCGATCGGCACGCCATCCAGCGTGACCGAGATGCCGCCGTCCTGCGTGTAGCCCGCGAAGCCGCCCCAGCCCTGCGCCACGCCGTTGATCTGGATGGTGGATTTGGTGGAGCCGGTGTTGCCATAGGAGTTCACGTTTACGCCCGGCGCGTAGGCGAGCGCCTGTGCGGCACCGCCGACTGGCCCTGCCTGCTGGAGGACCTCCTTGTTGAGCACGCGCACGCTGTTGCCGGATTTGAAGATCTGTTTCTGCGTGGGCGCGGCTGTGGCCCCGCTCACGCTGGCGGTCGCGCTGGCGCTGACCTCACCCGCGTTGACCGCCTGGGCGAGCGCCGGGGCGGCGCAGGCCAGCACCAGGCCGAAGCCCGCGAGAGACGGTACCGCGGCACGCAACGCGGCGCGCGAGCAGACGCCAAACAGCGCGCTGCGGCGCGAAGGAAATTGATGATTGATCATGATAGCCCCCGAATTTGTTGAAGCACACGAGGCATTCCCAGACTGATGCCGGTGCCGACGAGGGGCTTAGATTACTTTCGCGTAAAATTCAGTTTCAGATCAGTGACATGTTGATGACCGTTTGATGACGCGGCTGGTCAGCGCGGGATGTTTCCAAGGATGGATTTTCGGATTTTGCCAAGGCGCGCCACGCCGGCCAGCCGACGGTCCATGAAGGCCAGGGTCGCCGCGTCGTCCTCAGAGCTATCCGCCAGCCAGAACAGCAGGCTGGCGCCGTAGACCCCGGCCAGGATGGCGCGCTTGCTGTACCAGGAAAAATCCGATGATGTGTCGCCCGCTGCCGCCCAGATGGTATCCACTGTGGCGGCGGTGCAGCGGGCGGCGCGGCGGGTATTGCGTGGCAGGCTCAGCACCGCGAGGCCGCGCCGGACCGCCTCCTTATGGCCACGGTTCTGGGCAAAACGCAGCGCCAGGATTGCGCGGACGCGGGCGGAGAGGCGTGGTATTTGCAGCGAGGCCGCGCCTTGCGCCATCTGGGCATCGCCCCAGGCGTAGAATGCCTCCACCATCTCCCCCGCGCCGCCGGGGAACAACAGGGGTGCGTCCTCAGGCGGCTGGCCAAGGCTGAGCAGTGCTCGGCGGAGCGCGGTGCTGGTCCAGCCATCGAAGGGCACCTGCATCGTCAGGGCCTCCAGCACCTGTGCCATCGCGGGGTCGATCTGCATCATGAAATCTCCGGTAAGGGGCGGGCGAAGCGCTCGATCTCCTCATTGAAGCCGAAATGGCTAAAGTCCCGCAGGCGCATCGGGTACATAATGCCGTCCAGGTGGTCAGTCTCGTGCTGCACCACCCGGGCCGCGAAGCCGGAGAGTTCATGCACGAAGGGCGTACCTTCAGCGTCCTGTCCGGTCAGGCGGATGCGGGTGTAGCGCGGCACGGCGGCGCGCAGGCCGGGGATGGAGAGACAACCCTCCCACCCCAACGCTTGTGTCTCATCCAGCGGCGTGACGACAGGGTTGCAGACGGTGGTGAGCGGCACGCCGACATCATCATCCCCGCGCCCGGGCGGCACATGGTAGATGAACAGCCGCCGGGGTGCGAAGACCTGGGGTGCGGCGAGGCCGGCGCCGCCCGCGTCATCCAGCGTCTCGCGCATGTCCGCCAGGAGGTGGGCCAGTGCCGGCTTCAGCGGGAATTCCACCGGTGTGGCGCGGCCCCATAGCACCGGGTGGCCCATGCGGGCGATTTTTAAGATCGACATGGTGCATAGATGGGCCAGCAGAAAGGATTTGGCGAGAGCGGGATTTGTGCTATAGCGCGGGCAATGTTGGCGGATAGTCGGTGTGGCTGTTTCCGTTCTTTTGTTTTGTTCAAGTTTTTCAAGGAGTTTCCGGCAAGGTGCAAGTTCTCGTTCGCGACAATAACGTCGACCAGGCGCTGAAGGCGCTCAAGAAGAAACTTCAGCGTGAGGGCGTGTTCCGCGAGATGAAGCTGCGCCGGCATTATGAAAAACCCTCCGAGCGGCGCGCGCGCGAGGCTGCCGAGGCGGTGCGCCGGGCCCGCAAGATGGAGCGCAAGCGGATCGAGCGCGAGGGGTTCTGAGCCGTTGCGGGGTCGGCCCCTGAGCGATTGACGTTTGACAAATGAGACGACCGAAACGCGCGTTTATTCGCGCGTTTTTGTTTGTGCGCTACTCGCGAGACGTGATTCCTGAAATGATTGTATAGAGCCCGTTATGCGGAACGCATTGTATTGCGCCCGCTCGCTCGACCATATCGCGTTGAGGCAGCGCAGATTATTGCCCGGCCTTTTCGAAAACCCCCGCCAGATCCGCCTTTGCGGAAACATCCGAAGGCCAGGGGACAGATAAATTAACCAAGGAGAGATCGCGATGAGTGGTTATGGCAACAAAACATCAGCTGAGCTGAATAAATCCGAGACAGCCGAATTGATCGCCGCGAGCAAGGTGAATGGCACCAGTGTCTATAATCGCAAGGGGGATTCCCTGGGCTCGATCTATGACGTGATGCTGAATAAACGCAGCGGTCAGGTGACCTATGCGGTGATGTCCTTCGGCGGGTTTTTGGGCATGGGGGAGAATTATCATCCGGTGCCGTGGAAGAAGCTGGAATACAGCCCGCAGCACGGTGGCTATGTGATCGACCTGGACAAGCGGCAGCTCGAAGGAGCGCCCGCCTATGCGCCCTCCGACGCGCCGGATTGGGAGGGTGGTGCCTACGGCGCCTCGGTCGACCGTTATTATAATGGGCTGCCGGTGGTGGCGTAACGCTTAAAATTGAGGCCGGATTCTATAGGATTCGGCCTCAAAACTTTACATGCGTTCGATGATCATCGCGATGCCCTGGCCGCCGCCGATGCACATGGTGATGAGCGCATAGCGGCCCCCGGTGCGTATGAGCTCATAAAGGGCTTTGATCGTGATGATTGTTCCCGACGCGCCGACCGGGTGGCCAAGCGCCACGGCCCCGCCGTTGGGATTCACTTTTTCGGGCGGAAAACCAAGGTCCTGCGCAACCGCGCAAGCCTGTGCGGCAAAGGCCTCGTTGGATTCGATGGTGTCGATGTCCTGGATGGTGAGCCCGGCTTTTTGCAGTGCATCCTGTGATGCCGGAATGGGCCCGAGGCCCATTGTCTCGGGTGCGACACCCGCATGGCCATAGGCTATAATGCGTGCCATGGGCTTTGCGTTGCGCCGGGCGACTTCAGCGCCGCTCATCAACACTACGGCGGCGGCGCCATCGTTCAGGCCTGAGGCATTGCCCGCCGTGACTGACCCATCTTTTTTGAAGGCCGGTTTCAGGGCTGCGAGCTTCTCCCTGTCGATATCGTTGCGTACATGCTCATCCGTCTCAAACATGACCGGGCCTTTGCGGGAAGGCAGCTCCACCGCGACGATCTGGGATTTGAAGTGGCCTTGGGCGATGGCGTGGGCGGCGCGGCGGTGCGATTCGACCGAGAATGCATCCTGGGTTTCCCGGGTGAGGCTGTAGCGTGCCGCGATATTCTCGGCCGTGATGCCCATATGGCCATTGCCGAACGGGTCGTGCAGCGCGCCCAGCACCATGTCCGTTACCTTGCCGTCGCCGAGGCGGGCACCCCAACGCTCGTTGGGCAACAGATAAGCCCCACGGCTCATTGATTCGGCGCCGCCGGCGACCGCGATGGTGGCGTCCCCTAACTGGATGATCTGCGCGGCAGAGACGATCGCCTGCAGGCCCGAGCCGCAGAGCCGGTTGACCGTGAATGCAGGCGTTGCAAAGGGAATCCCCGCCTCCACCGCAGCGACGCGCGAGAGATACATGTCCCGTGGCTCGGTGTGGATGACGTTGCCCATGACGACATGCTCCACCTCCGCCGGCTGGATATCCGCCGCCGCTATTGCCGCGCGGATGGCGATCTCCCCCAACTTTGTCGGCGCGAAATCCTTCAGGCTCCTGCCAAAATCGCCGATCGCGGTTCGTTTGCCCGCGACGATGTAGACGTCCTGCATCACCTGTTCAGGCGCTCTTGGCCATGATCTCGTCTGCGATGTTGCGCGGCACGGGGTCGTAGTGATGGAACTGCATGGTGAAGGAGGCGCGTCCTTTGGTCATCGAGCGCAGGTGCGAGATGTAGCCGAACATCTCCTTCAGTGGGACGTGCGCGCGCACGATGATGGTCGAGCCTGAGGATTCCTGATTCTGGATCATGCCGCGGCGGCGGTTGAGGTCGCCCACCACGTCGCCCACATGGTCCTGCGGGGTGGTGATCTCGACATCCATGATCGGCTCCAGGATGATCGGCCCGGCTTTCTTCATGCCCTCGCGGAAGCAGGCCTTGGCGGCGATCTCAAACGCCAGGGCTGAGGAGTCCACGTCGTGGTATTTGCCGTCCACCAGTGTGTATTTAAAGTCGACGGTGGGGAAGCCCGCGAGCACGCCGGTGTCGGCCTGGTTGCGGATGCCTTTTTCCACCGCCGGGATATATTCCTTCGGCACCGTGCCGCCGACCACCTTGTTCTCGAACAGCACGCCCTCGTTGCGCTCCTGCGGCTCGAAGATGATCTTGACCTCGGCATACTGGCCGGACCCGCCGGACTGTTTTTTATGGGTATAGGTTTCCGTGTGGGCGCGCGAGATGGTCTCCCGGTACGCCACCTGTGGCGCGCCGATATTGGCGTCCACGCCATATTCGCGCTTCAGCCGGTCGATGATGATTTCCAGATGCAGCTCGCCCATGCCGGATAGAATGGTCTGGCCGGTCTCCTGGTCGGTCTTCAGGCGCAGGGAGGGGTCTTCACCCGCGAGTTTTTGCAGGCCGAGCGTCATCTTCTCGACACTCTCCTTGGTTTTCGGCTCCACCGAGATGTCGATGACCGGGACAGGGAAGGCCATGCGCTCCAGCACCACCGGGTCCTCCGAGGCGGCCAGCGTGTCGCCGGTGCCGGTGTCCTTCAACCCCACGAACGCGGCGATATCGCCCGCGTGGACCTCCTTGATCTCGGCGCGCTTGTCCGCGTGCATCTGGAACATCCGCCCGATGCGCTCTTTATGCCCCTTCGTGGTGTTTAGCACCGTATCGGAGGATTTGAGCGAGCCGGAATAGACGCGCACGAAGGTCAGCGTGCCGTATTTGTCGTTGATGATCTTGAAGGCGAGGCCGGAGAACGGGGCGGTGACATCGGCCTTGATGCGCCGGGCGTTGGGGTCGTCCTCCTGGCCCTCCTCGGGCGCCACGCGGATGCCCGGAACGTCCACCGGCGAGGGCAGGTAGTCCAGCACAGCGTCGAGCAACGGCTGCACGCCCTTGTTTTTGAAGGCGGTGCCGCACAGTACGGGGCGGAAGGCGCCGGTGATGGCGCCAGCCTTGATGCAGCGTTTCAGAGTCTCGACCGAGACGTCGCCCTTGTCGAAATACTCCTCCATCGCCTCGTTATCGACCGATAACGCGGTGTCCAGCAGCAGCTGGCGGTATTCGGCGGCCTGGGCCTTCAGGCTTTCGGGGATCTCCTCATCGTGGAACTTCGCGCCGAGCTCCCCGCCCTCCCAGATGATGGCCTTCATCTCGATGAGATCGACCACGCCGAGGAAACTGTCCTCGATGCCGATGGGCAGTTGCAGCGGCAGCGCCACGATATCCAGCTTTTCCTTTAAGGTGGCGAAGGCGCGGAAGAAGTCCGCGCCGGTGCGGTCCAGCTTGTTGATGAAGATGATGCGCGGGACGTTATAGCGGTCCGCCAGGCGCCAGTTGGTCTCCGACTGCGGCTGCACGCCGGCGACGCCCTCGATGATGAAGATCGCGCCGTCCAGCACGCGCAGGCTGCGGTTCACCTCGATGTTGAAATCGATATGGCCGGGCGTGTCGATGATGTTGATGCGGTGGTCCTTCCACTCGCAGGTGACGGCGGCCGAGGTGATGGTGATGCCGCGCTCGCGCTCCTGATCCATATAGTCGGTCGTCGTGTTGCCGTCGTGCACCTCGCCGATGCGATGCGATACGCCGGTGTAGTAGAGAATGCGCTCGGTCGTGGTGGTTTTTCCGGCGTCAATATGCGCGGTGATCCCGATATTCCGGATCTTGCCTAGGTCGAAGTCAGCCATCAAAGCCTCCACGGGCGGTAAAGCAAAAAAGGGGGATGGCGCCGCCCGGGTGAGCAGCGCGCATTGCCGGGCTTTTGCGGCAGCGCGGCCGTTTTGGCAACCCCGGCATTGGTTGGGCTGCAACAGGCGGGTTGCCATTTGCAACATTGCGCTACAGAAAATCCTCCTACAACGGCGGTCATGAACATGTCCGCGGCGCAAGCTGCCATCCGCTTCGGCTACGGGCCCGGCCCGAATGACCTGCCCGCCGACGACCCCCGGGCGGCGCTGAAGGCGCAGCTGCGCGGGCCGGACCCGGGGCTGGCCTCAGGCAAGTTTTCCACCCTGCCCAGCGGGGCGCAGGCGGTGGCGTGCATGCGCGCGGATTTCAAGACGCGTCGGCAGATACTCGCCAAAGGGCTACCGCTGAAAGGCAATTTCAAACCGCAGTCGGCGGCGATGTTTCGCCAGGATGTCGCCGCCCAGGTGGCCTGGGCTGCCAGCACACCCTATGGCTTCCGCGAGCGGCTGGTATGGTTCTGGGCCAATCATTTCTCGGTCAGCGCCTCGCAGAATCTGAGCGGCCCGCTCATCGGCCCGCTACTGCGGGAGGCGATCCGCCCGCATGTGACTGGAAAATTCACCGACATGGTGCTGGCGGTGGAGCGCCACCCGGCGATGCTGCGCTATTTGGCCAATGCGGCCTCGGTTGGGCCGGACAGCCCGGTTGGCCTGCGCACGCACCGGGGGCTGAATGAGAATCTCGGGCGAGAGTGCATGGAGTTGCACACGGTGGGGCTCGCCGCCGGTTACACCCAGACAGATGTGACGAATATGGCGAAGGTTCTCACCGGCTGGAGCGTCAGCACCGGCGGGGGTGGGGATTCCACCGGATTCCTGTTCCGGCCCCGTGCGCACGAGCCGGGCGCGCAGACCGTGCTGGGGCAGAGCTTTGGCGGTGGTGAGCAGGCCGGGATCGATGCTTTTACCTACCTCTCGACCTACCCCACCACCTATGAATCACTGGCTCATAAGCTCGCCGTGCATTTCATCGCCGATGATCCGCCGCCGGGTGCCGTGGTGCAACTGGCCGGGGTTCTGCGCGAGACGGGGGGCGATCTTGGCGCCACCAGTGCCGCACTGGTGGATCTGCCGCAGGCCTGGGTGCCGGGCACGAAGTTCAAAACACCGTTTGATTATTTCATTTCGGCATTACGCGCCGCGCCACCCGCAGCCGCGCCACCCGCAGCCACGCTGCCGGCGGGCGAGGTGCTCAATTCCCTGAACGGGCTCGGCCAGCCGTTATGGAATGCGCCATTACCCAATGGCTGGCCGGACAGCATAGCGGATTGGTCGGGCGCGGATGCCGTGATGACGCGGATCGACTGGGCCTATACCTACGCCGGGCGGCGCCATGGTGCTGCCGGGGGAACGCCTGGGCAGTTGGCGCAGGCGGCGCTTGGCCCGCTGCTGCGCCCGGCAACCGTGCAGGCGATCACCCAGGCGGGCGGGCCGCGCGCCGGGCTGACCGTGTTTTTGTCCGCCCCGGAATTTCAATGGAGATGAACATGCGCCTGACGCGCCGCAATACGCTGTTGGGCCTGGGCGCGCTGGGCTTCGCCGGGCATGGCCGCCTGGCGCTGGCCGATGCGCCGACGCAGAAACGCTTTGTCGTGGTGCTGCTGCGCGGCGCGCTCGATGGTCTCTCCGCCGTGGTGCCCTATGGCGACCCCAACCTCGCGGCGCTGCGCCCGGCGCTGCTCCCGCCAGCCGCGGGTCAGCCGGGCGGGATGTATGATCTGGGTGGTTTTTATGGGCTGAATCCGGCGCTGAGCGGCCTGTATGCGATGTATCAGGCGGGGCAACTGCTCCCTGTCCATGCGTTGGCCGGGCCGTACCGCACGCGTAGCCATTTTGAGGCGCAGGACCTGTTGCAGCTCGGGCTGGAGCAGGAGGGCGGAATCACCTCCGGCTGGCTGAACCGTGCGCTTACGCAGTTGCCGACGCAGCCCAACTGGAGCCTGGCCGGGCTGGCGGCCGGCCTCGGGATGCCCTTGTTGATGCAGGGCCCGCAGCGTGTCGGCTCCTATGCGCCGGTGCGTTTTGCCACCCCGCCGGATGCACTCTATGCGCGTATTGCGGCGCTGAATGCGCCCGACCCGGTCACTGGCCCGGCGATTGCGCAGGGGCTGCGCGCGGGCACGTTCGAGCGCCAGACTTTCCAGCAGGATACGACGATGAGCGACGACGCGCCCAGCATGGCGGGCGATGCGCCCCGGCTGGGCGGCGGGTTTGCGCTGCTGGCGACACGGGTGGGGGAGTTGCTGGCGGCACCGCAAGGCCCGAGGATCGCGGCGTTTCAACTGGAGGGCTGGGACACCCATGCCAACCAGGTGGATGGGCTCAAGCAGCCGCTGAGCGGGCTTGACCAGGGGCTGGTGAATTTGCAGGCGGCGCTCGGCCCGGCCTGGGCGCAAACGGCGGTACTGGTGATGACCGAATTCGGCCGCACGGCGGCGATGAACGGCACGCGGGGCACCGACCATGGCACCGCGACGGTGGCGTTTCTGCTGGGCGGCGCGGTGCGCGGCGGGCGCGTGTTGGCGGACTGGCCGGGGCTCAGTCCCTCGCAATTATTCCAGAATCGCGACCTCGCCCCCACACAGGATATCCGGGCGCTGGCCAAGGGCGTGCTGGCGCAGCATCTGGGCCTGAATGCTGCGGCGCTGGCGCAGGTGTTTCCCGCCAGCGGGGACGCCGCGCCGATAAACGGGTTGATCGTATAGAGCAATATGTACTTGGATTGAATCGGCAGATTCAAACCAAGTATACCCCGACTCTGTGAGAATCTGGATGGGTCTTGCTAAACGGCCCGAGAGGGATTCTGGTGTTGGTATGAAGAGGCAAGGTTTTCTCGACGATGAATAGCGACGCGACCTGATTGAGTTGGCTCGGGATGGGTCGGCGGCGCATCGGTTGGCACGTCGTGCGAATGCTTTGGTGCTGCT
>JAJZGI010000005.1 GCA_021798575.1 Pseudomonadota bacterium | reverse complement strand
GGCTCGTGATGAGGGATTGGGTCTCGGGCTCATCCAGCAAAATGAGCAGATGGCTGCGCATGGCGCTGATATCGGAGCCGGGGAACATGAAAGCGAGCCAGCCGAAGTTGGTGGGCGGGTAGAGTTCCTCGCTTTGGCTTGTGGGTTTTGGGTTTTTGGGTGGGTTGCGGGGTGTGGTACGCTTTGGGCGGGGTGGAACCGGCCCGCGCTCGATGAGGACACGCAGGCGGTCCATCAGGCGCGTTAAGCGGCGCGAGAGTATCTGGCGCAATGAGACCGGCATTTTGACGCGCGGGGCGAAAATGTTGAGGCTCTGCGCGAGGTTTGCCACGATGCGGGTGATGCGCTGAGAGATGGTGAGGCCGGACATGAGGTTAGTTATAATAACATTTTGCGGTGGAGTCAAGGGGGAATTTTTAGGCTTTTTTGGGTTTGTAAAAGATGGATGGCTTCGCTGCGCTCGCCGGTGGGGTGGGGTGGTCGAGGGACAATGGATCGCTTTCCACCGCTTTCGCGGTGGTCGCAATGACGATTGTTGCGGGGTTACGCCGGGGAAGAACTAGTCCGCGGCCAGCGCCATCTGTTTGCGCGCGAGGGACTGGCTGACGTAGCTCTCCACGGCCTCCGCCACTCTGTCCGCATGGTTGGCGAACACATGGTCCGCGCCCTCGAACACACGGTAGTCGATCGCGACACCTTTTTGCAGGTTCAGCTTGTCGACCAGCTTGCGCACGGAATTCTCGGGCACGAGCTCGTCGGCGTCCCCGTGGATCATCAGCCCGCTGCATGGGCAGGGGGCGAGAAACCCGAAATCGTACCCGGCAGCCGGCAGGCCGACCGAGACCCAGCCCGAGACCTCCGGCCGGCGCATGAGGAGCTGCATGCCGACGAAAGCGCCGAAGGAATAGCCCGAGATCCACAGCCCGCCATGGCCGGGGTTGAGCGCCTGCATCCAGTCCAGCGCCGCAGCGGCGTCGTTGATCTCGCCCATGCCGCCATCGAACTTGCTCTGGCTGCGGCCGACGCCGCGGAAATTGAAGCGCATGACCGAGAAGCCGAGGCGTTGGTACACCTGGTACATGGCGTAGGTGATACGGTTGTTCATGGTCCCGCCGTGCAGCGGGTGTGGGTGCAGCACCAGGGCCAGCGGCGCGCCGCGCTCCTTGGCGTGGTGGTAGCGTCCCTCCAGTCGGCCTTCCGGCCCGGCAAACATTACTTCAGGCATTCTGTAACTCGTCTTTCATCAAAACCAGGAACCCTGAACCGCCAACTTCGCTCAAGTTGACCATATTGGTCCGGTTACTCTAAGGCACCTGAAGGGAATCGTGGGGTTGGGGTTTTCTCAGGGCTGCCTCTATAGACCTGTTTTATTGAAATTATCTACGGAAATGTCGCATGGCCCTTATGTTTTTAACGGAGACGATGCTGGCCTACCGGAACCGGGACCCGGCGGCGCGCTCCAACCTTGAGGTTCTGCTCTGCTATCCCGGACTGCACGCGATCGGGTTTCATGCGGTCTCGCATTTTTTCTGGCGGCGCCGTTTTTATACGCTGGGGCGGTTCATCTCGCATCTGGGGCGGTTTTTCACGGGCATCGAGATCCACCCCGGGGCGCAACTCGGGCGGCGGCTGATCATCGACCACGGCATGGGGGTCGTGATCGGGGAGACCGCCGAGATTGGCGATGATGTGTATATTTATCATGGCGTTACGCTGGGCGGCACCAGCTCGGAGCAGACCAAGCGCCACCCCACCATCGGCAATAATGTGATCATCGGGGCTGGGGCCAAGGTGCTGGGGGCGATCCTCATCGGCGATAATGCGCGAGTCGGCGCCAATGCCGTCGTCATCGCGCCGGTGGCGGCGGATACGACCGTGGTCGGCATTCCGGCGCGCGAATTGCAACGCGGGGCGGCGCATGCGGGCTTCGACGCCTATGGGACGCCGGCCGAGCCCTGCCTGGACCCGCTGTTGCAGGAGCTGAGCCAGTTGCGCCGGGAGCTGAACGCGCTGGAGAACCGCTATGCAAGCCAGCCGCAGGATTATGTCATCTGAGCTGATATATATGGATGCCAACGCCACCGAGCCATTGCGCCCGGCGGCGCGCGGCGCGGCGCTGGAGGCCATGGCACTGGCCAACCCGTCCTCGATCCACCAGGCTGGGCGGATGGCGCGGGCCTGCCTGGAGGATTCGCGGGAGGCGGTGGCGCGGTATTTTGCGGCGGATCCGGCGGATGTGGTGTTCACCTCCGGCGCGACCGAGGCGAACGCGCTGGCCATTACGGCGCTGGGGGCTGGCCGGGCGCTGCTGGTGGGCGCCACCGAGCATGACGCCATCCGCGCCGCAGCACCAAAGGCCGAGGTGATCCCGGTGCTGGGCAGCGGCGTGGTGGATTTGAGCGCGCTGGAGGCGTTGCTCGCACGCAACCCGGGCGCGCTGGTGTGCCTGATGGCGGCGAACAATGAGACCGGCGTGCTGCACCCGATTGGCGAGGTAGGGGCGCTGTGCGCGGCGCATGGCGCGGCGCTGCATGTGGATGCGGTGCAGGCCGCGACCCGCGCGCTGGAAGACTGGCTGGGTTTGGGGGCGGCCAGCATCGCGATCTCGGGGCATAAGATCGGCGGGCCGATGGGCGCTGGCGCGCTGATCACCGCACCCGGGCATGTGATTACGCCTGTATTGCGCGGCGGCGGGCAGGAGCGCGGGCGACGCGGTGGTACGCCGGCGCTGCCCGCCATCGCCGGGATGGCCGCAGCACTCGCCGAGCCCTACGACGATGGTAGGATCGGCTCGTATCGTGATGAAATTGAGGCTTTTTGTGTGGGAGTTGGCGCAGTTTCGCTGGGCGGCGGCGCGCCCCGTCTGGCCAACACGCTGTGCCTGGCGTTGCCGGGCGTGAAGGCCGAGACCCAGCTCATCGCGCTCGACCTGGCTGGCTATGCGGTGTCCGCCGGGGCGGCGTGTTCGTCGGGCAAGGCGGCAGCGAGCCACGTGCTGACGGCGATGGGCGCCGGGCCGCTCGCCGGGCATTCCATCCGGGTTTCGCTGCCGTGGAATTTTGATGCCGCCGCGATTGCCGGTTTTTGCCGCGCATACCAAGCCATGGCGCAGCGCGCCTTGCACGGCCAGCGCCATTGCGCTTGAAGGGCGCATAGTCTGCCAAAGGTTTGAGCGATGCCGAAGATCACTTTCATCGAACGTAACGGCAACCCGCGCGAGGTGGAGGCCCCGCTCGGCCTCTCCGTGCTGGAGGTGGCGCATAAGCATGGCGTGGATATCGAGGGTGCGTGCGAGGGCTCGCTCGCCTGCTCGACCTGCCATGTGATCGTGGATGCCGCCTGGTTTCCCAAACTGGCCAAACCGACCGAGGATGAGGAAGATATGCTGGACCTGGCGTTTGGGCTGGAGAAGACCTCCAGGCTCGGCTGCCAGATCGTGATCTCGGAGATGCTGGACGGGCTGGTCGTGCGGCTGCCCAGCGCCACACGCAACGCGGCTAAATAATGCGCATCGTCGTCGCGATGTCGGGCGGGGTGGACAGCTCGGTGGTGGCCGGGCTGATGGCGCGCGCCGGGCATGAGGTGATCGGCCTGACGCTGCAACTCTATGACCATGGGCATGCTGCGGGCCGCAAAGGCGCGTGCTGCGCCGGGGCGGATATTCATGACGCGAGGCGGGTTGCGGATGCGCTGAAGATATCGCATTACGTGATTGATTCTGAAGAAAGATTTAAGAAGAGCGTGATTTCCACCTTTGCCGATGGCTACGCCGCGGGGCAGACGCCGGTGCCGTGTATCGCCTGCAACCAGCATCTGAAATTTGGCGACCTGCTGGAGATGGCGCGCGACCTGGGCGCCGAGGCGCTGGCGACGGGGCATTATGTGCGCAGGGTGGCGGGGGCGGATGGCGCGGAGCTGCACCAGGCGGTAGATGCGGCGCGCGACCAGAGCTGGTTTCTGTTCGCCACCACGCGGGCGCAACTGGAGTTCTGCCGTTTTCCGCTGGGGGAGTATGCGAGCAAGGCGCAGGTGCGGGCGCTGGCCGCCGAGATGGGGCTGAATGTGGCGGACAAGCCCGACAGCCAAGATATCTGCTTCGTCCCCAGCGGTGGGTATGCGGATATTATCGGGAAATTCCGGCCGGATGCGCTGGCGCCGGGCGAGATCGTGGATGCGGCGGGCGCGGTGCTGGGCACGCACCAGGGGATCGGCCGCTACACGGTGGGGCAGGCCAGAAGACTGGGCAACGCCGCGCAGCAGGGCGGGCCGGGCCAGGTGGTGACGCGGATCGACCCCACGACCCGGCGGATTACCATTGGGCCGCGCGGCGCGATGGGCAATGAGATCAGGGTACGGGACATGAACTGGCTGATCGAGCCGCCGGGTGCGGGAGGATTGCGCGCCAATGCCCGGCTGCGGGCACGGGATGCCATGCGCCCGGCCAGCATCCATTCCGATGGGCGGGTTGTTCTGGATGAGCCCGCGCTGGCGGCGCCCGGCCAGGCGGCGGTGTTCTACCAGGGCTCGCGGATTTTGGGTGGTGGGTTTATCGTCTGACAACTTAGACGCGATTTGCTTAACGTGGTCTTAAACTTTTCATTGTACATCGGATCGGCTTGGCGGATATTGCGCTGAAATGATGGGGCTCTGAATGTCGGACATTACGATCACCTCGAGCGGGACCGCCAGCAGCTACACGCTCTCGCAGCCGCTGCCGTTGACCAACGCTTCGAATATCGTTCTGCAAGGCGTTGATTTTCTGAATAATAACGGCACGAATGCCGGGGTGCTGATCCTCACGGACAATGCCCAGGGCAGCGCCTTTACCATCACCACCACCAGCCTGGCGGGCGGGGTGAACAGCTATAGCGCCAGCCTCGGCGGGAGCATCACCAATTTTCAGCCGGTCGCGTTTGGGGTCGGTGGCGATCAGATCACCATCCAGGCGGTGACGGATTTGTTCGCGGAGCTGTTCCCCGCCGGCACCGCGAACCCGGATTATATCTCGCTCGTCGATGACGTGAACACCGCCGCGCGGAGCGGTGACCAGTTCCTCATTCTGCCCGATGGGAGCATCGCGCTGACGCCGGGTACGCATTTCACGCTCGATGCCGCGCAGAAACAGGTGATTGCGGAGGTGGGAGCGGCGTTGTTTGGTACGGCGGCGGCGGCGGATGGGGCGACGCTGGACCTGGCCTTTGGCCTGCGCACCAACCCGAAGAGCGACGTGCCATTCATCGATGCGCTTATCACCACCGATGTCACCGTCAACCCGTGCTTCGCGGCGGGGACGCGGCTGCTCACCACGCGAGGCGAGGTGGCGGTGGAGGCGCTGAAGATCGGCGATGTGCTGATCACCCATGCGGGGGAGGAACAGGCGGTGCAATGGATCGGCCGGCGGGAGGTGGAGATCAGCGCGCATCCGCGCCCGGAGACTGTGCGCCCGGTGGTCATCGAGCCCGGCGCGCTGGGGGAGCATATGCCGGTGCGGCGGCTCGTGCTCTCACCGGATCATGCGCTGCTGCTGGATGGCGTGCTGGTGCCCGCCAAGGCGCTGCTGAACTGGACCAGCATCCGCCAGGATATCACGGCGCGCGGGGTGACCTATCTGCATGTCGAGCTTGAGCGGCATGATGTTGTGCTGGCCGAGGGTACGCCCGCCGAGAGCTATCTGGACACCGGGCATCGCGGTATTTTTGATAATGGCGGCGCGGAGGTCGTGGCGCATCCGGCGCTGATGCAGCGCAGGCGGGAGGCCGAGAGCTGCGCGCCTTTGTGCCTGGAGGGCCCCAGGCTCGCCGCGATCCGCCAGCGGCTGGCAGCAAAGCAGGTTGGTATCAAGCTGGGATAGCTTAAACGTCTGCCAGCGCGCCGCCCGCCAGCGCCAGGTGGCGCTCTGCCGGGTTTGTGAGGTCGCGATGGCTGATCGACACCATCGTCGTGTTGGGCAGTTGCCGGGTGAGCATCTCCTGCATCTGGGCCGCCATCGGCGTATCCAGCGCGGAGGTGGCTTCGTCCAGGAAGAGCCAGTCCGGCCGGGTGATCAGCGCGCGGGTGATCGCCAGGCGCTGCTGCTCGCCGCCGGAGAGGATGAGGCCCCAGTTCTCGACATCGTTCATCCGGGGGATGAGGGCTTGCAGCCCGACCTCATCCAGGGCGCTGATGATCGCCGCCTCGGGGATATCCGCGTCGTTGCCCGGATAGGTGATGGTGCGGCGCAGCGTGCCGAGCGGGAAATAGGGCCGCTGCGGCAGGAACATGGCGCTGCCGGTCGGTCGGCTCACCGCACCCTCGCCAAACGGCCAGATGCCCGCGATGGCGCGGAAGAGCGTGGATTTACCCATGCCAGACGCGCCGGTGAGCACCACATTCTGCCCGGCCGGGAGGGTGAGGCTGGCGTTCTCCAGCAGTTTGCGGCCATCGGGCAGGCTGAGCGTAAGGTTGTTGAAGCGCAGCGCGTCACCGCCCGCGCCAAGCTGCGGCCCGTTGGCCGAGGCCGCGCGGGCGGCTGACACTGCCTCGGTGAAGCCGTGCAACCGCACGATGGTGGCGCGCAGGTTCACCAGATCCTGGTTGGTGGAAGAGTCCGAAAACGCGCCAACGAACCAGGAGAGCGAGCCCTGCACTTGGCTGAAGGCGTCCTGGATCTGGGTGAGGCCACCCAGGCCGATGGCGCGCGAGAGATAGCGCGGCAGGGCGACGATGAGCGGAAAATAGCCCGCGATCTGCCCGAAGCTGGTGGTGAAGAAATTCAGCGCCTTGGTGCGCCGCATGATCGCCCAGAAATTGTTGAAGATGGCTTCGAAACGGTCGGTTAGGCCGAGTTTTTCGTCATCCTCCCCGGCGTAGAGCGCGATGGCCTCCGGATTGTCCCGCACGCGCACCAGATTATAGCGGAAATCCGCCTCAAACCGCTGCTGGTTGTAGGAGAGCAGGATCAGCTTGCGACCGATTTTATAGGTGAAATAGGTGCCGAAGGCGGAATAGAGCACCGCGACCCAGAGCATGTAGCCGGGGATGGTGATGCCGAACAGCCGGATGGAGCCAGAGACAGCGTAGAGCACGAAGACGAAGCTGAACAGATTGACGAGGTTGCTGATGAAACCAATGCCGGTGTTGAGCATGTTCATGGTGAACAGACGCAGGTCATCGGCGATGCGCTGGTCCGGGTTGTCCACACCCAACCCGTGCGTCTGGCTCAGGCTGATGTTGTAGTAGGCGCGGTCCGCCAGCCAGTTGCCGACATAGTGCTGCGTCATCCAGCGCCGCCAGCGGATTTGCAGCATCTGCTGGAGATAGGTGGAATAGACAAAGATCAGCACCGCCACGATGACGATGGAGATGAGCCCCGGCATGAAGCCGTTGAACAGCGGCCCCGGCTGGTAGGTGAGCAGCAGGGTGAAGATGCTCTTGCGGTTGAAGGCCTGGATGGCGTTGAAGAAATCCCGGTTCCAGTAGTTCGCGACCACGCCGATGAAGACGGTGAAGAGGTTCATCGCGATGATGGTGCCGAGCAGCAGGCCCGCACTCCAGCGCTCCTCCGAGACGAAATAGGGCTTCGTCAAGGCCCAGGCCTGGCGCGCGCCGATGATGAACTGGCTGAAGGATTTCATGTTCTAGTGTCCTGATGGGTAAGTTCGTCATCGTTTAAACCAGCACCTTACGAACTTACCCATCAATAAGGACACTAGCAAACCTATGATTCTAATGTGGTTTCTGGTTCTGAAGTTCCCAGAAGGTGATGCCGCGAATGCATGGGAACTTCAGAACCACCACACTAGACCTGTATTCGTCGGGGATTGAGGTTGGTCTACGCGGCGGGCAGGCGCAGGCGTAGGACGCCGCGCGCATCCGCCGGCGCGATGATTTTGCCCTTGCGCAGCAGCTCGATTTGCCCGGCCCGGGCCAGGCGCAGCATCGCCAGGCGGATGGGTGAGAGGCTGGCGCGCCATTTGTCACCCGGCGGGTTGCCTGCCAGGGCGCGCGCGGCATCCGTGGGCGCGATGGATTTGCCCGGCCCGCAAGCAGCGAGCAGGTGGAGGATGGTGGCTTCGGCGGGGTCATGGCTCATGGTGCGAGGCTTATGCCCGCAAGCGCCGAGTTATGGAACAGGCTGCGCCAGCATCGTGGTGATCAGGGCGGCATCCATCACGGGGCCGAAATAGGCGCCCTGCCCTTCATCGCAGCCGAACTCCCCCAGTTGGCGAAACTGCGCCTCGTGCTCCACACCGTCGGCCAGCACGGTGCAGCCCAGCGCGTGCCCGGCGTCGATCGCGGCGCGCAGGATGGCAGTGGAAGGGCCACCCTCTCCGAGATTCTGGATGAGGGAGCGATCCAGCCGCAGGGTGGTGATGGGCAGGCGCTTGAGCGCGCTGAGGCTGGCGTAGCCCAGGCCGAAATTATTCAGCGCGAGGCGCACGCCGAGGCCTTGCAGCGCGCGCAGGCAGAACACGGTCTCCTGGTCGTCGTCGATCAGCATCGACTCGCTCAGCTCCAGCTCCAGCCGCTCCGCCGCCATGCCGGAACGGTTGAGCGCCTCCAGCAACTGGCGCACCAGATGCCCGCTATGCAGGTGTGCCGGCGAGAGGCTGAGCGCCACCGACACGCAGGCGGGCCAGTTGGCGGCCTCCGCGCAGGCCTGGCGCAGCATCCAGGCGCCGATCTCGGGCATCAGCTCCGAGCGCTCCGCGACCGGCATGAAGTGGCCAGCGGCGACGAGCCCGCGGCGGTTGTGGCGCAGGCGGATGAGGGCCTCGGCGCCGCGCACGAGCCCGGAGTTTAACGAGGCAAGTGGTTGATATTGGATAATAAATCCACCGGTGGCGAGCGCCTGGCGCAGCCTCTGGATGAGCCTGCGGCGCTCGGTGATCTCGCGCCGCGCGGTGCGCTGGCGCAGCTCCCGCGCCGAGGGCAGGAGCGAACCATGCGCGTGCGACTCGGTTGGGATGAGTTCGTGTTCCACGAATGGCTGGGCCATGGGCTATGGCCGGTGGGTGGGAGCGAGGCGGGTCATGGGGATGACCCTGGCCGGGAGAGGTTAATGAGGGGGAAATGTTATTTTTATATATTTAGGCAAAGATCGGCGGGGGGATTCGATGGCCGCGCAGGGAAATCAGGCTTGGAGTGCTTTGCTTTGTCACCACGCACTCCAGTTTTTTTAGAAGGCGATTCACGTTTTAAGATGACGCGAGAATGCGTCATCTTAAAGGCTGTTTCAAAAGTGGGCGGTTGAGGGCTGGGGAGGGATTTTTTGTGCTGGAAAGGAAGATTTGAAGCCGCGATGTGGTTCATCGGGGCGAAAATCTGACGAATCCGGCGCGAAAAAAACCCGCCAGACCGACCCGATCCACTTCTGAAACAGCCTCTTAAAACGATCGCGCTCTAGCGCGTGGTGCAGACCTGCTCGCCCAGGCCCTCGACGCCGATTTTTACCTGCTGGCCGGGACGCAGGAAGATCGGCTCGGGCTTTTTGCCAAGCCCCACGCCCGCCGGGGTGCCTGTCGCGATGATATCCCCCGGGTGGAGCGTGATGAACTGGCTGACATAGTGCACCAGAAACTCCACGCCGAAAAACATGTCCCTTGTCGTGCCGTTCTGCATCCGCACGCCGTCCACCTCCGCCCATAATGCCAGGTTCTGCGGGTCCGGCACCTCATCCTTGGTGACGAACCAGGGACCTGTGGGGCCGAAACTGTCGCAGCCCTTGCCCTTGTCCCACGTGCCGGAGCGCTCCTTCTGGTAGGCGCGCTCGCTCACGTCGTTTACGGTGCAATAGCCCGCGATATGGTCCAGAGCGTCACGCTCCGCCACATGCGAGGCGAGCGTGCCGATGACGACGCCGAGCTCGACCTCCCAGTCGGTTTTTTCGGCACCCGGAGGGATGAGGATATCGTCGAACGGGCCGCTGAAGGCGGAGAGCGATTTGAGGAAGATGATCGGCTCCTTGGGCATTTTGCCGCCCGTCTCGGCCGCGTGATCCACATAGTTCAGCCCGATGCAGACGAAATTGAGCGGGCGCGGGATGGGCGGGCCGAGGCGGCGCTCGGCCTTCAGCAGCGGCAGTTTTTCAGGCCCCAGCGCCTGGAGCTGGGCGACCCATTGCGGGCTGAAGGCGTCGTGCGTGATCGCGGGCAGCGCGTCATCCAGCGTGCGGACCTGTAGGTTGGCGTCCAGCATGCCCCATTTTTCGGTGTTCGGCTCACCGTAGCGCACAAGTTTCATGTTTATCCTCCAGGCAATGGTGATGAGCAGAAAGCTCAAAGCAGGGTGGCGAACAATGGCCATGTCAAAGCCCTTATTTCACTCTAAACCCCTATGGTCGAGATGGTGCAGCCGCACGTAAATAACACCGGGGAGATATCCGCAGGCGATGACGCTATTTGTGCTCCAGGCGATAGACCGGCCGGGCTCCCTACCCGCCCGGCTCGAACAATATGACGCGCACCGCGCCTTTATTGAGACCGGCGGCGACCAGGGGGTGAAGGTGGTGCTCTCTGGCCCGTTGCAGTCCGATGATGGGGAGACGATGATCGGCTCGCTGTTCATCATCGAGGCGGGTAGCCGCGCCGCGGTTGAGGCCTTCGTGCAGGCGGACCCGTTCAGCCAGGCCAAGGTTTGGGGCGATGTGAGTGTGCATCGCTTTCATCGCCGCAAGGGCTGAGGCTGGCTGGCGGGTCTTTTCCGCGCCGGATTCGTCAGATTTTCGCCCCGATGAACCACATCGCGGCTTCAAATCTTTCTTTCCGGCACAAAAAATCCCTCGCCAGCCGTTATACCTCCCCGTTTTGAAATGTCCTCCGAAACCGGCGCGGGCGGGCTTGCAAGGAATAAAGCCCCTGCATTAAAGCCCGCAACATGGAACCGCATGTAAAAAAAATCGTCCTCGCCTATTCCGGTGGGCTGGATACCTCCGTCATCCTGAAATGGTTGCAGAACACCTACGGCTGCGAGGTGGTGACCTTTACCGCCGACCTCGGCCAGGGCGAGGAACTGGAGCCCGCGCGCAAAAAGGCCGAGATGTTCGGCATCAGGCAGATTTTCATTGAGGATCTGCGCGAGACCTTCGTGCGGGATTTCGTGTTCCCGATGTTCCGCGCCAATGCGCTCTATGAGGGGCAGTATCTGCTCGGCACCTCGATCGCCCGGCCGCTGATCGCCCAGCGGCAGATCGAGATCGCCGAGATGGTGGGGGCGGATGCCGTGGCGCATGGCGCGACGGGCAAGGGCAACGACCAGGTGCGCTTCGAGCTGGGCTATTATGCGCTGAACCCGAATATCCGCGTGATCGCGCCGTGGCGGGAGTGGGACCTGACCTCGCGCACCAGGCTGCTGGAGTATGCCGAGGCGAACCAGATACCGATTACGAAGGATAAGCGCGGCGAGGCGCCGTTCTCGGTGGATGCGAACCTGCTGCACTCCTCCTCCGAGGGGAAAATTCTGGAAGACCCGGGCCAGGAGCCCGATGAGATCGTGTATCAGCGCACCATCAGCCCAATGGCGGCACCCGATGTGGCGACCGAGATCAGCATCGGCTTTGCGCATGGCGATGCGGTGGGGATCAACGGGCGGGCGCTCTCGCCTGCCGGGCTGCTCACCCGGCTGAATGAATATGGGCGCGCCAATGGGATCGGCCGGTTGGACCTCGTGGAGAACCGCTTTGTCGGCATGAAATCCCGCGGGGTGTATGAGACGCCGGGCGGGACCATACTGCTCGCTGCGCACCGGGCCATGGAGTCCATCACCTTGGACCGCGAGGCCGGGCATTTGAAGGACTCGATCATGCCGCGCTACGCTGAGCTGATCTATAACGGCTTCTGGTTCAGCCCCGAGCGGCGCATGTTGCAGGCGCTGATCGACACCTCCCAGGCATCGGTGAGCGGCACGGTGCGGCTGAAGCTGTATAAGGGCAATGTGATTGTTACCGGGCGGGAGAGCCCGAACTCGCTCTATTCCACCCGGATGGTGACGTTTGAGGACGACGCCGGGGCCTATAACCAGCAGGATGCGGCGGGGTTTATAAAACTGAACGCGCTGCGGCTGCGGCTGGGGGCGGCGATCGGCCGGCGTGGCGGGGGGCTTTAAGTTTTTTGGAAAACTTTAACCGTTCAGCCCGAATATAGGTTTTATGGACCAGAACAAAATTCGAACAAATAGTTAATTAACTGTTGCTATTTTGTTCTTCCTCTGGCAGCGTGGTTTTTAGTAAAACACTCTGGCATTTGGGGAAAAACACGTTATGGTTGTATCTGTGGCAGGACAAAAACGGCGTTTGACGGCGGTCGAGTCGATATCGGACGCTGAGGAAACCCCAACCAGAGGCAAGCCGGATATGGAAAAAAACAAGGCGTTGGACGCCGCGATGGCGCAGATCGAACGGGCGTTCGGCAAGGGCTCGATCATGCGAATGGGTGCCAAGGGCACCGGCGAGGCGATCGATGTGATTTCCTCGGGCTCGCTCGGGCTCGACCTCGCGCTGGGGATCGGCGGGCTGCCACGCGGCCGGGTGATCGAGATCTACGGGCCGGAGAGCTCCGGCAAGACCACGCTGGCGCTGCACGCCATCGCGGAGGCCCAGAAGCGTGGCGGCACCTGCGCCTTTATCGACGCGGAGCACGCGCTCGACCCCACCTATGCGCGCAAGCTGGGGGTGGATGTGGATAATCTGCTGATCTCGCAGCCGGATACCGGCGAGCAGGGGCTGGAGATCGCGGACACGCTCGTGCGCTCGGGCTCGATCGACGTGCTGGTGATCGACTCGGTGGCGGCATTGGTGCCGCGCGCCGAGCTGGAGGGCGAGATGGGCGACACCCATGTCGGCCTGCACGCCAGGCTGATGAGCCAGGCGCTGCGCAAGATCACCGGCTCGGTCTCGCGCAGCAACACCATGCTGATATTCCTCAACCAGATCCGCCTGAAGATCGGGGTGATGTTCGGCAATCCGGAGACAACCACGGGTGGTAATGCGCTGAAATTCTACGCCTCGATCCGCATGGAGATCCGCCGCACCGGCTCGATCAAGGACCGGGAAGAGGTGACCGGCAACCATACCAGGGTGAAGGTGGTGAAGAACAAGCTGGCGCCGCCGTTCCGCCAGGTGGAGTTCGATATCATGTTCGGCGAAGGGATCAGCAAGATGGGCGAGCTGGTGGACCTTGGCGTAAAGGCCGGGGTGGTCGAGAAATCCGGCGCCTGGTTCAGCTATGATTCGACGCGGATCGGCCAGGGGCGGGAGAATGCCAAGCAGTATCTGCGCGAGAACCCGAAGACGGCGGATGCGATCGAGAAGAAGATCCGCGAGCAGTCCGCCGTGATCGCCGAGGCGCTGATGGTGGCGGACACCGGCGAGGGCGAGAGCGACGCGGCGGAGTAGCCGGGATACTTGGCGAAAGGCTGGACTGGCTGTAATCCCGGCTGATGGTTACCAGCAACGATATCCGCGCGACGTTCCTGAACTATTTTGCCCAGCATGGGCACGAGGTGGTGCCCAGCTCCTCGCTCGTGCCGCGCAACGACCCATCCCTGATGTTCGCCAATTCCGGGATGGTGCAGTTCAAGAATATTTTCACCGGCCAGGAGAAGCGGCCCTATGCGCGCGCCACCACGGCGCAGAAATGCGTGCGCGCCGGGGGCAAGCATAATGACCTCGACAATGTGGGCTATACCGCGCGCCACCATACGTTTTTCGAGATGCTGGGGAATTTCTCGTTCGGCGATTATTTCAAGGAACAGGCGATCGGGCACGCCTGGCGGCTGCTGACCCGGGATTTCGGCCTCGACCGGGAAAAACTGATCGTTACCGTCTACCACACGGACACCGAGGCGGCGGCGCTGTGGCGTAGCATCGCCGGGCTGGCCGAGGAGAGGATCATCAGGATAAAAACCGATGATAATTTCTGGAAGATGGGCGATACGGGACCGTGCGGACCGTGCTCCGAGATTTTTTATGACCATGGCGTGGCGATCCCGGGTGGGATGCCGGGCAGCCCGGATGAGGATGGCGACCGGTTCATCGAGATCTGGAACCTCGTGTTCATGCAGTATGAGGAGGGCCCGCCCGGCACGCGCACGGCGCTGCCCCGCCCGAGCATCGACACCGGCATGGGACTGGAGCGGTTTGCCGCGATATTGCAGGGCAAGCACGATAATTACGATACGGATACGCTGCGCGCGCTCATTTTGGCCTCCGCCGAGGCGACGGGCCAGGCGCCGGACGGCAAGTTCAGGACCAGCCACCGGGTGGTGGCGGACCATCTGCGCTCCACCAGCTTTTTGATGGCCGATGGCGTGCTGCCCTCCAACGAGGGGCGCGGCTATGTGCTGCGCCGGATCATGCGCCGGGCGATGCGCCATGCGCATCTGATGGGGACTAAGGAGCCATTGATGTACCGGCTGGTGCCAGCACTGGTGCGCCAGATGGGCCAGGCTTACCCGGAGCTGAACCAGGCCGAGGCGCTGATCATGGAGACGCTGCGGCTGGAGGAAAACCGGTTCCGCGCCATGCTGGAGCGCGGGCTCTCATTGCTCAGCGAGGAAGCCGGCCGAATCGCCCCAGGTGCGGCGCTGCCGGGCGCCGTTGCGTTCAAGCTGTACGACACGTTCGGCTTCCCGCTCGACCTGACGCAGGACGCGCTGCGCGAGGAGCAGAAATCAGTCGATCTGGAAGGGTTCAACGCGGCGATGGCCGAGCAGCGCGCGCGGGCGCGGGCCGCCTGGGCGGGCTCCGGCGAGGCGGCGACGGAGCGACTATGGTTCGAGCTGAAGGAGCGGCTGGGTGCCACGGAATTTTTGGGCTACAGCACCGAGAGCGCGGAGGCGAATATCATCGCGCTGATACGGGACGAGGAACTGGTGGATGAGGCCGAGGCCGGGCAGAATATCGCCGTGCTGCTCAACCAGACGCCGTTTTATGCCGAGAGCGGCGGCCAGGTGGGGGATACCGGCGTGCTGACCGGCCCGGATGGGTTGCGCATCCGCATCACCGACACGCAGAAAAAACCGGGCGGGTTGTTCGTGCATGTGGGCCATGTGGAATCCGGGAAAATGCGCGTGGGTGTCACGGTGGTGGCGAAAGTGGAGCATGTGCGGCGCTCGCGCATCCGCGCGCACCACTCCGCCACGCATCTGCTGCACGAGGCGCTGCGTTTGAAGCTGGGGCCGCATGTGGCGCAGAAGGGCAGCCTGAACGCCCCGGACCGGCTGCGGTTTGATATCTCCCAGCCCAGGCCGATCACGCCGGACGAGCTTGAGCATGTCGAGCGCGAAGTGAACGCGCGTATCCATGAGAATTCCGAGGTGACGACGCGGCTGATGACCCCGCAGGAGGCAGTGGGGCTCGGCGCGATGGCGCTGTTCGGCGAGAAATACGGCGATGAGGTGCGCGTCGTCTCCATGGGTGCCGCGCCGGGCGATGAGAAATCCGCCTACTCCATCGAGCTGTGCGGCGGCACGCATGTGGCGCGCACCGGCGATATCGGGGGGTTCAGGATCGTCTCGGAGGGCGCGGTGGCCGCCGGGATCCGGCGGATCGAGGCCGTGGTGGGGGCTGGTGCGACCGAGGCCGCGCAGGCCGAGCGCCGATTGCTCACCGAGGCCGCCGCTGCCATCCGGGCACCCGCGGCAGAGCTGCCCGCGCGCATTACCGCACTCCAGGAGGAGAAAAAGCGGCTGGAGCGGATGGTTTCGGATTTGCAGAAAAAGCTCGCCATGGGGAGTGGCAGCGCTGCGGTGGAGGATGTCGGCGGCGTAAAATTCGCCGGGCGGCATGTGGGGGAGGTGGCGGCGAAGGAATTGCGACCGATCGCCAATGGAATTTTGAAGGAACTGGGCAGCGGGATCGTGGCGCTGGTAGCGACGCAAGAGGGCAAGGCGGCGGTGATCGTCGCGGTGTCGGACGATTTGCCGCAGAATGCGGTGGCGCTGGTGCGCACCGGTGCGGCGGCGCTGGGTGGCTCGGGCGGCGGGGGCTCGCCCAAGCTGGCGCAGGCCGGTGGCCCGGATGGTGGCGCGGCGATGGCGGCGCTGGCGGCGATCCGCGCGGGGATTCTTGTGGAATAGAACTATGGTGGGTCGCGCGGCTCTGTTGCGTGCAAGGCGATGGCGAGCAGTGCGGCCTCCGCCGCTTTGTCCCGCTGCGCCAGATCGGCCCGCAGTGCGGAAAGCTCGGCCATCACCTCGGCCTGCAAGAACCGGCGCACCCGGCGCAGCAACGCCTTAAGCATCGCGCCGCAGATCCAGCGTGCGGGGATGCTCCGGCCCCTGCACCTCGCGCGGCGGCGCCATCGGCCCTGGCGTATGGCCATGGCCGTAGAAGCGCGAGCGGCGGCGCGCCTCGGCCGCATTCGCGTTCACGGGGAAGTCGTCATAGGCCCGGCCACCGGGATGCACGACATGGTGGGTCATGCCCGCGATGCTGCGGCCCGACCAACTGTCGTAGATGTCGAACACCAGCGGCACCTGGGCATGGATGGTGGGGTGCAGCGCGGAATAGGGCTCCCACGCCTTGAAGCGCACGCCCGCGACATATTCGCCCGGCACTTCGGTACGCTGCATCGGCAGAGCGGCACCGTTGCAGGCCAGCGTGTAGCGCTCATCTACCCAGCCGGAGACCTTTGCCTGGAGCCGCTCGGCGGAGCTGTCTACGTAGCGCGCGGTGCCGCCGGAGGTCTGTTCCTCGCCCAGCACGTGCCAGGGCTCGAGCGCGTGGCGCAGCTCCACCCGCATGTCCCGCGCCATGATCTCGCCCACCTGGGGGAAGCGAAATTCCATGTGCGGGGCGAACCATTCCGGGTTCAGGCCAAAACCAAGGGTTTCAAGCTGCGCCAGCGCATCCCGGAAATCCGCTTGCGCATAGTGCGGCAGCAGAAATTCATCGTGCAGGCGCGTGCCCCAGCGGATGAGTGGACGCTCGTAGGGTTGCTCCCAGAAGGCGGCGATGGCCGAGCGCATCAGCAGCACCTGGGCGGCGGACATCTGAGCGTGCGGCGGCATCTCGAAGGCGCGGAACTCGACCAGGCCGCGCCGACCGGAGCCACCGCCCGGCGCATACATCTTGTCGATGCAGAATTCCGTGCGGTGGCCGTTGCCGGTCATATCCGCGAGGATGTTGCGAAACAGCCGGTCGACCATCCAGGGTGGCGTGTCGGACTCGCGCGAGACCTGCTGGAAGGCGATGTCCAGCTCGTTCAGCGAGTCCTCGCGCGCCTCGTCGATGCGCGGATGCTGGCTGGAGGGGCCGATGAACAGGCCGCTGAACAGGAAGCTGAGCGAGGGGTGGTTGTGCCAGAAGCCGAGCATGGATTTCAGCAGGTCCGGCCGACGCAGAAACGGGCTGTCCTGCGGCGTGGCGCCGCCCATGACCACGTGGTTGCCGCCACCGGTGCCGACATGGCGGCCATCCAGCATGAATTTCTCGGTCGCCAGCCCGGCCTCCCGCGCGACATCATAGAGCTGCGTGGTGCGCGCCACGATCTCGCCCCAGCCGGTGGCCGGGTGGATGTTGGCCTCGATGACGCCGGGGTCTGGCGTGACCGAGAAATTGAGCAGGCGCGGGTCCTCGGGCGGCAGATATCCCTCCAGCACCACTTTTCGACCAAGCTCCTGCGCGGTCTCCTCGACCAGGGCGGTGAGTTCCAGCCAGTCCACGATATCGTAGAGCGGCGGGTAGAAGACGTGCAGGATACCGTCGCGCGCCTCCACCGCCAGGGCGGTGCGCACGAGATCGGGCATCTCGCGGCCCTTAACCGGCGTATCCTGCGGGACCGGGGCGAACTGCGCCGGCGCGGCGGCGGGAGCGGCATCGCGCGTGCGTTGCAGGGAACCGCGCGGTGGCAGGGGTGCGCGGGGGGCGAATGGGTCCGTGGCAAAATCGGTTTCGATATGGTCCGGGTCGGCCCAGGGCAGGCTATCCAGCGGCAGGCGCAGGCCGACCGGGGAGTCGCCGGGCACCAGGAACATCACATCGTCCCGGAAGAACCATTTGCCGCTCTGCCAGCGCCGTTCGCCATCCTGCACGCCACGGCGCAGCGGCAGCACGCTGCCGACGGGCTCGCCCAGGCCACGGCTGAACACTCGCGCCAGGCGCTCGCGCTCCAGCGGGTCGCGCAGTTGCGCCTGCATCGCCACCACGTTGGCGGGCAGACGTTGCTCGCGCCAGAGATAGTAGTGCACGTCCTCATAGGCCTGGTTGACCAGGCTTGGGTCCAGTTGCAGGCGCTGCGCCAGCGCGCCCGCGAAGCTCGCGGCGTCGGCTGCGGCGGCGCTGTCGTGGTCGGAGTCGGCGGCGAGCAGTTCGGGGTTTTGCCAGACCGGCTCGCCATCGGCGCGCCAGTGCGCGTGGATGGCCCAGCGCGGGAGCTGCTCGCCCGGGTAGTGCTTGCCCATGGTGTGGGTGAGTACGGCGCCCCTGGACCATAAAGGGGTGAGCCTGCGGATGAGCCGACCGGCGTATTGGCGCTTGGTGGGGCCAAGTGCGTCGATATTCCATTCCGCTGCCTCGAAGTCCGACGCGGCGACGAAGGTCGGCTCGCCGCCCATGGTGAGGCGCACATCGCCGTTGGCCAGAGCGCGGTCCACCGCCGCGCCCTGGGCCAGGATATCCTGCCAGACGCGCGGGCTGTAGGGTTTGGTGACGCGCGGGGTTTGCGCGACGCGGGTGACCTTCATCTCGAAGGCGAACTCGGTCTCGCACTCGCCGTTGATGCCGCCCGAGATGGCCGCCGCCGAACTGGGGGAGGGTGTCGCGGCCAGGGGAATATGGCCCTCGCCCGCCATCAGGCCGGAGGTGGCATCCAGCCCGATCCAGCCGGCGCCGGGGAGATAGACCTCCGCCCAGGCGTGCAAATCGGTGAAATCCTCGGTCGGGCCCTCGGCACCGCCATCCACCGGCTTCACGTCTGCCACGAGCTGGATGAGGTAGCCCGAGACGAAGCGCGCGGCGAAGCCCAGGTGGCGCAGGAGATTGACCAGCAGCCAGGCGGAATCCCGGCAGGAACCCCTGCCCTCGCAGAGCGTCCGCTCCGGACTCCAGACGCCCGGCTCCATGCGCACCACATAGGCGATGCGCTCGGCGATCAACCGGTTGACCATCACCAGCATGTCCACCATGCGCAATTCCTGCGCGCCGAGCGCCAGATGGACCGCGCCGATGAGCGCCTGGAGCTTTTTGCCCGGGTTGCGCAGCAGGCGGAACGGGGCCAGCTCCTCGGCCAGGATGTCCTCATAGGCAAAGGGATAGGTCTCCGCGTCCGGTTCCAGGAAAAAGTCGAACGGGTTGATCGTCGCCATGTCGGCCACGACATCGACCGTGACCTCGAAGCGCGTGACCCGCTCGGGGAACACCACGCGGGCGAGGAAGTTGCCCTGCGGATCCTGCTGCCAGTTGAGGAAATGCGGCTCGGGTGAGATTTTCAGGGCGTAGGAGAGGATGGGCGTGCGGGCATAGGGTGCCGGGCGCAGGCGGATGGTCTGCGGGCCGAGGCTGACGGGCCGGTCGTATCGATAGGACGTCCGGTGCGTGATGGCGGCATGGACAGACATGCGGACTCCCTGATTCTGCTCCTGCCACACACCACGCACCAAAGTATTTTGCAACGCAATAGAAAGTTTTCGCGCATTGCGTGGCGGCGGCGCTGGCTTGTAGGTTGACCAGATGACGATTGACCCCGATGCCGGGCTGCGGCGCTCATTGCGGCGCCACCGGCTGTTTGCATCCTCGCTGCTGGGGCTGATGGCGGCGCTGACCGCGCTGGGCTACGCGCTGCCCTATGGGCCGTGGAGCGGCCTGCTGCGGGACGCAGCACGGGCCGGGTTGATCGGCGGGGTGGCGGACTGGTTCGCGGTGACGGCGCTGTTCCGCCATCCGCTGGGGCTGCCGATCCCGCATACCGCGATTCTGCCCGCGCAGAAGGAGCGGCTCGGCCTGGCGCTCGGACGGTTTGTGGCGAACCATGTGTTCACCGAGGCCGATATCCGCAAATTGCTGGTGAATCTGGACTCTCCGGCGATTCTCGCCCGGTTTTTGAGCGACCCGGCGGCCACGGCACCCGCCGCCGAGGCGCTGGCGGGGATGCTGCCGAAGCTGCTGGCGAGCATCGAGGATGGGCGGGCGCGCCGGTTGCTGGCGCGGCTGCTGCCACGGCTCATCGGCGGCAAGGCGGCGGGCGTGGTGGTAGCGCGCGCACTCGGCGGGCTGGTCGAGGGTGGCCGCCATCAGGAGGTGTTATCCTTTATTTTAAGCCAGTTGCGGGAGACTCTGCACGCGCGGGAAGAGGTATTGCAGGCGGCGATTAAAGAGCGTGTGCGCGAGCAGGGCGGGCGGCTCGTCGGCTGGGCGATCGGCGCCACCGTCGCCAAACGGGTGCTGACCGCCGTGAATGCCGAACTGGACCGGATCGGCCCGGATAGTTCCGAGCTGCGCGATGCGTTCGATGATTGGGTGCGCCATGAGATCGGCCGGCTGGAGAGCGACCCGGCGCGCGCCGCCGAGCTTGGGCGGGCCATGCAGGGCGTGCTGGCGCATGACACGGTGAAGGCCTGGGCCTGGGATGTATGGGCGAGGCTGCGCCGCGCGCTGGAGCGCGATGCGCAACTGCCGCATGGGCGCACGGTTGCGGTGATCGAGGCGGCGCTGGCCAACCTGGGCGAGGTGCTGGGGCAGGATGCGCTGGCGCAGGCACGGGTGAACAAGGCGGTGGAGACGCTGGTGCTTAATCTGCTGCCACAGGCGCAGGCGCAGGGGGCAAAGTTCATCGGCCGGGTGGTGGGGCAGTGGGACACGGCGACGATCACCGACCGGCTGGAGCTGCGGGTGGGGAAGGACCTGCAATATATCCGCGTGAACGGCACGATCGTGGGGTTTTTACTGGGCGCGGTGATCAGCCTGGTGGTGACCGGGCTGGGGTTACACGGCGGGTAGTCACACCCGGCGCAGCACAGAATCCGGCATCAGCACCGCCACGGCCAGCGACAGCGCGGCCACACCGGCACAGGCGCCGAATGCGCCGCCGAAGCCGTGCGCGAGCAGCATGACCGCCGCCAGCGTGGCGCCAAAGGCACCGCCGATGGCGCGGAACAGCAGCATGCAGCCGGTCGCGATGCCGACATCCGGGCGCTGGGCGGCGTTCTGGATCGCCACCGTGATGTTGGGCTGCACGAGGCCAATGCCGCCGCCCAACACGACGCCGTAGGATACGCACAGGCCGAGCGGGGTGGCGGCACCCATGCTGGCCAGCAGGCCGAGCCCGACCACGCACAAAGCCAGCGCCGCCAGCATACTGGGCCGGGTGCGGCCCAGCCGACGCGAGATGTGGCCACCGGCGTAGGACATGACGACGAACCCCAGCAGGAACGGTGTGGTGAGCAGGCCGGAGAGTGCCGCGCTGGTGTGCCGGATATACTGGAAATACAGCGGCAGCAGCAGCGAGGCGCCGAAGGTGGAAAGCGCGTTCGCCGCCGCCAGCAGCAGGCCGCCCAGCAGCGTGGGGTTGGTGAACAGGCGGGTGGGGAGCATCGGCGAGGCGGCGCGGTGCTCCACCCAGCCGGTGAGCGCGGTGAGGGCGAGGCCTGCCAGCACCAGGAACAGGGTGGTGTTGGACGCCCAGGCGAAATCCTGCCCGCCGGAGGCCGCGAGCACGAGCCAGGCGGTGATGGCGGAGACCAGCAGTGCGGCGCCGAGATAGTCGATTTTCTGCCCGCTACCGCCATGCGCCGGAAGCGCGCGCAGGGCGCGGTTGCTCATCACCCAGGCGGCGGCGCAGAGCGGCAGGTTGATCCAGAAGATGGCGCGCCAGGAGAGGGAGTCGGTCAAAGTGCCGCCGAGCAGCGGCCCGGCGATGCTGGCGATACCCCACATGCCGCTCATGTAGACCTGGTAGCGCCCGCGCTCGCGCGGCGGGGCGACATCGGCGATGGCGGTCTGCGCGATGGTGGTGAGCCCTGCCCCGCCGATGCCTTGCAGCGCCCGGAACAGCACGATCTGCCAGAAGCCGGTGGCCGCCGCGCAGCCGAGCGAGGCCAGGGCGAAGACGATGAGCGCCGGTTGCAGGAGCCGACGGCGGCCGTAGAGGTCTGACAGCTTGCCGAAGATCGGCGTGGCCGCCGTGCCGGTGAGCAGATAGGCCGAGATGATCCAGGCGATATGGTGGCCGCCGCCCAGATCCCGCGCCATCCGCGGCACCGCGGGGACGATGATTGTTTGGTCCAGCGCTGCCAGCAGGATGCACAGCGCCACGCCGCGGACGACCGGCAGAACCTCCTGATGGGTGTAGGCGCGTGGGGTTGCTTCCATGGCGTGGCAGATAGCGCGCTCAAAGCCGATGCACCATCCGATTCGAGTGCCTACATAGGCTGCGGTGAGAAGAACATAGGCAGAACGTGGTTTTTATGGGTGATGGCGGCGTGAGGCTGAATCGGGCGCGAATCCGGGGCGGGGAAAAAAGGTTGGAGCTAGTGCTAGTTTTATTTGCGAAATTTTGAGCAAGATGTAGTGTGGTGTTTCACGGTGGTAGGTTCCACGGGGAAGAATAAAAGGTCTCGCGATATGAATATGATGACGAAACCCGAAGCGGTTCTGCTCGATGATGGCATCCAGATGCGCGGCCGCCACCAGGTGCATATCGACCCCGCGCGCGACGCGCTGCTGACTGATTTCGGCCGGGCGACGCTGGACGACCGCTACCTGCTGCCCGGTGAGACC
Source organism: Pseudomonadota bacterium (assembly GCA_021798575.1). GTDB lineage: Bacteria > Pseudomonadota > Alphaproteobacteria > Acetobacterales > Acetobacteraceae > Acidocella. The sequence continues at coordinate 42,208 of JAJZGI010000005.1, read as the reverse complement.
TACCAGGATCTGTTTGCCCGCGTGGCCTCCTACTATGGCGACAACGCCGCCCATGCGCAGCGGCTCTATGACTATATCAGCAAGATGTGGTTCATGCCCGCGACCCCCGTGCTCTCCAACGGCGGCACCGACCGGGGGCTGCCGATCTCCTGCTTTCTGAACGAGGCGGATGACACGCTGGAGGGTATCGTCGGGCTGTGGAACGAGAATGTCTGGCTCGCCTCCAAGGGTGGGGGTATCGGCTCCTATTGGGGCAATCTGCGCTCGATCGGCGAGAAGGTCGGCAAGAACGGCAAGACCTCCGGCGTCGTACCCTTCATCCGCGTGATGGACAGCCTGACGCTCGCGATCAGCCAGGGCTCGCTGCGGCGCGGCTCGGCGGCGGTGTATTTGCCGGTGTGGCACCCGGAGATTGAGGAATTCATCGAAATCCGACGCCCGACCGGCGGCGACCCGAACCGCAAGGCGCTTAATCTGCACCATGGAATCCTGATCCCCGACGCCTTCATGCGCGCGGTGGAGAATGACACCGAATGGATGCTGAACTCGCCCAAGGACCGCTCACCCGTACGCAGCGTCTCGGCCCGCGCGCTCTGGGTGCGGATCCTCACCGCGCGGATCGAGACCGGCGAGCCGTATCTCATATTCTCCGATCATGTGAATAATGCGCGGCCCGAGCAACACAAGCTGGCCGGGCTGGAGGTGAAGACCTCCAACCTGTGCGCCGAGATCATGCTGCCGACCGGGCTGGACCAGCATGGCAAGCAGCGCACCGCGGTGTGCTGCCTGTCCTCGCTCAACCTCGAGACCTGGTTCGAGTGGCACAAGGATGAGCGGTTCATCGAGGATGTAATGCGGTTTCTGGATAATGTGTTGCAGGATTTCATCGACAAGGCGCCGGCCTCGATGGAAAAGGCGAAATATGCGGCGATGCGCGAGCGCTCGGTCGGGCTCGGCGTCATGGGTTTCCACTCCTTCCTGCAGGATCAGAATATCCCGTGGGAGAGCGTGATGGCGAAGGTGTGGAACGTGAAAATGTTCAAACATGTGCGTGCCGGGGCGGATGCGGCGTCCAGAAAACTGGCGGCGGAGCGAGGCGCCTGCCCGGATGCGGCGGATTATGGCATCGATGAGCGTTTCTCGCACAAGATCGCCATCGCGCCGACCGCCTCCATCTCGATCATCACCGGCAATACGTCACCGGGGATCGAACCGATCGCCGCCAATGTGTTTTTGCAGAAGACGCTCTCCGGCAGCTTTACCGTGCGCAACCGGCCACTGCAGAAGCTGCTGGCGAAATATGGCCGCGACGATGATGAGACCTGGTCGTCCATCACGCTCACCAAGGGCAGCGTGCAGCATCTGGATTTCCTCACCCAGCACGAAAAGGATGTGTATAAAACCGCTTTTGAGCTGGACCAGCGCTGGATCATCGAGCACGCGGCGGACCGCACGCCGTTCATCTGCCAGAGCCAGTCGATCAATATCTTCGTGCCCGCGAATGTGAACAAACGCGATCTGCACCAGTATCATTATCAGGCGTGGAAAAAGGGCGTGAAGTCGCTCTATTATTGCCGCTCGCTCTCCATCGCCCGGGCGGATAATGTATCGGAGAAGGCCGTGCGGCCCGAGGAGTTCACCGGCCTCAGTGCAGCGAACCTGCCCACGATCCAGGCGCCGGGCAGCACAAACTATGAGGAGTGCCTGGCCTGCCAGTGACGCTTATTCGAAATACCCCGGGCTTTGGGCGATCTCCTGTGAGATGAAGGCGGCGGCGGCGCGCACCGGCACGGATTTCTGATTGTCCTCGTGGATATGCATATAGAAGGCGCGTTTGAGTGAGATACTCTCGGGCAGCACCGGCACCAGCCCTGGGTAGGCCGCCGCGATGAACATCGGCAGCACGCAGAGCCCGCCGCCCGCAAGCGTTGCATGGGCCTGGGCGATGAGGTTGGTGCTGCGCAGGCGCGCGGTGATGCCCGCGCCGATGCTGCTGAGGTAGTTCAGCTCCGGCGTGAACAGCATATCCTCGATATAGCCCACGAAACCATGCGCCGGGAGGTCTTGCAGGCTGGTGATGGGCGGATGCGCGGCGAGATAATTTTCCGCCGCGTAGAGCAGCAGCCGGTAGTCCGTGAGGCGGCGGGAGACGACGCGAGCGTGCTCCGGCGAGGTGAGGCTGATGACGATATCCGCCTCGCGCTTGGAGAGGCTGAAGACGCGCGCGGTGGCCAGCAGCTCGACCTCCAGCCCGGGATGCTGCGCCGCCAGCCTGTGGATGCGCCGCGCCAGGAAGCCGGTGCCAAAGCCATCCGGCGCGCCGATGCGCACGATGCCCGAGACCGCCGGGTCCTCGCGTAGCAGCCCTGCGGCCTCGATAAAGCCCGCCTCCATGCGCTCGGCGATGGGGCGCAGGCGCTCGCCGCCAGGTGTCAGCGCATAGCCGAGGTTGCTGCGGTAGAACACGCGGGTGGCCAGCCGCTGCTCCAGCCGCTGGATATGCCGGGCCACCGTGGTGTGGTCCGTGCCCAGGGTTTCCGCTGCGCCGGTGAGCGTGCCGGTGCGCGCCACGGCCAGGAAATGGCGCAGATCATCCCAGTTCTGCGTGCGTTTACGGCCGGCCAATGGGGAGCGCTTTCATGTAATTATGCACAATGGTTGGGATAATTTTACCCTTCATCGGGCATGTTAAAGTGTATAAGGGGTCCTCACAAGTTATTCTGGAGGAAGCAATGCGCGTGGTGAATCATTTTATCGGCGGCAAGATCGTCGAGGGGAAATCCGGCCGTTTCGCCGACGTGTTCGACCCCAATACCGGCGCGGTGCAGGCGCAGGTGGCGCTCGCCAGCAAGGCTGAAGTTGAGGCGGTGATCGCCAACGCTGCCCTGGCACAGCCGGGTTGGGCCGCGTTGAACCCGCAGCGGCGGGCCCGCGTGCTGATGAAGTTCCTCGACCTCATCAATGGCGAGATCGACTCGCTCGCCAGACTACTCTCATCCGAGCATGGCAAGACCGTGCCGGACTCCAAGGGCGATATCCAGCGCGGCGTGGAGGTGCTGGAGTTCGCCATCGGCATTCCGCATCTGTTGAAGGGCGAATACACCACCGACGCGGGTACCGGGATCGACGTGTATTCCATGCGCCAGCCGATGGGCGTGGTCGCGGGGATCACCCCGTTCAACTTCCCGGCCATGATCCCGCTATGGAAGGCCGCGCCGGCGATCGCCTGTGGCAATGCGTTTATTTTGAAACCCTCCGAGCGCGACCCCTCGGTGCCGATGCGGCTGGCGGAATTGTTTGTCGCTGCCGGGGGGCCACCTGGTATCCTGAACGTGGTGAATGGCGACAAGGAGGCGGTGGACACGATTTTGCACGACCCGCGCGTCACGGCGGTCGGGTTTGTCGGCTCGTCCCCCATCGCCAATTATATCTACGCGACGGCGGCGCAGAATGGCAAACGCGCGCAGTGTTTCGGCGGCGCGAAGAACCACGCGATCATCATGCCCGATGCCGACCTGGACCAGGCGGTGGATGCGCTGATGGGTGCGGCCTATGGCTCGGCCGGTGAGCGCTGCATGGCGCTCTCGGTCGTGGTGCCGGTGGGCCAGGCGACCGCCGATGCGCTGGTGAAAAAACTCAGCCCTCGGATCGAGGCGCTGAAGATCGGCCTCTCGTCCGACGCCGGGGCCGATTATGGTCCGCTGGTGACCAAAGACGCGCTGAACCGCGTGAAATCCTATATCGACGCCGGGGTGGCGGGGGGTGCGAAGCTCGTCGTCGATGGTCGGGGTTTCAAGATGCAGGGCTATGAGGACGGCTATTTCATCGGTGGGACATTGTTCGACCATGTTACGCCGGAGATGAAGATCTACCGGGAGGAGATTTTTGGCCCGGTGCTGGCAGTGGTGCGGGCGGAGAATTATGAGGCCGCGCTGCGCCTGCCAAATGAGCATGAATACGGCAACGGCACCGCGATTTTCACGCGCGATGGCGATGCCGCGCGTGATTTCTGCTCGCGCGTGCAGGTCGGCATGGTGGGGGTGAATGTGCCGATCCCCGTGCCGATCGCCTACCATACCTTTGGCGGCTGGAAACGCTCGGGCTTTGGCGACCTGAACCAGCACGGGCCGGATTCCATCCGCTTTTACACCAAGACCAAGACGGTGACCTCGCGCTGGCCGTCCGGCGTGAAAGACGGCGCCTCGTTCGTCATCCCGACGATGGATTGAGGCGGCGTTGAGCCTGTGCTTCACACTCGGCGATGAGGCGCTCGCCATCCGCGAGATGGCGCGTGGTTTTGCCGCCGAGCGCCTCGCCCCGTTCGCGGTTGAATGGGACCGGGCCAAGCATTTCCCCCTGGATGTGCTACGGGAGGCCGCAGCACTCGGCATGGGCGGCATCTATGTGGACGAGGCGCACGGCGGCTCCGGCCTCACGCGGCTGGATGCGGCGCTGATCATCGAGGCGCTAGCGACCGGCTGCCCCAGTATCGCGGCCTATATCTCGATCCATAACATGTGCGCGGGGATGATCGACCGTTATGGCGACGCTGCGCAGCGGGCGAAATATCTGCCCGGCCTGTGCAGCATGGCGCAGCTCTCCAGCTACTGCCTGACGGAGCCCGCGGCGGGCTCCGACGCAGCGGCGTTGAAGACCCGCGCGGTGCTGGAAGGCGAGCATTATGTCGTGAACGGCACCAAACAATTCATCTCCGGCGCCGGGGTGGCGGATGTTTATGTGGTGATGGTGCGCACCGGCGAGGCGGGTGCGCGCGGCATCTCCACGCTGGTGGTCGAGCGGGGGATGCCAGGTGTATCCTTCGGCCCGAATGAATATAAAATGGGCTGGAACGCGCAGCCGACCGCGCAGGTGATATTCGAGGATGCGCGCGTGCCCGTTGCCAACCGGCTTGGGCCTGAGGGGATCGGCTTCAAGATCGCCATGGGTGGGCTGGATGGTGGGCGGGTGAATATCGGTGCCGCCTCGCTCGGCGGGGCGCAGGCGGCGCTGGATAAAACCGTGAAATACCTCGGCGAGCGCAAGGCTTTTGGCAAACCCCTCGGCGGTTTTCAGGCGTTGCAGTTCCGTGTGGCGGATATGGCGACCGAGCTGGAGGCAGCGCGGCTGCTGCTGTGGCGCGCCGCGATGGCGCTGGATGCGGGGGATGCGCAGGCGACCCTGCATTGCGCGATGGCGAAACGTTTTGCCACCGATGCGGGTTTTAACATCGCCAATGAGGCGCTGCAGATGCACGGCGGCTATGGGTATCTGGCGGATTATGGGATTGAGAAAATTGTCCGGGATTTGCGTGTGCACCAGATCCTGGAGGGCACGAACGAGATCATGCGGCTGATTATTTCCAGGCGAACATTGGAGGCAAAATAGCATGGCGATCATCGGGTTTATTGGTCTGGGCAATATGGGTCTGCCGATGGCGCAAAACCTGTTGAAGGCGGGGCATGAGGTTTGCGGCTACGACGTGGTGCCCGCCGCCCGGCAGGCCGCCGCCAGCGCCGGGGTGAGGATGGCGGCATCAGCCGCCGATGCCGCGCGCGAGGCGGAGATGGTGATCACCATGCTGCCCAGCGGCAGGCTGGTGCTGGAGGTGTACCCGGGTATTCTGGCCGTCGCCGCGCTCGGCACGCTGTTCATCGAGAGCTCCACCATCGACGTGGCCAGCGCCCGCGCGGCGCATGGGCTGGCAGGGGCGGCCGGCATGGCGTCGATCGATGCGCCGGTCTCGGGCGGGGTTGGCGGGGCGGCCGCGGGCACGCTCACCTTCATGGTGGGCGGTTTGGGCGCCGCCTTCGCCCGCGCGCTGCCGGTGCTGGAAAAAATGGGCCGCAAGATCGTGCATTGCGGTGACGCCGGGGCCGGACAGGCCGCCAAGATCTGCAATAACATGATCCTGGGTATTTCCATGATCGCCGTCTCGGAGGCATTCGTGTTGGGAGAAAAGCTCGGCCTCTCGCACCAGGCGCTCTATGACGTGGCCTCCACCGCCTCCGGCCAGTGCTGGTCGCTCACCAGCTATTGCCCGGTGCCCGGCCCGGTGGCGGGCAGCCCGGCCAATAACGCCTACAAGCCGGGATTCTCGACCGCGCTGATGCTAAAAGACATGCTGCTCAGCCAGGCGGCGGCGGCCAGCGCGGGCGCCAGCACGGCGCTGGGCCAGCACGCGGCGGCGATGTACCAGAGCTACGCCGATGCGGGCCATGCGGGGATGGATTTCTCCGGGATTATCAATGCGATCCGGGAACAGCCTGCGGGTTAAATAATACCAGGTCGTCGCGGTGGATCACCTCATCGCGGCCTCGGAATCCCAGCAGCGCCTCGAAATCCTCTGAGCGATGGCCCGCGATGATCGTTGCATCGGAGGCGGAATAGGCGGCAAGGCCCCGGGCGATGCGGCTGCCATCGGGCCCCAGCACCTCCACGGCGTCGCCACGCTCGAAATGCCCGCTCACCGCGATGATGCCCGCCGGGAGCAGCGAGGAGCCTTTGGCCAGGGCGCGGGCGGCACCTGAATCGATGGTGAGCGCGCCCAGCGGGGCGAGATGCCCGGCGATCCAGTTCTTGCGGGCCGAGCGGCCCTCCGGCACTGGGAGGAACCAACTGCATCTGGCCCCCTGCGCGATGGCCTGGAGCGGGTTGGGGCGATGGCCGAGCGCGATGGCCATGGCCACGCCGGCCTGTGTCGCGATGCGCGCGGCGATGAGCTTGGTGCGCATCCCGCCTGAGGAATAACCCGGGGGAGGCTCGCCTCCGCAGGCTTCGATCTCGGGTGTCAGGCGCTCCACCAGCGGGATGTGCACGGCATCCGGGTTGCGGCGGGGATCGGCGGTGTAGAGCCCGTCGATATCCGAGAGCAGGACCAGCACATCGGCCTGCATCATCTCCGCCACGCGGGCGGCCAGCCGGTCGTTATCGCCAAAGCGGATCTCGGAGGTGGCGACCGAGTCATTCTCGTTGATCACGGGGATACAGCGGAGTGTCAGCAGCGTGGTGAGGGTGGCGCGCGCGTTGAGATAGCGGCGGCGGTCCTCGGTGTCCTCCAGCGTGAGGAGGAGCTGCGCGGCGGTGAGATGCTGCTCGGAGAGCGCATCCGACCAGGCCTGCGCCAGGCGGATCTGCCCGACGGCTGCGGCGGCCTGTTTTTCTTCCAGCTTCAGTTTTGCGCTGGTGAGGTTGAGCTTCCGGCGCGCGAGCGAGATGGCGCCCGACGAGACCACAATGACCTCAGCGCCGCCTGCGGCCAGCGCCGCAATGTCCTGCGTCAGGGATTGCAGCCATTGCGTGCGTGGGGCCGCCGTGGCCGGGTCCACGATGAGCGCGCTGCCGATCTTCACGACGACGCGGCGCGCTGACCCGAGCGAGGGGATCATGTTTGCCGGGCCTGGGTGATGATGTTTTGCAAGGTCCGCAGCACCTCCGGCACACCCTGGCCGGAGACGCCGGAGGCGATGAGAACCGGTACGCCAGAAGCCTTGGCCAGCGCGGCGCGGCGCAATGCGATCTCGCGTGGGCTCATCGCGTCGGACTTGTTCAGCACGATCACCTCGGGTTTTTCATCCAGCCCGCCGCCATAGGCGCCAAGCTCGTGGCGCACGGTGCGCCAGGCATCGACACAGGCACCCGCCGCGCCATCTATCAGGTGCACGAGCACGGCGCAGCGCTCGACATGGCCGAGAAAACGGTCGCCCAGGCCGGTGCCCTCGTGCGCGCCCTCGATCAGCCCCGGGATGTCTGCGATGACGAACTCCTCGGACATCGAGAGCCGCACGACGCCGAGCTGCGGGTGCAGCGTGGTGAAGGGATAGTCGGCGATTTTGGGGTGCGCGCCGGAGACGACCGAGAGAAAGGTCGATTTGCCCGCGTTGGGCATCCCCACCAGCCCGACATCGGCGATGAGCTTGAGGCGCAGCCAGACCCAGCGCTCCTCGCCCGGCCAGCCCTTGTCCGCCCGGCGCGGCGCGCGGTTGGTCGAGGTTTTATATTTGGCGTTACCAAAGCCGCCGTCCCCGCCGCGCAGCAGCGTGATGGTTTTGCCGGGCGCGTCCAGGTCCGCCAGCAGCGTCTCACGGTCGTCGTCGAAGATCTGCGTGCCGATCGGCACTTTGATGTGCAGCGTGGCGGCGGCAGCACCCGTGCGGTCCGCGCCGGAGCCGTTGCCGCCTTTTTTGGCGCGGAAATGCTGGGAGTAGCGGAAGTCGATGAGGGTGTTGAGATTCTGCACGGCTTCGAACACGATATCCCCGCCGCGCCCGCCGTCCCCGCCGTCCGGCCCGCCGAAGGCGACAAACTTCTCGCGGCGGAAGGCGGTGACGCCATCCCCGCCATCGCCGGATTTAAGGTAGATTTTCGCCTGGTCGAGGAACTTCATGTTTTATGCCCCAATAAAAAAGGCCGGCGATGCCGGCCTCTTTTTAAGGAGTGCGACCGGGTTATTCGGCAGCGAGTTTAACGGGCGTGACCGAGACATGCACCCGATCGTCCGATTTACGCTCGAACAGCACCTTGCCGTCGGTGAGCGCGAAGATCGTGTGGTCCCGGCCCAGGCCGACGTTCAGCCCTGGCTTCACCTTGGTGCCACGCTGGCGGATGATGATGTTGCCCGCAACCACCTCCTGCCCGCCGGATTTTTTGACGCCGAGACGCCGCCCTGCGGTGTCCCGCCCATTGCGTGAGGAACCGCCAGCTTTTTTATGTGCCATGGAAGTGCTCCCTTACGCCGCGTTGATGGCGGAGACGCGCAGCACGGTCACGCACTGGCGGTGGCCGTTCTTGCGGCGGCTGTTCTGCCGGCAGCGTTTTTTGAAAATGATGACCTTCGCCAGGCGGTCCTGCGCGATGACGGTGGCGGTGACGGAGGCGCCAGCCAGGGTCGGGGCGCCGAGCTTCAGACCACCCTCCCCGCCGACGGCCAGGACATCGGTGAACGTGACGGTGCTGCCGGCTTCCGCCTCCAGCTTCTCGATTTTCAGCACGGCGTCTGGCGTGACGCGGTACTGTTTGCCGCCGGTGCGGATGACTGCGAACATCTGGTTAATCCAATCGGGTGACATCAAAAGACAGAACGCGGCGGGGTGGTGCCCTGCCGCGAGACAGCCGGGTTATAGCGGGGTGGGGGCTTGTGTCAATGCTGGGGCCTGGGTGGATTCCTCCGCCACCAGGGACAGATGCTCATGCACGGCCAGCCAGCGCCCGGCGATTTTATGAAAAACAATGGTCTCGCGCTCATGGTAGAGATGCGTGCCGTCATGCGTGGTGATCCTGGAGGCGGTGTTGTGGGTGAATACCGCCGCCTGCCCGCAGATGGCCACATGCTGGTTGGTGGAAGCGCAGGCCTGCACATGAAAACCCTGGTTTTTAACCCAGGAATCCCATTGCGCCTCATAGGCCGCGCGGCTCTCCAGCGCATGGTCCAGCGTGTAGAACATGAAGCGCGCATCCGGCGTGAAACAGGCGAAATAGACCGCCCTGTCGTTATTTTCAAAAGCCGAGATGAGATCCGCCGCCGCCCTGAGGACTTCCGATTCAACTGACATTTTTGGCCCTCCCTGTACCTGGTTCATAGCTCGCCGGTGCTGGCAATGTAGCTTTTAAGGATGGATTCGGAGCGGATTTCCCAGATCACCGCGGTGTGTTTTTTGATGATCCAGGAGTCACCGGGGCCGTAGACCACATCCTGGCCGGAACCCACCTCGGTTATTTTCAACTCGCCCTCCAGCAGCGTGGCGTGTTCATGAAAGCCATAGACCACCCGGTAGATGCCCCGCGTGGCGGCGTACAGCCCACCAAACAGTGGCTGATCCAGCCCGCCGATGAGAATTTTGCCGGAAAGCGCGATCGGCCCTTGCACCGTCACCGCGCCGATATCCTCCGGGCGGCCCCAATCATCGAGCGGCGCGCGCGCGGCCGCCAGCGTAAATGGGATCATCATGTTGGATTCCCCTCTCTCAGAGGTAAAAGCCCGGCGATTTCACGGCGGAAGGGTATCACGCCCTCCGGCAAAGGGGGATTGTCCAAAAGCTCGGCATAGCGCCGCCCGGCATAGGTGGCGTGAGCGATGGTGGCCGGGGCCAGCGCATCGCCGATGCTGGTCACGTCCTCGATGCCCGCATCCGCCCAATCCTCACGGCAGGCTTGCAGGGCCAGCGCCAGTTCCTCATTGGGCAGGCGCGCGGTGACCAGCACCACGGCATCCGCCGCGATGCGGGTTTTTCGGCCGGTGAAGACACAGGCGCTCAATACCTCGCCGGGGGCGACCGATTCCACGGTTTTGAAACCATGGATGGTAATGCCCTTCTCGAGCATTCGCTTCTGGATGAAATGCTGCTCCATGGTGTTACGGGTCCAGGTTGAGGCCTCGGATGCGGGGGTGAGATAGACCACATCATAGTTTTTCTCGGCCAATAGTTCAGCGATCACACCACCCATGTAATAATGGTCGTCATCCCACACCAGCACGGTTTTGCCCGTGGGCAACTGGCCTTCCATGATCTCGGAGGGCGAGATCAGGATGGCACCCGGCGCGATGGGAATGGGCCGCGTGTGCAGATGCCCCACACCGTCGCGCCGCCAGCGCGCGCCGGTGGCCAGCACGACGCGCGGAAAGCCGAATTCCAGCACGCTCGGGGCGTCCAGGCGGCTCATGAAAAATATCTCCACATTGGCGAGTTTTTGCAACTGTAACCGCCGGTAGTCCGCCACACGGCTCCAGGCGGCGAGGCCGGGCAGTTTTGCCTCCGCCAGCACGCGCCCGCCAAGCTGCGTGCCAGCCTCCGCCAGGGTGACCGCATAGCCGCGCTTGCCCAGCGCGTGCGCGGCCTCCAGCCCGGCCGGCCCGGCGCCGACCACCAGCACGGACTTGTCCGAGCCCCTGGGGCGCACGCGCTCAGGGTGCCAGCCCTTACGCCATTCCTCGCCCATGGTCGGGTTTTGCGTGCAGCGGATGGGCGATTGCGTGAAATCCCCCGAGACGCAGATGTTGCAGCCGATGCATTCGCGAATATCCTCCAGCCGGCCATCACGGATTTTATTGGGCAGAAACGGATCGGCGATGGAGGGCCGGGCCGCGCCGATCAGGTCCATGACCCCCTTTTTCACCAGCGAGACCATGCGGTCTGGCGAGGTGTAACGCCCCACGCCCACCACCGGCTTGCTGGTGAGGCGTTTGATGCCCGAGATGAACGGCTCCTGCGCGCCCTCCTCGGCGAAGCGCGAGGTGCGGCTGTCGTTCTCCCATCCGGCCAGGGTGACATCCCATAAATCGGGCACGTCGGCCATCAGGCCGATCATGTCCTCGACCTCCGCCTGATACAGCCCGCCCTCGCCCAGCAGCTCATCGACCGAGATGCGCAACGGGATCGCGCAATCATGCCCCACCGCGTCCTTCGTCTCCTGCGTGATCTCGCGCAGCAGGCGGATGCGGTTTTCCAGCGAGCCGCCGTACTCATCCGTGCGCTCGTTATACCGGCGGGAGAGAAAATGATGCAAAAACCCGAGCGCGTGCGCGGCGTAGACATAGATGAGGTCGAACCCGGCGCGGCGCGCGCGGTGCACCGCCGCCAGATGCCATTTGCGGATATTGCGGATGTCCTGCAGGTCCATCCGCCGCGCCTGCACGGGCTCATAGGTGAAGGTGGCGACCGGCAGGTGCGCCGGGCCCATCGGCACCTCGCGCGAATAAAGATTAGGGCCATTCATGCCATTATAGGCGAGCTCGATCCCCGCCAGGCTGCCGTGCTCATGGATTTTATCCACCATGCGCGCGAGTGCCGGGATGTCCCGGTCGTCCCATAGGCGCAGCTCGATAAAGGGTGTGATGTCCGAGCTGTGATGAAACTCCACCTGCTCGGTGCAGACCACCGCCCAGCCGCCCTCGGCCTTCACGCCGCGCATGTGGGCGAGCGCGGTGGGGTCCCGGTAGCCCATGCCGTTGCAGTGCGGCACCTGATAGAAGCGGTTGCGCGCCATCTTCGGGCCGATCCGCACCGGCTCGAACAGAATATCATAGCGCGCATTACCGGTCATCACCGCTCCTGTTACAAATTCATGAGGCGTAGGCGGGATCTTCGGCGTCCAGCAGGTGCTTCATTGCATTGAAATGCGCCTGGGCGAAGGCGCCGCCATCCTCCCAGGCGCGGGCGGTCTTCTCGGCGATCTCGTCCGAGAGGATATTCAGCCGCTGCCCGGAGGCATAGGCCAGCATCAGCGTGCGGCAGGCGCGCTCTATATGGTACATGGCGTCAAACGCCTCCGCAACGTTATTGCCGACCACCAGCACGCCGTGATTGCCCATCATGAGCATGTTTTTGTCGCCCAGCGCGCGGGCCAGGCGGCTACCCTCCTCCGCATTATCCGCCATGCCGCTGAACTGCGTATCCAGCGCGACACGATTGAAGAACCTGGCCGAGGTCTGGTCGATGGGTTTCATCGCCGGGTCCGCGAGGCAGGCCAGCGCCGTGGCATAGGGCGGGTGCAGATGCAGAATGCAGCGCGCGTGCGGCACCTGCGCGTGCATGGTGCCGTGGATCGCCCAGGCGGTGGGGTCCATGTCCGCGCTCGGCGGCGCCTGGGAGTCCAACAGCACCATGTCCGAGGCGCAGAGCGTCGAGAAATGCCGCCACATCGGGTTCATCAGAAAATATCGGCCATCCGCCGAGGTGGCGACACTGAAATGATTGGCCACCGCCTCATGCCAATCCAGCCGCGCCGCAAGGCGGAACGAAGCCGCCAGATCGATGCGTAGTTGCGCCTCATCCATTACGGCAGCTCGGCGATCACATCGATCTCGACCAGCCATTCCGGCCGGGCGAGCGCCACCACGACGAGCCCGGTGAAGACGGGAAACACGCCCTTCAGCCATCGCCCCGCGACACGGTAGACCGGCTCCCGGTGGCGGATATCCGTGAGGTAGACCGTGACCTTGCAGATATGCTCGAGCGAGGCGCCGGCCTCGCGCAACAGCAGATCGATATTCTGCATCACTTTTTCGGCCTGGCCGGTGGCGTCCCCCACGGCGACATTCTGCCGCGTATCCAGATCCTGCGGCACCTGGCCGCGCAGATAGATGGTTTTGCCCGCCACCACCGCCTGGCACAGGTCGTTATCCAGTTTTTGTTCCGGGTAGGTGTCGCGCGTGTTGAAGGGCCGGATACGCTGGTGGATCATGTTACTGTCCTATTCCGCCGCTTCGCGCACGGGCTCGGCGCCGCCGGGCACATTGGCGGACAGGCCGGCGGATTTATGCACCACGCGCAGCGCGTCGCTCCAGTCGAAATTATTATAGACCGAGGCGAGATGCGCGAACGGCGGAGACTGTGCGAAAAGCTGGAAGGTGAGCCTGTGGCCTGCATAGTCCGAGTTCAGCAGGTCCCGCGCGAAGGCGAGCAGCCGGCGCCGGTCGTCGGCCTGCCATTCGTCGTTGATGGTATAGAATTTTTCGAGCCATGGCCCGCTCTCCGGATGGGCGAAGGCGGCGGCGTCCGGGGTGACGCAGATCTGCCCGCCGCAGAGCTCGCGCGTGATGTGCATCATCTGGTGCAGCTGCGAGCAGGCCAGCACGCGCCCGGTGTAGAGCAGGGACTGGTTCGGCATCATCAGCCCGCCCGGGCTCTTTTGCGCGGTGGCGATGGCGGCGGTGAGATGCGCGTTGATGCCCTCACGGTAGCAGGCAAGTTGCGCCAGCTTCTCCTGCACCGCCTGTTGCTTATCCAACCCCGTCTGGCGCGCATTGAACAGCGCCGCGCCGATCATCATGTCCGCCAGCTTCAGGTTCCGCTGCACGAAGGCGAAGGCGCTGTAGCGGTGCAGGGTGGAGCGGATGAAGGTGGCCGCCTTGGTGTGCCGGTAGAACAGCACATTCTCCCACGGGATCAGCACATTATCAAAAATCAGCAGCGTATCGATCTCGTCGAACTTGTTCGAGAGCGGATAGTCCGCCGCGGGCGCGCGCCCGGCAAAGCCGGTACGGCAGATGAATTTCAGGTTCGGCGAGCCGAGATCGCACACGAAGCCCACCGCATAGTCCGAGAGTTCAGCGCTGCCCCAGTTGGCGATGGTCGGCTTGGTGAAGGCCTGGTTGGAGTAGGCCGCTGCGGTCTCATATTTCGCGCCGCGCACGATGATGCCGGCGTCGGTCTCGCGCACCACATGCAGCAGCATGTCCGGGTCCTGGTCCTGCGGGCGCTTGGAGCGGTCACCCTTCGGGTCAGTGTTGGCCGAGACATGGAACGGATCCTCGCGGATGGCTTTGTCGATATGGCGGCGGATGTTCTCGGAGAATTGCGGGTTGACCTCGTTCAGTACGTCCTGGCCGTCGTAGAGCGACCACATCTCGCCGATGGTCTCATCCCCCACGCGGGTGACGATGCCGCCGATATCGTCCAGTACCGCATCGGTCGAGGCGCGCTTGGCGTGCCAGTCCTCCTGCTTGAATGGCAGCTTCAGCCCGATGGCGGAGCTGTTGCCCAGTTCGTCCTTGTAGCACATCACCGGCGCGGTGCGCGGGTCGTGCTGCATGTCGTAGATGCGCGCGCGGATATCCACGAGCGGTTTGAACATCGGATGCGTCGTGACGTCCCGCACCACCTCCCCATTTATCCACACACGCCTGCCATCGCGGATGGAATCCCGGTATTGCTGCCCTGTACGAATCATCTGGAGTGCCCTTTCAGTTTATCCTAGTGTCCCGATAGGTAAGTTCGTCGTCGTTGAAACTAGCACCTCACGAACTTACCTATCGAGTAGGACACTAGCAAACCTATGATTCTAGTGTGGTTTTCGGTTCTGAAGTTCCCAGACGGTGCTGCCGCGAGTACATGGGAACTTCAGAACCACCACACTAGCTCAAGCCGCGATTCCGGGCTCGAAATTCAACACGCGCGCGTAGTCCTGCTGGAGATAAGCGAGCGGGGGTGTCTGCCCGCTCAGCGCCGCCAGCACCTGGCCGATGAGGATGATGTGCGTTCCCGCCTCATGCATCTGCGCCACCGCGCAATGGAAGCTCGCCGCCGCGCCCTGTAAGCGGGGCGCTGAATCCTGCGCGTCATCGGCCCAATCGCTCTGCCCGAAATCGAACGCCGGGCCGCCGCTGGCGGCGAACCGGCCCGCGAAACAATCCGCCACGTCACGCTGCTGCTCGGAGAGCAGATTGACCGTGAATTTGCCGTTCCGAGCCACCGCGGCACCCACGGGGCTGCGCCGATTGATGCAGGCGAGCAGCATCGGCGGGTCCGCCGAGACGGAGGCCACCGCGCTCACCGTCACGCCAAAGCGTCCGGCCGGGCCGTTGGTGGTGACGACGCTCACCGAAGTGGGGGCGCAGCGCATGGCACCCAGAAAAGCGGCGCGGATGGATGGCTCGGTAAGCCCAGGCTCGGCGAATGTTGCTTGGTGTGTCATGGGTTTTCTCCTGCCCGAAGTTGTGGCAGAATTTTAAGCCAAGATAAAATCGATACTATTGAAGTTTATCCTCAAAAAAATAAAAGCACGTTTTGCCCAAGCTCGCATATCTGAAACCAGACTGACCCGTTACTATAAAACTTCCTATTGGGCGCTGGCTGAAGGCATCTCATGGTCCAGACGGTAGCGACCAGGGCGGAACAGCAGCACGCCTGCCAGCAGGGTGCCCACACCCACCACCGTGGTGGTGGTGTTGAAGGTGGTGATGGCGAACAGGCCAAGCCCGATGAGAAACACCGCGCTGACACCAGGAAACACAGAAAAACCGAGCCAGTACCACCAGGATTGCTGGTAGGTCTTGCGGAACACCCAGGCCGAGACCAGCCCGGCCATGCCGAAATAATACGCCACCTGGAGGCCCGATGCAGTGACGCCATCATTCAGGATGGAACTGACCGAGGGCATGAAACCGGTGAGGAGAATGCCCAGCAGCCCGGTGCCGATGAGCCAGTAGGTGGCGGGCATCGGGTTTCTGGTCTTCTCGTTCACGCTGCCCAGATAATGCGGCAATGCGCCATCGCGCCCCATGGCGAAGAGCGTGCGGGTGACCTGCAACATGCCGGTCTGCACGGTGGCCACGCTGGAGAAGATCACCGCGATGGAGGCGACGAGCCCGCCAGTTCTGCCAAGCCCGGCGGCAATCGCGATCTCGTAGAGCAGATTGCTGCTGAAATTGCCGGTCTGGGCAAAGGTGAACAGCACGAGGGTGGCACCGGCATAGAGCGAATAAAGGAAGATGGTGACGATGACGCCGGAGAGCCCGCCATTGCCCGCGGCGTGCGCGCCGTTCTTGGTCTCCTCACCCAGATTTGCGGTGACATCCCAGCCCCAGTACAGAAACACCACGATGAGCGCGGAGGCCGAGAAACTCGCCGCCGAAAAATGGTGGATGAGATAGCTCGGGCTGTAGACATGCCAGGAAAATGCATTGGCGAAGGGAATGCTGTGGGCCTTGACCAGGGCCGCGATGCCGACCGCGATCAGCACCACCATCTCGAAGGAGAGCATGATGATCTGCAGGTAGCTGGTGATTTTGATACCTACCATGATGATGCCGACGATGAACAGAAACCACAGCGCCGAGAGCATGGTGATGAGCACGACATTGTTCACCAGCGCCGGGTTGATGAAGTCCAGTATCGCGGTGGAGAGCGGCACCACGCCGGAGATGATGAAGATCATCTGCGCGGTGATGAGCGCCCAGCCCGCCATGAAACCATGGATTTTGCCAAATGCCTGGCCGACCCAGTTATAGGCCGCGCCGGCATGGGTGAGGCGGCGGTTAAGCCCCTTGTAGGCCAGCGCGATGCCCAGCATCGGCACCGCGAAGATGAGCACATAGAGCGGGCTGAGCAGCCCGGCGGCGGCGATGAGCGAGCCCATGGCCAGGGAGATGGCATTGGCCGGGCCAGAGCCCGCGATGCCCAGCACGAGGGACTCGAAAAATGAAAGCGCGTTGGCCTGCAATTTATTAGCCATGAAGCCTCCTGTGGTATGGTTGAAGTTTTAGGCCACGGCTTTGTATAATTCCGCGCGGCGATCCCGCCGGTAGGGGTAGGTCGCGGCATTCGCCTGCAATGCAGCGTGGCTGACCTCGGCGATCAGCAGGACATCCCCCTCACCCACCACTCTGTCAATTTTTCCATCTGGCCCGGCCAGGCGCGAATACCCCAAAAAGCGCATGCCGTTCTCGTCGCCCACATGGTTGCAATAGGCGACATAGATCTGGTTCTCGACCGCGCGGGCGGGCACGATGAACTCCGGCACGGTGGTATATTCCTCGGTCAAAGCCGTCGGGATTAAAACCAGCTCGGCGCCGGATAGTGCGACACTGCGCACGGCCTCCGGGAACTCGACATCGTAACAGATCAGCAGGCCGATGCTCCAGCCATCGAACATGAATGGCGCGGCGAAGGCCGAACCGGGCTTGTAGATATTTTGCTCGAACGCGCCGAACAGATGCGTCTTGCGGTAGTGGCCGAGCACCGCGCCATCCGGGCCTATCGCCTGCACGGCGTTGAAGATATCGCCGGATTTCGGGTCGTATTCGGCGTAGCCATAGACGATGGCGAGACCCGCCTGCCGAGCGATCTCGGCGATCCGCCGGGCGGACGGACCGTCGGCGGGCTCGGCCAGCGCAGTGATCTGCGGGGCCACGTTATAGCCACCCAGAAAACACTCCGGGCACAGCAGCAGCCTGGCGCCGGCTGCGCTGGCGGCACGGGCGCGCTGCGCCAATGCCGCCAGATTCGCCGCCTTCTCCCCTGGCTTTCCGACCGTCTGCCAGAGCGCAATTTTCATTCCGCGCCGCTTGGCATGAAATTTGACGCGACGGAGCGGCGCGCCATGAAGTAGTACACCGGGCTGACCACGCACAGACCGACGATCCAGGAGATATCCACGCCATCCAGCATATTCGCGATCGGCCCGGTGTAGAGAGTGGTGTTCACGAATGGGAGCTGGATGAGGATGCCCAGAATATAGCAGAAGATCGCGGATTTATTGAACTTGCCGTAGACTCCGCCGTCGCGCGTGAAGAAGGAGGAGACGTCGTAGTCCCCGTGGCGTACGAGGTAGAAATCCACGAGGTTCACTGCCGTCCAGGGCACCAGTACATAGAGCAGCAGCAGGATGAAGTTGGTGTAGTTGGTGAGGAAGTTGGCCGCGGCGAAGATCGCGATGAAGAGGCCGATGACCGTGATGGCGATGGCGACCACCATTCGGGCGGCAGGGCCTGCCTTCCAGTCCGGCATGAAGGTCTGCGCCAGCGTGATGGTGGAGAGCACGCCGCAATAGAGGTTCATCGCGTTGGTGCCCGCGATTCCGACCGAGAAGATGATGACGATGAGAAAGCTGGCCGGGCCGGTGAAGGTGGTGAGCCCGCCGACCACATTGCCGTCGCTCGCCAGCAGGCCCAGCATGGCGCCCAGCACCATCGGCAGGATCGAGCCCAGCGAACAACCCCAGTAGGACGACCAGAAGGCTGGCACCGCGCCGGTGTCGTGCGGCATGTAGCGCGTATAGTCAGAGACATAGGGCGCGTAGGCGATCTGCCAGAGCGCGCCGACCGAGACCATGCTGAAAAACCCAGCCGTGGTGTAGCTGTTCATGGTCATGAAGTTGGCGGGCAGGCCGTGGACGAACACGATCCAGACAAAAGAGAGCATGAGCGCGAAGCCGGAGAGAAAGGTGAGCACCCGCGCGTAGGCATGGATGAGGTCGTGGCCGAAGATCGTCGCGATGACGCTGATGACGGCGATGAGCACCAGAAAGACGTTCTGGCTGACGCCGGGAATAATCGTGTTCAACGACTGGCCGCCCAGCACGATGTTGGAGGCCAGGAAGCCGACATACATGATGATGACGATGCCTATGACCAGCACCGCGCCGATGGAGCCGAACTGGCCGCGGGTTTGAACCATCTGCGGCACGCCCAGCCGTGGCCCCTGCGCCGCGTGCAGCGCCATGAAGATGGCGCCGACCAGATTACCCACCGCGATGGAGGCGATGGCGCTCATGAAGGAGAGCTTGAACACGGTGGTGGCGAGCGCGCCGGTCACGATGGTCAGCATCATGATATTCGAGCCGAACCAGATGGTGAACAGGTCCATCGAGCGGCCATGGCGCTGGTCCAGCGGTATCTGGTAGATCGTATGCTGTTCTATCTTGGTCGGGTTTTCGTTCAGGATTTCCATTGTTTTTCCTTCAGATTAAAACATCGCGCTACCGCAGCCACCCGCATCGTGCATTCCGCAGGTCTCCAATCCTCAACCATTATTCACTTTAACCTACACCAAAGCCACAGCGATTTTGCATCGAATTTATTGAAGCAGTAGCCTAAATTTATTTTAATGCCTGCTCGCAGGTGCAGCATTTCTGTGGGTTTTATGCCCAGGAATCATGCAAAGGGCCCGGCTTTGCAGCCGGGGCGGGGCGGGCGTATGTTGGCCTGATGAATACGCTCGCCACCCTGGCTGATCTCATCGCCTTCCCCACCGTCAGCCAGAACGGCAATGCCGAGCTCATCGCCTATCTCGCCGCCCGGCTGACCGCCGCAGGCGGGCGCGTCCAGCCCATGCCGGGCGACACGCCGGGCAAGAGCAACCTGTTCGCGAGCTTTGGGCCCGCCACCGGCCAGGGCGTCGTGCTATCCGGCCATAGTGACGTGGTGCCGGCGGGCGAGCCCGGCTGGGCGACCGACCCGTTTGTGCTCACCGAGCGAGACGGGAGGTTATCTGGCCGTGGTGCCTCGGACATGAAGGGTTTCATCGCCAGCATGGTGACGCTGGCCGAGGAGAGCAAAAGCACCCTCACCCGCCCGCTGCATCTGGCGATCTCCTACGATGAGGAGATCGGCTGTGTCGGCGTGCGCCATATGCTCCAGCGCCTGGTGGCGGAGGGGTTCCAGGCGGCCGGCTGTATCATCGGCGAGCCCACCGGCCTGCGGGTCGCGACCGGGCATAAGGGCAAGATCGACGGCTGTATCTGCTGCCGGGGCGAGGCCGCGCACTCCGCCAACCCGGCGCTCGGCTGCAACGCCATCAACCTCGCCAGCGCGATGATCCGCGAGACCGAGGCGCTTCAGGAATTTCTGCGCGAGCACGGCGCGCGCGATGACGCTTATCGGTTCCCGCACAGCAGCGTGCATGTCGGCACCATCAAGGGTGGCACGGTGCTGAATATCATCCCGGAATGCTGCGAGATGGATTTTGAAATCCGTTATCTGCCGGGTGATGACCCGCATGCGTTAATCGAGCGGCTGCGCGCGCGGGCTGATGCGTTGACTCAGGAGGTGATCGCCGCCGGGCGGCAGGCCAGCATCGAGCTCACGGTGAAGAACGAGTATCCCGGCTTGCGGACCCGGCAGGGTGCGCCGATCACCGCGCGCGCCACCCGGGCGGCGGGGGACGCGCAGAGCGTCAAGGTTGGTTTTGGCACGGAGGCCGGGCTGTTCGAGCAACGCCTCGGGCTGGACTGCGTGGTGTGCGGCCCGGGTGAGATCGACCGGGCGCATAAGGCCAATGAATATATCACGCGCGACGAGCTGGACGCCTGCGATATGTTTTTGCGCCGCATCATCCACGATTAGCCCGTGCCGGGCAGAGGCTTGTCGCGCAGCAAATCGTCGCAGAGCTTCATGAAGGCGGTAGCCGTGGGGGTGCGGCGCAGCCCGCGCAGCATCGCGATGCCATGCACCAGCGGCTGGAGCGAGGTCTCCAGCGTGAGATAGGATAATTTGCGGCCATCCAGGGTCGAGAGATTTTTCGGGCGCGCGTTGGCAAGGCTATAGCCCTCACCGCGCGCGACCAGGCTGCGGATGACATCGATATGCTGGAAACGCCCGGTGATGTTCGGCGCCACGCCGGCCTGGCGAAACAACGATAGAAAATAATCCCGGCTGAAGGGCATATCCAGCAGGATGAAGTTCTCGCCTGCCAGCTCTTCGAGTTTTACCGAGCGGCGGCGCGCCAGCGCGTGCCCGGCCTGCACGAAGGCGTAGGGCGGCAGGGGAGCGAGTGGCAAAAAGTCGAAATCCGCCGGCATATGCATGTCGTAGGTGAGCAGCAATGATATCTGGCCGCTGCGCAGGCTCTCGAACATCTCCGTCTGGTGCCCGGCGATGGCGTTGACTCGCGCCGCCGGGTGACGTTTTTTGAACACCGATAGGAGCTCGGGGATGGCCAGTGGAAACAGGGTCGAGAGGCAGCCGATCTCGAGCGGGCCGGAGACACGCGATGAGATCTCGGAGGCGGCTTTTTGCAATTCCTCAGCCTGCATCAGCAGACCCTTGGCCTCCAGCAGGAAACGCTGGCCCTCGGCGGTGAGGGAAAGGCCCTGCGCATGGTGGCGGATGAAAAGCTGGATGCCGAAGACCTCCTCCAGCCCGGTGATGGCGGACGAGACCGAGGGCTGCGAGATATTCACCCGCTCCGCCGCCAGGGTGATGCTGCCGGTCTCCGCCGTGGCGACGAAATAGGCGATCTGTTTGAGCGTGAAGCGCATCCCATGGCTTAGCTGTTTTTGTGCCGATGCGTCAAAATAAAATATTTTACAAAACCAGCCGGGGGCTGGAAGATGCGACGGACTGACAAGGGAAACCCTTAGAAATGACCTTCTCTATCGCCGCGCGCTGCGCCAGGACCGGGCAGTTCGCCGTTGCGGTCACCTCCTCATCGCCCGCCGTGGCGGCGCGCTGCGCCTTTGCCCGTGCGGGGGTGGGGGCGGTGACGACACAGAACATCACCGACCCGCGCCTGGGCCCGCTGGCGCTGGATTTTCTGGCCCAGGGGATGAGCGCCGAGCAGACCCGCGCCGCCACGCTGGCATTGGCCCCGCACGCGGATTATCGGCAGTTTACGATCATCGATTCAGCCGGGCGCAGCGCTGAGTATTCGGGTGCAAAAACGCTCGGGCTACACGCCGCCGCCACGGGGGTGGATATCATCTCGGCTGGGAATCTGCTGGCCAATGAGGGTGTTCCAGCCGCCGTGGTGCGGGCGTTCACGGCGACATCGCCGGGTGATGATCTGGGCACGCGGGTGATGACCGCCTTGCAGGCCGGGTTGGCGGCGGGCGGTGAGGCCGGGCCGCTCAGATCCGCCGGGCTGATCATCACCGGGGATGTAGCCTGGAACATCGCGGATTTGCGGGTGGACTGGCATGACACGCCGCTGGCCGAACTGGCCGGTCTGTGGACGCTGTGGCAGCCGCAGATGCGTGATTATGTCACCCGCGCGCTCAACCCCGCCTCGGCGCCCGCCTATGGGGTTCCGGGCGATTTATAGTTCCGCCACGCAATCCAGCAGGTAGCTGCCGTCCTCCGCTTTGCGCACGCCGTGGATGTCTGTCTCGAAGCCTGGGAACCGTTGGTCCCAGCCCTGCGCGAAGGCCAGATATTGCGTGATGGCGGGCAGGCTCACGCGCTCACCGGGGAAGATGAGCGGAATACCCGGCGGGTAGGGCACCACCATGCGCGCCAGAACCCGGCCCGCAAGCTGCCCCAGCCCCACCTGCTCCACCCGGCCACCCACCAGCGCGGCGTGCGCCATCTGCGGGGTCATCGCGGGTTCCGGCAGTTCGGCGAACATCGCATTCTGCAAGGCCAGCACGCCGCCCGCCTGAAGGGCCGCGTGCTGTACCGCGCATAGCTCCGCGAGCCCCATGCGCTCGTAGGTCTCCGGTGCCAGGGCCACCAGCTCGGGCAGCACGTCCGCCAGCGCTGAATTGGCGTCGTAATGCGCGCGGAAGGCCAGCAGCTCGGTGATGAGGTTGCTCCACTTGCCGCGCGAGACGCCGAGCGTGAACAGGATGAGGAAATGATAGGTACCGATTTTCTCGACCACGATACCGCGCGACCATAAAAATTTCGCGACGATCGCGGCGGGGATACCAGCCGCGCCCTCCGCCAGGCCGGGGCAGAGCACGGTGACCTTCATCGGGTCCAGCAGCGTGAAATTCTCGCTGATATCCGCGAAGCCATGCCAGGAATCGCCGGGCTTCAGGGTCCAGCCCGCCTGGCTCAGCCCGGCATTCTCCGGCTCCCACAGGCGGAACCACCATTGCCCCGCCTGCGCGAACTCCGCCCCCAGCCGGGCGATGCCAGCCCTGAAATCCGCCGCCTCGCGCAGGGTTTCATCGACCAGGTTGCGCCCCGCCGGGCCACGCATCATCCGCGCCGCGACATCGTTCGAAGCGATGAAACCATACCAGGGCGAGGTGCTGGAGTGCATCATGAAGGCCTCGTTGAAGCGGTCGGCGTCCAGCCGATGCTCCGCGCCGTGGCGCACGTGGATCATGGACGCCTGCGAGAAGGCCGCCAGCACCTTGTGGGTGGACTGGGTGGAGAACACGAGCGGCGCCACCGGCCCCTCCGCCAGCTCGCTCATGGCGTAGAAGCCCTCGTAGAATTCATGGAATTTTGCCTGCGCCAGCCAGGCCTCGTCGAAATGCACGGCCCGGGCCACGGGGGCCAGCGCGCGCTGCACCGCGCCGGTGTTGATGCAGAGCCCGTCGTAGGTGGAGTTGGTGATGGTGGCGACGCTGAGCCGGGCACCGGCCGGCAGCTGGGCCGCGATGGCCTCGGCACTGAACTGCGCCCGCGCGATCGGCCCGATGATGCCGTAAGCGTTGCGGCTGGGGCGCAGGTAGATCGGCCGCGCGCCGGTCATGATGAGCGCGTGGACCAGCGATTTATGGCAGTTGCGGTCCACCAGCACGTAGTCCCCCGGTGCCACCAGGCTGGACCAGACGATCTTGTTGGAGCTTGAGGTGCCATTGGTGACGAAAAACGTGACATCCGCGCCGAAGCTGCGCGCCGCCTCACGCTCGGCCTCGCGCACCGGGCCGCTATGGTCGAGCAGCGAGCCCAGCTCCGGCACCGAGACCGAGAGATCCGACCGCAGGGTATTCTCGCCGAAAAACCGGTGGAACGCCTGCCCCACCGGCGAGCGCATGAAAGCCACGCCACCGCCATGGCCCGGCGTGTGCCAGGAGTATTTGGCGGCATCCGTGTAGCGCACCAGCGCCTTGAAAAACGGCGGCAGCATGCCGTCGAGATACCGGTGGATGGCGCTGGACACATGGCCCGCGATGAAGCCTGGCGTGTCCTCGTGCAAAAAGAGATAGCCATCGATTTGGCGCATCAGCTCGGTGGGCAAATCCTGTTGCAGGCGCTGCTCGCCGTATAAAAATATCGGCAGATCCGGCGCGCGCGCCAGCGCCAGGCTCACCACCGCGCTGAGGGCTGCGATGAGGTCGTCGCGGCTGGCGAAACCATCGATGGTGATGAGCACGGCGGAGAGACCCGTGTAGAGCACGCGACCGGCGCAGGCGTCGTTGAAGCTGAGGCCGGTGAGGACGCGGTGGTTGCGCGCCACGAACGCCTCCGCCAGCGCGCCCACCACCCGCGCGCCGGGCGTGGCGGCACCGAAGTGATCATCCACAAAGGCGATGGGATAGTCATCCAATGCGCTCATGACGTGAACCCGAGGCTTTTGCACAACTGGCGCACGGCGACACTCAATGAAACGATTTCCGGCAGCAATGCGGCCTCGCGCGCGCGCTCCACCGCGGCGAGGGTGGCGGAGGACGGCTCCGCGCCAGTGTTTGTTGCCAGCGCCTCGCCCACCAGATTGGCCTGCAACGAGGTGAGGTCATCATTGATCATCGTCACCGCGCGGCCCTCCCACACGCCGTGGGGTTTCAGCGTTGCGGCGGCGGCGCGCAGCGTATCGATCGCGCTCCAGCGCCCGGCCTGCAACCATGCCTCCTGCGCGCTCGCCATCGGCACATCATGCGCCTGCGCGAGGCGCACGATCAATGGCCCGGCGACCAGCTCCGGCACGGCGGCGGCAAAGGCCGCCAATGGCTCGGGAATCCCCTGGCGCGCCAGCTCTGCCACCGCCGCGCTGCCCGCCACACGCGCGCAGGCCGCCTGCGTGAGCGCCGCCAGCGGGGCACGCAGCTCCGCCGCACCCTCACCCAGGCTTGGCAACGGCCCGGCTGCGCCCAGCAGCACGCGCGCGGCTTCCTCCTGCAAGCGGCTCGCGGCCAGCAGCACGGCATAGCGCGCGCCCGCCGGAGCCTGCGGCAGGTTTTCCACCTGGGCATAGATTTCCTGAAGGCCGTAGGCGTCCTCCGCCAGCAGCGCGGCGTGCGCCACCTCCACCAGGCCGGCACCACCTTCTCCCGCCAGGCGGCCAAACCCGGCCACGCCCAGCCGGTTGACGAGTTCATTGGCGACGCTGGTGCCGATGAGTTCCCGGCGAAGCTGGTGGCGGTTGATCTCGGTTTTGAACCGCTCCCGCAGGGCTTGTGGAAAATACCGCACCACCAGCGCCGCCAGCGCCGGGTCATCGGGCAGCGTGGAGGCATCCAGCACCGCAGCCAGATGCAGCTTCATGGTCGCCATGAGCGTGCACAGCTCCGGGCGGGTGAGCGCCTGCCCCGCTGCCGCGCGCGTGTTCATCAGTGTCGCCTCGGGCAGGCCGGCCACCGCGCGGTCCAGCACGCCCTGGGTCTCCAGCAGATGCATCAGTGCATTCTGCGCCGGCATGTCGCTCACGCCGCCCATCTGGTCGAGCGAGATGGCGAGCGACTGCTGGTGGTTATCCCGCAGCACCAGGGCGGCGACCTCATCGGTCATCGCCTCCAACAGCTCGACCCGCTGGCGGGCGTTGAGCTTGCCGGAATGCACAGGGTCCGCCAGCAGAATTTTGATATTCACCTCGTGGTCGGAGGTCGAGACGCCGGCGGAATTATCCAGCGCATCGGTGTTCATCCGCACGCCCGCCAGCGCCGCCTCCACGCGCCCGGCCTGGGTGACGGCGAGGTTTGCCCCCTCACCCACCACGCGCGCGCGCAGCTCGCGGCCATTCACCCGCACGCTGTCGTTCGCGCGGTCGTCGGCCTCGGCCTGGCTCTCGGCGCTCGCCTTCACGTAGGTGCCGATTCCGCCGAAATAGAGCAGGTCCACCTGCATGGTGAGGATGGCACGCACCACGGCCTCGGGCTCGTGCGGCCCGGCGGGCAGGCCCAGCATCGCCAGTGCGGCGGCTGAGAGCGGCAGGGTCTTCATCTGCCGCGAATATACCCCGCCGCCCGCGCTGAGTATTTTACGGTCGTAATCATCCCAGGAGGAGCGTTTGAGCGCGAACAGGCGCGCCCGCTCGGCGTGACTCGCCGCAGCAACCGGCTCGGGGTCGAGGAAGATATGCCGATGGTCGAAGGCGGCGCGCAGCAGCGTGCAGCGGCTCACCAGCAGCCCGTTGCCGAACACGTCGCCCGACATATCCCCTACGCCAGCACAGGTGAATTCGGTGCTCTGGATGTCGATATCCAGCTCGCGGAAATGATGCGCGATATTCACCCAGGCGCCGCGCGCGGTGATGCCCATCGCCTTATGGTCATAGCCCACCCCGCCGCCCGAGGCGAAACCATCCCCCAGCCAGAAGCCGCGCGCCAGAGCGATCTCGTTGGCGATATCGCTGAAGCTGGCTGTGCCTTTGTCCGCCGCGACCACGAGATACGGGTCATCGCCATCGCGGCGCACCACCTGTGGTGGCGGAATGACCTGCCCGGCGCGCAGATTATCCGTGATGTCCAGCATCGCGTTGATGAGCAGCTTATAGCAGGCGATCCCCTCGGCCAGGAGCGCCTCGCGGTCCACCGCCACATCGCCCGAGGGCGCGGGCGGGCGTTTGAGCACGAAGCCGCCTTTGGCGCCGACCGGCACGATGACCACGTTTTTCACCGTCTGCGCCTTCAAAAGCCCCAGAATCTCGGTGCGGAAGTCATCGCGCCGATCTGACCAGCGGATGCCGCCGCGCGCCACCCTGCCGCCGCGCAGATGACAGCCCTCCATGCGCGCGCCATGCACGAAAATTTCCACCATCGGGCGGGGCAGCGGCATGGCGCCGGCGCGCGCGCTGTCGAACTTCAGCGCGATGACCGGGCTGCCTGTATCATAAAAATTAGTACGCAGCACGGCGTCCATCGCCTGATGCAGGCGGCGCAGGATACGGTCTTCATCGGCGCTGCTCACCTGCTCCAACTGCGCCAGAAATTCCGCCTCGAAGCCTGCCTCCGCCGCACTGTCGCGCGCCCGCATCGGATCGAACCGGCTGTGAAACCATGCGAGCAGCGCGCCCGCCACCAGGGGGTGCGCGGCCAGCGCGTTTTCCACCGCATTCTGGCTGAAGGGCGCGCGCACCTGGCGGCACCATTTGAACATCGCGCGCAGCAATGAAGCCTCGCGCCAGTTCAGCCCGCGCAGGATCAGCCGGTTGAAGCCATCGGCCTCGCAGCGCCCCTGCCATATCGCTGCCATCGCCTCGCGGATGGGTTGCGCGCGCGCCGTGAGGTCCAGCGCCGCGCCATCCGCGGTTTCCAGCAGCAGCTCATGCAGCACCACGCCACCGCCCTCGGGCGTTAGCGGATAGGGCACTTCCTCGATCACGCGCAGGCCCAGGCTCTCGATCAGCGGCACGATATCAGACAGCGCGATCGGCTCGCCCGCATGGAACAGTTTAAGCACCACGACATGCTCGGCCTGGCCGAAGGCACGGCCCAGCGTGCTCTCGAACCCGCCGCCGCGACGCGCCGCCTCCGCCGCTGCGGTATCCTCGACCGCGCTCATGGCTTGGTTCTTCTCGGTGTAGATATCGGGGAAGGCATTGCCCCATTCGCGCATCAACTGGCTGGCGCGCGCCTGGCCGTGCGCGCCAGCCAGCGCCTCGTGCAGCCGCTCGGCAAAGCTGCGGCCAACGTCCTTCATCGCCGCTTCCAGTGTCGCGGCATCTAGCGCGCGGGCCTGCGCCGGGTCCGCCGCGATGGTATAGTTCACCCGCGCCAGCGGGCCATCGCCCATGGCCAGGGCATAGCCGACGATTTTGCCCGTGGTCACACGCTCCAGCATCGCCGCCAGCTTGCCGCGCAGCGTGCTGTCCAGCCGGTCACGCGGGGCGAAGATGATGGCGGAGAGATGCCTGCCGAATAGATCCGGCCGGACGAACAGCGCCAGCGCCGGGCGGATCTGCAACTGCATGACCCGCTGCGCCGCCGCCAGAATATCCGCGACGCTGGCCTGGAACAGATCATCGCGCGGCCAGGTGTCCAGAATGTGCCGCAGCGCCCTGCCATCGTGCCCCAGCGGCTCGACCTGCGCCGCCTGCAGAACCGCCTCCACCTTTTCATCCAGCAGCGGGATGCTGCGCGGATTGCGATTGTAGGCGTCCGCCACGAACAGCCCGGCGAACAGCACCAGCCCGCACAGCGCGCCCGTTTCATCAAAGCGTTTGACCACCACGACGTCGTAGAGTTGCGGGCGATGGACACGGGAGTTCCGGTCCGCCTTGGCGATCGCCACGTTGGTGAAGTGCGCCAGCGCGTCCCGGGCGATGCCCTGCCAGATTTGCGGCATTTCTATGGCCTCAAACAGTGTGTTATCCGGCGTGCGCAACACGCCGAGCGGCTGCGGCTTGTCATCGGGGATGATCTGGAGCGCGGAGTTGAGCGTGATCTGCTGGGCGCCAAGCAGGATGAAATTCTGCTCGCCCAGCCAGCCGAGAAAACGCCGCTCCGCCCCGGCGGGCAGCGCCTCCGCCGTGCTGGCCAGCAGCGCGCGCATCGGCGCGAAATCCTGCACCGCCGCGCGCGTGTCTCGCATCGCCGCGGTGATGGAATGGGCAATTTGTTGCAGAAGCTGCGCGTCCACCTGCGGGCCGAAACTCACCTGGATGACCGACTCCACCGAATCCCCGCCCAGCGCATGCAGGGCTCCATCCGCGTTGCGACGCACGGAAAGCCGGGGATGCACCAGCGCCTGCACCGGCTGGGCAAAGCTTTGCAGCACGCCGAGCACGGATTCGACGAGGAAGCCCATGTCATCGTTCACGACCTCCACCACCGCGAATTCGCTGCCCCAACCCTGCTCGCCACCGCGCGGATTGAATACGCGCACACAGGCACCACCCGCCGGGCGATGCTGCATGAAGGACCAGACCGACATGACGGCGCCGGCCAGCTCCTCGGCGGTGCGCGCTGCCAGCTCCTGGGTCGGGATGCCCGCCGCATAGTGCGGCAGAAACTCCAGCACTGCTGTTTGGGCATCGCCGTGCAGATAGCGCGCCATGGTTTGTTCAACTTGGCGCAGCAGCTCCTCGCGGGCAGGTTGGATAGGGGATTTCTTTTCGGTCATATCACTCTGCTCACGCGGCGCGCAGAACCATGCCGAACAGATCACGCGGATCATCCGGGTCCGCCAGCATGTCCAGCCGCTCGAAGAACGGGGTTTGCAGCACTTTGTCGCGCACGTAGCGCAGGGCGGAGAAATCCTCGACCGCGAAGCCGACGGAGTCGAACAAGGTGATCTGCCCGACGGTTTTGCGCCCCGGTGCGCGCCCTGCGATCACCTGCCATAGTTCCTGTACCGGGTGGTCGGACGAGAGCTGCTGGATTTCGCCCTCGATGCGCGTCTGTGGTGGGTATTCCACGAAAATATCCGAGCGCAGCAGGATGTCCCGGTGCAGTTCGGTCTTGCCGGGGCAATCCCCGCCGATGGCGTTGATGTGCATTCCGGCACCCACCAGGTTATCGCTCAGGATTGTCGCGTTCTGCTTGTCCGCCGTGGCAGTGGTGACGATCTGCACACCCTGCACGGCCTCCGCCACGCTGGCGCAGGCGGTGATCTCGAACCCGAACGGGCGGAGATTCGCCGCGCATTTTTTGGTGGCCGAAGGGTCGGTATCATAAAGCCGCAGGCGGTTCACCCCCAGCATCGCCTTGAAGGCCATGGCCTGGAACTCGGACTGCGCGCCATTGCCGATGAGCGCCATGCTCTGGGCATGTCTGGGCGCCAGATATTTCGCGGCCACGGCGGAGGTGGCGGCGGTGCGCAGCGCGGTCAGGATCGTCATCTCGGAGAGCAATATGGGGTAGCCCGTGCTGACATCCGCCAGCAGGCCGAAGGCGGTGACGGTCTGCCGACCGGCGCGCGTGTTCTTGGGGTGGCCGTTGACATATTTGAAGGCGTAGAGCGCGTCATCGCTGGCGGGCATCAGCTCGATCACGCCATCGATGGAGTGCGCGGCGACCCGCGCGGTTTTGTCAAACTGCTCCCAGCGCAGGAAATCCTCCTCGATATAGGCGCCAAGCTCCAGCAGGAAGGGCTCGACGCCGATCTTCAGGATCAGCTTCATCATATGGTCGACGCTGACGAACGGCACGATGTTGAGGTTGGCGATCGGGGTCATTAAAAGCTCCAGGTTGGGCGGTCCATCACGCGCCGGCCGAGCAGGCTCGCCACGAGATCGACCAGCAGGGTCGCGGTACGGCCACGCTCATCCAGGAACGGGTTGAGCTCCACGATGTCGAGGCTGGAGACCAGGCCGCTGTCATGCAGCATCTCCATCACCAGATGTGCCTCCCGGAAGGTGGCGCCACCCGGCACGGTGGTGCCGACGGCAGGCGCGATCCCGGGGTCCAGAAAATCCACATCGAAGCTGACATGCAGCAGGCCATGCTCGACCGCCACCTGCTCCAGGAATTTTGAGAGCAGGGGCGCGATGCCGTGCTCATCGATCATCCGCATGTCGCACACGGTGATGCCCGAGGCACGCAGGGCACGACGCTCGGCGTCGTCCACGCTGCGGATGCCCAGCATCGCCACGCGCGCGGGGGGCACGATATCCTCCGGCGCTGCGAAGGCGTCGGCGAAGCCGCTCTGCCCGGTGAGATAGGCCACCGGGGTGCCATGGATATTGCCGCTCGAGGTGGAGTCCAGACTATGAAAATCCGGATGGGCGTCCAGCCAGAGTAGGAACAAGGGCCGCCCGAGCCCTGCGGCGCGCCGGGCGATGCCGGTGACGCTGCCAGCCGAGAGGCTGTGGTCCCCGCCCATGAAAATCGGCAGGCCCTCGGCGCTGGCGGCGAAGGCGCATTCCCGCACCAGCTCCACCCAGGCGGCGACCTGCGCCAGGTTTTTCAGGGCCGAGTTGGGGTGCGTGACGGGGTTGGCGGCGGGTGCTTGCAGATTGCCGAGGTCCGTGAGCCGGTGGCCGAGCCCGGTGATGGCGGCGGCGAGCCCGGCGGTGCGCAGCGCGCTGGGTCCCATCTCGCAGCCCGGGCGACCGGCGCCGTCCTGCAAGGGTATGCCGATCAGTTTACAATGTGTCACGGTCATCTGGTCATCCATCCCCTATGCTCCAGCATAAGCCGGTTTTTATGGCAGAGTGAACAAAGATTATTGGCCAATTTTGTGTTATGCTCTAGCATTTTGGTGGTAAAAATCGACTAAATGATAAACCATGGATGAAATCGACCAGAAACTCACCACGCGCCTGCGCCATAACGGTCGGCAGAGCGTCTCTAATCTTGCAACCGAGCTGGGGCTCTCCCGCGCCACCGTGCGGGCGCGCATGGAGCGGCTGGAGAAATCCGGCGTCATTCTGGGTTATACCGTGATTTTGCAGTCCGACGCCATCGACCTGCCGGTGCGCGGCATCATGATGATCCGGATCGAGGGGCATACGACCGACCGGGTGATCCGGAGCCTCTCGGGCTTTCCCGAGATTTCGGCCATCCACACCACCAACGGACGCTGGGACCTCGTTGTGGAGGTCGGCACCGGCACGCTCTCCGATTTCGACGCGGCGCTGCGCCGTATCCGCCTGGTGCCCGGCGTGGTGAGCAGCGACACCAACCTGCTGCTGGCCACGCCGCGCTCCACCAAGGCACGGCTGTAGGATGCGACCATTTTTGGACCTGGCGCAGAATGATCAGCCGCAGACCGCGCTGCGCGCGGCGATCACCGCGGCCTACCGCAGGCCGGAGGTGGATTGTATCCCGCCGCTGATCGGGCAGGCGAGCCTGCCACCGAAGCTCAACCACATGGCGCAGAATACCGCGAGGAGCCTGGTGGTAAAACTGCGTGCCAAGCGCAGCCTGGGCATCGTGGAGACCCTGTTGCAGGAATATGCGCTCTCCAGCCAGGAGGGGGTTGCGCTGATGTGCCTGGCCGAGGCGCTCCTGCGGATCCCCGATAGTGCAACCCGGGATGCGCTGATCCGCGACAAGATCGGCGGCGGCAACTGGGAGCGTCATCTGGGCGGCAGCAGGTCCGTGTTTGTCAACGCCGCCACCTGGGGCCTGCTGCTCACCGGCAAGTTGACCGCGACAAGCAGCGAGTCTGGCCTCTCCTCCGCGCTCACCCGGCTGTTGGCGCGCGGCGGTGAGCCGGTGGTGCGGGGTGGGGTGAATATCGCCATGCGGCTCATGGGGGAGCAGTTTGTGGTGGGGCAGAATATCGCCGAGGCGCTCGCCAACAGCCGCAAGTGCGAGGCCAGGGGTTTCCGCTACTCCTACGACATGCTGGGCGAGGCCGCGCTGACGCAGACCGACGCCGCGCGCTACCTGCGCGACTATGAGCAGGCGATCCACGCGATCGGCAAGGCGGCGGGGCGCCGGGGGATCTATGAAGGCCCTGGAATTTCCGTGAAGCTTTCGGCCCTGCACCCGCGCTATAGCCGGGCCCAGCGCGGGCGGGTGATGACCGAGTTGTTGCCTATCCTCACGCGCCTCGCGGTGCTGGCGCGCTCCTATGACATCGGCCTGAATATCGACGCTGAGGAGGCCGACCGGCTGGAGCTCTCGTTCGACCTGCTGGAGTGCCTGTGTGCCGAGCTCGCGCTGGAGGGCTGGAACGGGATCGGTTTTGTCGTGCAGGCGTATCAGAAGCGCGCACCCTTCGTGCTGGACTATCTCATCGATCTCGCCCAGCGCTCCCGCCACCGGATTATGGTGCGGTTGGTGAAGGGTGCCTATTGGGATTCGGAGATCAAGCGCGCGCAGGTCGACGGGCTGGAGGATTTCCCGGTGTTCACCCGAAAAATCCACACCGATGTCTCCTACCTCGCCTGTGCCCGCAAGCTGCTGACTGCACCGGATGCCATCTTCCCGCAGTTTGCCACGCATAATGCGCACACGCTGGCCGCTATCCACGCCATGGCGGGGGAGAATTTCTACCCTGGGCAATATGAGTTCCAGTGCCTGCACGGCATGGGCGAGCCTCTGTATGACGAGGTCGTCGGGGCCAAGCAGCTCAACCGGCCATGCCGGATTTATGCGCCGGTGGGCACGCATGAGACGCTGCTGGCGTATCTGGTGCGCCGGCTTTTGGAGAATGGCGCGAACAGCTCGTTCGTGAACCAGATCGCCGACCCGAAGGTGAGCGTTGAGTCGTTGATCGCCGACCCGGTGGAGGCCGCGCGCGAGATCAGCCCGCTGGGCGCACCGCATGAGAAGATCCCGCTGCCGCGCGCGATATTTGCCCCCGTGCGGGACAATTCCGCGGGGTTTGACCTGACCAACGAGCAGCGGCTGGGCTCGCTGGCCGCTGCCATGCTGGCCGGGCTGGCGACGCAGTGGCAGGCCAGCCCGATTGTGGGCGGTGGCGAGGTGGAGGGCGCGGCGTTTCAGCCGGTTTTGAACCCGGCGGACCGGCGGGACGAGGTGGGGCGGGTGGCGCACGCGCTGCCCGGGCAGGTGGCCCTCGCCTTCAGCCTGGCGCAGGATGCGGCGCCGATCTGGCAGTCCACCCCGCCGGCGGGCCGCGCCGCGACCCTGCTGCGGGCGGCAATGCTGCTGGAGGAACGGCTGCCCGGCCTGGTTGGGCTGATTGTCCGCGAGGCGGGCAAGAGCCTGCCTGCCGCTATCGGCGAGGTGCGGGAGGCGGTGGATTTTCTGCGCTATTATGCGAGCGAGATCGGCGGATTCGACAATGCAACGCACCGACCGCTGGGCCCGGTGGTCGCGATCAGCCCGTGGAACTTTCCGCTGGCGATTTTTATGGGCCAGGTGAGTGCGGCGCTGGCGGCGGGGAATGTCGTGCTGGCCAAACCGGCGGCGCAGACACCGTTGATTGCGGCGGCCGCCGTGCGGCTGCTGCTGGAGGCAGGGGTTCCGGCGGGTGCCGTGCAGCTGCTGCCGGGGGGCGGTGAGATCGGCGCGGCGATGATTGCGCACCCTGCCCTGCGCGGCGTGCTGTTTACCGGCTCCACCGAGGTTGCCCGCGCCATCCAGGCGCAGCTGGCCGGGCGGCTGGACCCCCACGGCATGCCTATCCCGCTGGTTGCCGAGACGGGGGGGCAGAACGCCATGGTGGTGGATTCCTCCGCGCTGCCCGAGCAGGCGGTGGCCGATATTCTGGCATCCTCATTTGACTCCGCAGGCCAGCGCTGCTCGGCGCTGCGGATTCTGTTGGTGCAGGAGGATATCGCCGACCGGCTGCTGGAGATGCTGCGCGGCGCGATGGCGGAGCTGCGCGTGGGGCGGCCTGACCGGCTGGAGTGTGACATCGGCCCGGTGATCGACGCGCAGGCCAGTGAGCGGATAAGCGCGCATGTTATGAGGCTGCGCGAGCGGGGATTCCCGGTGTTCAGCCTGGCGCTGCCGATGGGTACGGAGCATGGGCATTTCATCGCGCCCACGGTTGTGGAGATCCCTGAGATTGGTGTGCTGGGCCGCGAGGTTTTTGGGCCCGTGCTGCACGTTCTGCGCTACAGGGTCGCGACGCTGGACGGGGTGATGAACGAAGTGAACGCGCTGGGCTACGGCCTGACTTTTGGCGTCCATAGCCGGATTGATGAGCGTATCGCGCGGGTGAGCGGGCGCATCCGGGCGGGGAATATCTACGTGAACCGCAACATTATCGGCGCGGTGGTAGGCGTGCAGCCATTTGGCGGGCATGGGCTCTCCGGCACCGGGCCGAAGGCCGGCGGGCCGCTGTATCTGCGCCGCCTGCTGGCGATGCGGCCCGCCGCGCACGGCCTGCCGGTGGGCGAGCCGCCCGACATATGCGCGGCGTTTATCGCCTGGGCGGGGACGCAGAGCATTGCAACAGACGGGTTGGCGGAGATGGCGAGCCAGGCACCCGCGCGGACGCCCATGGCGCTGCCGGGCCCGGTGGGTGAGCAGAACCATTATCATGTTCACCCGCGTGGGGGAGTTCTCTGCCAGGCGTACGCCCAAGCGGGCGTGCTGCGCCAGATTACCGCCTGCCTGGCGACCGGCAATGTTGCGCTGGTGGAAAATTTTGAGGGTTTTGCGGCCTTGCAGGCGTTGCCTGAGGAATTTGGCGCGCATGTGCGCCGCGCGACGGCGGAGAGCCGCGCCCAGGCGGCGTTGTTCGACGGCGATCCGGAGCGTTTGCGCGAGCTGATGCGCAAATTGGCGGAGCAGCCGCATATGCTCGTTAGCGTCTACCCCAGGCTGGCGAATGGCGACTATCCGCTGGAGTTTCTGATGGAAGAGCAGTGTGTGAGCGTGAACACCACCGCGGCGGGCGGCAACGCCAGCCTGATGAGCATCGGCTGAGCCTGTATCGGCGCATTTTATTACGTTAACGTAACAATTTAGACGTGGCAGGGCGCGGGTGGTATTTAGAGATAAAAATCGCGCGGGTTGAAGAACTGGCGGGCGGCGAGTTGGGCCTCGGCGGGGGTCATCGGCCTGGGCGGTGGGGCCGGGTGCCAGATTTTTCGAGCTGGTTTTGGCGGTTTTTCGGGCGCTGGCGTGGGAGGTGGCACGCGCTTGGTGCGGGGTTTTCTCGGCAGCTTGAGGCAGGCGGGGGTTTTGAGCCCGACCATGCGGCACAAGGGCCGCAGGCTGCGGGCGAGAGTCGGGTGGGCGGCGATGAGGGATTGGGTGGCGGGCTCTTCCAGCAATGTTTTGAGCTGGAAGTGGGCGACGGCGACCCCGGAGTTGGGGAACAGGCGGAGCAGCCAGGCGAAGCTGGTGGGCGGGTAGTATTCGATTTTTTGATCCGGTTTTGGGTTTGCCGATGTTGCGCGCGGCGTGGTGCGTTTTGGACGGGGTGGGAGTGGGCCGCGCTCGATGAGGATGCGCAGCCGGTGGGTGAGGCGGACCAGGCGGTTTGTGAGGAGTTGGCAGAGCGAGTGCGGCATGTTGACCCGCTGGGCGTGGGTGCCCAGCGACTGCACCAGGTACATGACGATATGGTAGAGGCGCGTGTTAATAGGCTCACCGGATATGCTGTTAGTTATAATGACATTTGACTTGGGAGTCAAGGGGAAAGTGATGGGTTTTTTTAAGATGGATTGCTTCGCTTCGCTCGTAATAAAAGTTTGTTTTGAAAACTTAATGTCAGTTAAAATTGCGGTGCGCATGACGCCATATGGACTGCTCTGCTGTGCTCGCGATGACAGTTTGTTTTGAACAACTTAGTGTTAGTTAAAATTCCCTGTGAGAGCTCATAGAGGGTGTGCGGCAGGCCGACGAACTCCGGGCTCGCGTTGGCCGGGCCGGCGGCGCTGAGCATGCCCTGCGCCGATCACGGCCGCTTATGGGAGAGCGCATGTCGCGGCGGGCTCGTCATGGGTGTTTCCTTGGGCGCAAAATTCTGTCGCAACACGATGTGGAAGCCGCGGTTCAGGATTCACCATAACAATGCATTTCAGTTCGTTTATTTTTGTGGGGAGGTGGAATCAGCCGGTGATGTCTGAATGCCCAACGCGCGTAGTGCCTCCGTCATGCCGGCCACGACCGATGCCCAATCCCCCCGGCGCGGCTGGCGGAAGAGCCGGTGTTGCGGATACCATGGGGTTGTGTCCACGCTCTGGAGCCAGCGCCACTCCGCCACGAACGGCAGCATGACCCAGGCGGGACGGCCCAGCGCGCCCGCCAGATGCACGGGCGAGGAGTCGACCGAAATGAGGAGATCGGCGATGCAAAGAATCGCCGCCGTATCCTCGAAGCTTTCAATCTCATCGCTCAGCGGGAAGAGCTTCAGGCCCATGGGCGCCGCCTGCGCGGCGGCGGGGCCTTTCTGGACCGCGACGAACTGCGCGCCGGACGCCGCAAGGGGGGCCAGCGTATCGAGGGTGATCGAGCGATTGGCATCGTTGGGATGGTTGGGCCGGCCCGCCCAGGCGAGTGCTACGAGCGGCCGCGCCAGCAGTTGCAGGCGCGCCCGCCAATGCTCCAGCCGCGGGGGGTCGGCCATCAGGTAGGGCATCCGGCCCGGCAGCTGTGCGAGTTGCAGGCCGAGCGCCATCGGCAGGCTCATCAGCTCGCAGTGCGTATCGAATATCGGCGGCAATTCGCCTTGCCGCACGATCTCGAAGCCGGGAAAGCTCCGCCGGATTAATCCGTAGGATTCCGGGTTGACCTCGATGATGACGCTGGCCTGGCTTCGCTCCTTCGCCCAATGGACGAGCCGGATGAACTGAAACGTGTCGCCGAAGCCCTGCTCGTCGTGGATGAGCAGCGTGCGGCCTGGAATCGCCTCCCCCTCCCATCGCGGCCGCTGAACTTTTCGCTCGATTTTGGTGGTATGGGCGAGGCTGTAGCGGTGCCGGTATTCGCGCCAGCCGCGGTCGAACGCGCCGAGGGTGAGCAGGGTCTCCGCGAGGTCGAACCGGGTTGTGAGGTCGCCTGGGAACATGTCGACCAGCATGATCTGGATCTGCTGGACCTCCTGCATCCGCCCCTGGCGCCGCAACGCCTGCGCCAGGGCACGCCAGAGCGGGATGGGGCCGCTGCCCGACGCGAGATGGGGCACCAGCAGCGCCTCGGCCTGTTCCGGCTCGTCCGCCGCCAGGAGCGCCTGCGCCCGCTCGGCCAAGGCCGCGACATTCATGGCGCGTTCAGGGCCTCCAGTAGCGGGCCCAGATGCTGCTCGTGTTTTTTCCAGCGCCCGGCGGATGTTTTATAGACCGGCTGGCGGATCTGGTTGACGCTGGCGGTTT
Organism: Pseudomonadota bacterium; assembly: GCA_021798575.1. Taxonomy (GTDB): domain Bacteria; phylum Pseudomonadota; class Alphaproteobacteria; order Acetobacterales; family Acetobacteraceae; genus Acidocella. The sequence goes on along the minus strand of JAJZGI010000005.1, from coordinate 4,478 downwards.
TGACCGCGCGCCCGGCTTTGTGAAAATCCAGGCAGGAAGCGTCCCATTCGAGTTCGAGAAACGCTAAGATCCGCCGCGCCTCGGCCTCGGGGTTTTCGGTCACGGATTCGTAGCCGACCTCCAGGAAATGCGAGGGCGGCAGGATTTCGCGCCAATGCGACATGAGGTTCTGGTAGCCGCGATGGAAGCGGGCGAGCTCCGCCTGATTGTAGGTGAACGCCTGGCCTGATGCGAATAATTTGCTGTAGCAGGAGAGACAGGTGTCCGCCGCATCGCGCCGCGAATGGATGATGCGTGCCGCTGGCAGGATGAGCCGGATGAAGCCCGCCAGCGCGAAATTGAGCGGCATTTTATCCACGATGTGCGGCCGACCGGCGGCGAGCGGCGTGATCTTGTGCAGATATTTCTGGCCGGCTTCACGCAGCCTCTCCGGCGTTGAATCAACCATCGATTCAGAAAAAGCACCGTATTCAGCGGCGATGTTTTGGATGTCCGGGAGCTCCCCCGCGCTGTGGATGGCGGGATGGGAGCCAAGGATCTGCTCCAGCAGCGTGGTGCCGGAGCGCGGCATGCCGACGACGAAGATCGGCGATGGCGAGCGTGCACCCTGGTTGCCGAGTTTTTCCAGCAGTTCGGGCGTGTAGATTTCAGTGATCTGCTGTATCCAACGCGTCGAGGCGTCCGGGTCGTATTCGATGATCGACCGCTTCATCGCGTTGCCCTGGTTTAGATGCTGGAAGGCGCGGGCGGAATCGCCGATGTCCAGATACGCTTTGCCGAGCGCGAAATGCAGCAGGATCTGGTCGGCGTGCGATGGCTCCGCGCCCAGCATCGCCTCCATCGACGCGACCTCCGGATCGCCGCTTGCGAATTTTTTGAGGTCCGCGTGGTTGAAGCGGGCCGAGGCCGACCGTGGGAACGCGATGGCGGCCAGGGCGAATGCCGCCTCGGCCTCCGCCTGCCTGCCATGCTCCATGAATTGCACGGCGCGGTTGACCAGGGCCTGTTCAGCGGCGGTGCCCGGCAGTTCGGCGGCGCGGTCGTATGCCGCCAACGCGGCGTCGAACCTTCCCAGCGCCTGCAAGACCTGGCCCTGGGCGTTATGCGCCTCGGCGTTCTCCGGGGCGGCGGCGAGCGCGCTGTTGGCGGAATCCAACGCTTCTTCCAGCCGGTCCAGTTTTTTGAGCGCCAGCGCGCGGGAGGCCAGCGCGGTGGCATGGGTTGGCGCGAAGGCGAGCAGCGCGTTTAACCAGTGCAGGGCCTCCGCCTCGTTGCCGCGCGTGGACTCGATGCCGGAGAGATTGATGTAGGCGTCCGCCAGCCGCGGGTTCAGCTCGATCGCGCGGTGGGCGTGTTGTGCGGCCTTTACATATTCGGCCTGTTCCGAGAGCAGATTGGCGAGGTTGCTGTGCGGCTCGGCGTAGTTCGGCTTCAGCTCCAGCGCGCGAGCCCAGGCACGCTCAGCCTCTGCGATCCGCCCGAGGCGCTTGGCCGTGTTGCCGAAATTATTATACGCCTCGGCGTTGTCCGGTTGCAGGGCCAGGACGCGCTCGAGGCAGCGCCGGCTTTCCTCATATTTTCCGCTCTCCTGCAGGATGATGCCGAGGTTATTCCAGGCGCCGGGCAGCGATGGGTCCTGCGCCACGGCGCGGCGGCCGGCGGCTTCGCCTTCGGCCAGCAGGCCATTCTGCCGGCACATCTCGGCCAGGTTGCTGGCATAGAGCGCCGGGGCGCGGGGGGACTGGCAAGCCTGGCGCAGATGCGTGATCGCGAGGTCCAGATTGCCATAGGCATGGGCCATGAGCCCCAGCAGATGTGATGCATCCGAGTGGCCCGGCCAGACCGCGAGAATACGCTGGCACAGCATCTCCGCCTGGTCCGCCTGACCCGCGTTCCAATGGGCGTTGGCGCGGGCGAGCGCCTCAGGGATGGAGAGATTCTGCTCGAGCGGCGGGGCGAAATTACTCATGATTCTTCCCGTTGAGTGTCCCGCTAGCCCTAGAATTTCCCAGGGTTTTACGCAACCGGATTAGCTTGTCAGAAGCTGATCCTGATCCCGACCTCCGCCGTTTGGGCTGTCCAGTTGCCTGCCACGCGCGCGCCGTAGTTGGCGTACATCGACCAATTGTCCTTGTTCGCCGAGATATCCAGCGCCAGCAGCGCGTCGCCCCGGTCCAGCTTGTTGGCGCCGACATGGAAGCGCGTGCCGTCCGCCGCGCTCAGCACCGTCACCGCGTTCTGGTCCTCCGCCTGATATTCATAGCCGACCAGCGCGTCGGTCGAGATGATCATCTGCGAATTGGCCAGGAACTGGTGGCTGAGCGAGACGGTCGCGAAGGGCTGCACGCTCGTATAGCTGGCCGTGGCGCCCGAGACGGCGAAGGAAGCCGCCAGGCCTGATGCCTGCTCGGCAAAATGCGCGCCCTCGATATCCGCGACCCGCATGCCCGCCGCCGGGGTGAGTGCGAGCGGCCCGAGCGCGACATTCGTGCTCCCCTGCGCGCCGCCTGCGAAGATGTTGTCATTATAGTGCTCGCTCATGCTGCCGAAGCCGGACGCGCGGGAGGTGCTGTTGCTGGCGTTGCCGTAGCTGATGACGCCCGACAGCGTGACGGGGCCGAGCGGCTGCGCGCCGTAGAGGGCGACCCGCACCACGCTCGCGGAGCCGGAGCCGCCGCCGGTGGTCACGCGGGTCTGGTCGTACCCCAGGGCGAAGCCGAGCCGTGTATCGAGCGCGCCGAACACGCGGTCGATGCCCGCTAAAAAACCGCTGCCATCGGCGTGGTAGCCGGGCGAGCCGTTGGAGTGGCTGGCGTCCATCAGGCTGCCTGTCGCCTCGATCCACCCGCCCGCGCCGCAGAAGGCGTTGCCCAGCGTGCCCGCGACCTGCGCGGCGCTCTGCACGCCGCCCGGCGATGTGGCGGCGGGTGCGGTTTGGGCCGCGGCGGCACAGGCGGCGGCGCTGTTGCTCCCGCCCTGCGCGGCGGCGCCCATCAGCAGGCCCATGTCCGTCTGCGTGGTGGTGGCCAGCGCCTCGGTCTGCGCGCCGAAGAGCGAGCTGTTCGCCGGGGTGACGATAATGGCCCCCCCGCGCGTGAAGGTGAGCTCGGCGCCCGGCGCCGTGGGATATAGCGTGAGCGTGGCAGCGCCTGTTGGGAAATTCTCCGTGCTCACGGAGGAGAAGGTGCCGGTGACGCTGCCCGCGTTGAGGTATTTGTAGGTTTTGATGGTGTAGGTGCCCGGCGCGAAGTCGTACGTTACGTTGCCGTTGAGGCTGGCGTTGCCGGTCACGTTCAGCACCGAGCTTATGGTCGGCGTGACGGGGATGATGAGCGTGCCATTTGCGCCCTGCACGAAATTGCCGATGAGGTTGACTATGGCGGGCGACCCGGGCGTGCCGATTTGCAGCGGGTCGTTGTTGATCATCGTCCCCGTAGTGCCGAGATTCACGTTGTCGGTGAGTATCTGGTTGCCGCCTGCGAAGGTGAGCTCGCTGTTTGGCGAGAGCGCGATGGTGCCGCCGCTGAGCCTGCCGAAGACCGAGCCGGTGCCGCCGGTGATGGTCAGGGCGATGGGGGCTTGGCCCGCGAAGGTGATGTTACCCGAGATGAGACCGCTGTTGTTGATCGCGCCAAAGTTGGCACCGCTGACACTGATGGCGGCGCGGCTGCCGCTGATCGTGCCGCTGTTGGTCAATGCGCCGATCGTGCCGATATTATCAATGCCATAGACGCCGCTGATGACGCCGCCATTGGTCAGCGCGCCGATCGAGCCGCTGTTGTAGATCGCCGAGTTTCCAGCGGAAACAAGGGAGCCCAGATTGTCCAGCGTGGTGATCGTCGAGTTGTTCTTGAGGGCGCCGTCTTTGCCGGTGATGGTGCCGCTGTTGGTCAAAGAATTTATCAGGCCCACGTTATAGACGCCCGTATGGGCTACGCCGTTGATCGTGCCGCTATTGGTCAGCGCGCCGATCGTGCCGGAATTATCAACTCCGTCAGTTCCGCTGATCACGCCGTTGTTGGTGAGCGCGCCGATCGACCCTATATTATGGATGCCCGTACTGCCTACGCCATTGATGTCGCCGTTGTTGCTCAAGGAATTTATCAGGCCAGCGTTATAGACGCCCGACGAACCACCGCTGATCGTGCCGCTGTTGGTCAGGGCAGTTATCGTACCCCGATTGGTCACACCGACGTCAGTACCCTTGATGACTCCCGTGTTGGTTAGCGCACCGACGATCCCTCCTGGTTTTGAAGCCACGGTACCCGGCGCGATGTTGACGCCCACGAGGCCGCTGATGAAACCGTTATTGGTTATGGCGCCGGTGAAGCCGGGGTTCGGGTTCGCACCGTTAGGGAACCTCTGCATAACATTATGATTCCCTGTTCGTTTTGAATTTTGTACACTACTCCTGCATGGGCAGGGGGCAGCATTGAAGCAGACGACATTTTCGACGGCTGGGTTTGATCGCTACGCGA
>JAJZGI010000004.1 GCA_021798575.1 Pseudomonadota bacterium | reverse complement strand
TCGCCTATGACTGGCAGCGGTTCAGCGCCACCGCGTCCTATGTCGTGCGGGTGGGCAGGAACAGCGCGCCGGGCGACTATAATGGTGGCGACCAGGTCTGGTTTCAGGTTAATCTGGCGCTCTGAACCAGACGGGATATTGCGTGGACTTTAATATCAGCCTGAAGTTTGAGCCGTCGCAGTGGTTTTTGGGGATCCTGGCTGAGCTGAACGAGCGCTATGCGGATTGGACGGATGGCTCCTACGACTGGGCCAACCAGACGACGGATTTTCTGCATAATCCGGTTCCGGTGCCGAAGTTCGATGAGGCGATCTTCAGGACGCCGCTGAGCCAGCGGGCGATCAATGACCTGCTGCATGTCGCGATCGCGATGCTGGCCGGTGACTATCCGATGGTGCGGCGATATCTGGGGGAGACGCACTTCGCGTTCGTGATCGGCTATCCGCGCAGCGGGGGCAGCTATCTCACCAAGGAGCTGCTGCGCACGGTGGGGCTCGACCACACCAGGGTGTCCGAGGCGCTGGCGCATGATGGATTCCCCGAGATGCGTGATATCTGGTACGACTGGAAGGGCGACCGGCCGTATTTTCATTTGCAGGATTCCATCTTCCAGGCGGCGGAGTTTCTGGTCATCTCCAGCCTGTATTACCGGCGCAAAACGACCCGTCATCCGCACGGCCACTGGCTGGTGCCGAAAAAAATGCACAAGCTGACCAACTGGGGCGGCAGTTTCAAGATGCTGCTCGGCCAAGGCAAGGCGGATTATCTGGTCACGATCCGCAACCCGTTGCCGGCCGCGATCTCGATTGCCGAGAAGAGCGGCGGTATGCCGGAGGACCGGCGCTTCCCCACCGGCAAGGCGCGCAGCGCGATCGAGCACTGGGTGCTGACAGACCTCATGATGCTCGGCCATTCGATGGCGGAGATCGCAGCGATGGATTATCTGGATGCGATCTGCCGGAGCTGGAGCAATTTTCATGCGCGCATGGCGACCTCCGGGTTGTTTCTGGGCGCGCGCGATGAAATCCGCATCATCGCCTATGGTGAGCAGGCCTTGCAGGAGGTGGTGCGGGGTTTCCGGGCTGGGCATATGAACAAGACGCCGCCGGAGGAAGTTTTGACGCATGAAAAGGCGCAGGACTATCCGGGCTGGCACGACCGTGCGGCGGCGAGCGTTGAATCCATGGCCCGGCTTTGGGGTTCTCTGGGCCTCGCGTTCCCGGAGCTCAGCCTCGCGTGAGTGGTGCGCGAATCGCCGCGATGCAGCCTGCGGCGGATGCCAAGGCGTGCCACCAGCGCGCGCTGGCGCTGCAACAAAAGGGAGACCGCCAGGCGGCCGCAGCACTTTTTGAGCGCGCGTTGGCGCAGGATGCACGATTCTGGCCCGCCAGGTTCGAGCTTGGCAGCCTGCGCCTCAATGGCGGGGCGTTTGAGGAGGCGATCCGGGATTTCGAGGCGGTATTGCGCCTGGAGCCAGCACATGCGCGGAGCTGGCTGCTGCTGGGTGTCGCGTGGAACGGGCTGAGCCGGGCCGATCGCGCGCTCGATTGTTTCAAACAGGCGCTGAAGGTCGACCCGGCTTTTGGTGAGGCGCATTATAATTGCGGTGTCATCCAGCACGGCCAGGGTGACCTGGAGGCCGCGGTGGCGAGCAACCGGCTGGCGATCGCGCATCCGCCATCGCCGCTCATGGCCTATTCCAACCTCGGAATCGCGCTGGAAGCGCTGGGCGATATGCAGGGCGCCGCCGAAAGCTATGACGCCGCTATCAGCGCCGACCCGAACGATCCCTCCGCCTACTGGAACAAGGCGCTGCTATTGCTTCGCCAGGGTGATGATGAAGCGGGCTGGCCGCTGTATGAATGGCGCTGGGCGGCGGGCAAGGCGGGTGTGCCGGTGCGCCATTACACGGGCCGACCGCTCTGGTTCGGCGGCACCTCGATCGAAGGCCGCACGATTCTGGTGCACCCTGAACAGGGGCTGGGCGATGTCATCCAGTTTGCACGTTTTGTGCCCATGCTTGCGGCGCGCGGCGCGCGGGTGGTGTTCGAGGTTTTTACGCCACTGTTCTCGCTGTTTCATGGCTTGCCGGGCTTTGGGGAGGTCGTCGGCATGGGCACCGGTCTGCCGAATTTCGATCTGCATTGTCCGCTGATGAGCCTGCCGCTGGCACTGGACATGGGCATCGAGACTCTGCCGCAGGATACGCCCTATATTCTGCCTGACCCAGAGCGTGTTTCAACCTGGCGCAAGCGTCTGGGAAGCAGCCGACGCAAGCGCATCGGTTTCGTCTGGAAGGGCAACCCGAAATTCCCCGGCAATGCCAGCCGTCTCGTCCCGCTTGAGCAGTTCCAGGCGATATTCGGCACCGCGGCGGAGTTCCTCTGTGCGCAAAAAGAGCTCTCGGCGGCGGAGCGCGAAATTCTTGCAGCACATAAAAATGTCCGGCTGATGGGCGATGATCTGGCGGATTTTGGCGATACCGCTGCATTGCTCGCGCATTGCGATGTCGTGATCACCAGCGACACCTCCTTTGCCCATCTGGCCGGTGCCATGGGCAAGCCGACGCTGCTTTTACTGGCCGCTCACGCCGATTGGCGCTGGTTGATGGAGCGGGCGGACAGCCCGTGGTATCCCACCGGGCTGCTGTTTCGTCAGGCAGAGCCGGGCGCGTGGGAGGATGTGATCAGCAGTGTTCGCGCCAGCCTCGGTGAGTATCTGAAGTAGCGAACCCACGGCTATATTCTAGCGGGTAAAACTCTGGCATGGTCGTCCCAAGCCGCGCGTATCGCATATTGGTCTTGGGGAAGCTCTGCATGGACTCGATCATTCTGAACACCGACGACACGGCTGAGGTTCCATCCATCAGCGGCCCGGTGCTGGATACGAGGCGGGTGAAGATCCATCCGGACCATTGGTATCCCGTGGCGTGGGGGCGTGAGTTGAAGGCGGGCAAGACGCTCGCCGTGCAGTTCGCGGGGGAGCCTATTGTGCTCGTGCGCCCCAAGGCGGGCAAGGTATTCGCGCTGGCCAACCGCTGCGCGCACCGCCAGGTGCCGCTGGCCGCGGGCGTGGTCCAGGGTTGTGCCATCCGCTGCGGTTATCATGGCTGGACCTATGACGCCGAGGGAAAGTGCATAGACGTGCCCTATTTGGGCAAAGGCAAATTGCCCAATGGCGTGAAATCCTATCCCTGCCGCGAGGAAGCCGGGCTGGTCTTCATTTTTCCCGGCGATGCGGCGCGGTCGGATAATTTCCCCGATCTCTCCGCCGCCTCCGATCCCGCGTACCGCACGCGGCGGTTCGGCCGGGAGGTCGCGTGCCACTACTCCTTCATGCATGAGAATCTGATGGATATGAACCATCAGTTCCTACACCGCAGGCAGATGGGACAGATCCGCCCGCGCTACCTGGGGCGTCGGATGGGTGGGGACTGGCTGGAGGTGCAATATACCTTTGCCCGGACCGCCGGCAAACAGCCGCTGGGCGAGGCGGCGATTTTTGGCGGCAAGCGCAGCGCGGAGGTCAACGACCAGGACGTGATGACGATTCGCACGGAATACCCGTACCAGACGCTCCGTATTGTACCCGCTGGCGGCACCGAGCCGGTGATGGATCTGTGGATCGTCTATGTGCCGCTGGATGCGGAGCAGCGGCGCATCCGCACCTTTGGCCTGCTCTCGATCCATAAACCAGGCGGCATCCTCGGGCGCAGCCTGCTGGCGGCGGGCTGGCCGTTTCTCGTCGCCTTCACGGAGCGGATCTTCAAGGAGGACCGCTGGATTGTGGAGGCCGAGCAGGCCGCGCACGACGCCCAGGGGGCGAACTGGAACCAGGAGGTATTCCCCGTGATCCGAGAGCTCACCGGCCTGCTTGGGGCGTGCGGGGTACAAAACCCGCCATAACAGGGCCGAGTGCTGGCGGAATATCCTCGGCCAGCAGCCCAGGGCCGAGGCGTTGCGCCGCGGCACCGTGCAGAAACACCGCGGCACAGGCGGCCATGAAATTTTCCATGCCCTGCGCCAGCAGTGCCGCGATAATTCCCGCCAGTACATCGCCCGTGCCGCCGGTGGCGAGCCAGGGCGGCGCGTTGGCGTTGATCACGGCGCGGCCATCGGGTGCGGCGATGATACTGTCCGCGCCTTTCAACACCACCACCGCGCCGCATTGCTGCGCGGCGCTCCGGGCGGCGGCCAGGCGGTCGCGCCCGATGGCGCCGAACACCCGGGCGAACTCGCCCGCGTGAGGGGTGATGACGGCGGTGCCACGGAGTTTTTCAGGCGCGGCGGTGCAGGCGCTGAGCGCATCGGCATCCGCGACGATGATACGATCTCCCGCCGCGATCAGCGCTGCCAGTCTTTCTCCCGCCGTGGTGCCAAGCCCCGGCCCGCAGATGAAAACGCGGCGACGCGGGTCCGCCAGCAAGTCCGCCAGCGGCTCCGCGCGGACGATCAACCCCGCCTCGGGCAGAACCATCGGCGCCTCGGCGGCCAGGGTTACCACGCCCGCCCCTGCGCGGCGTGCCGCCGCGCAGGCCAGCCGCGCGGCACCCGGCATGCTGCCGCACAACACGGTGACATCGCCCGCGCTGTATTTATGCGCAACCGCGCTGCGTATCGGCAGGGGTGACCATAATGCGGGCCCGTTCAGCCAAGTCTGCGGCCGGATCTCATCCAGCACCACGGCGGGCAGCCCGATGTCGCGCACCAGCAGTTCACCGCACAGGCCACGCCCGGGATAGAGAAAATGCCCTGGCTTGGCACGAAAGAATGTGACGGTAAGCTCGGCCTGGGGCGCATAGCCGCGCACCTGGCCGGTGGCGCCATCCACGCCGCTCGGCATGTCGATGGCAACCAGCCGGGGGGCCGCGCGCAACAGGGCCTCGACCTGGGGCGTGATATCCCGCGCCAGGCCCGCCCCGAAGACCGCGTCGATCACCAGTTCCGCCCGCGCCACCTGCGCCGGGCTGGCGCTGGCGACCTCCTGCACCGCCACCGGCCAGCCCGTGTGCGCGAGGTAGCGCGCCGCCACCCTTCCGTCCCCGCCATTATTGCCCGGGCCGACCAGCACGAGGGTGCGGCACGGCGGGGTGCGCTGGATGATGGCGCGCGCCACCGCCCGCCCGGCGGCTTCCATGAGCGCGGGGCCATCGCCCGCCAGCGCGTCGGCCCTTGCCATCTCCAGCGACGTTAAAAGCTCATCCATAAAATGCTTGGCCTTTCGGCTCTATGTACGGTTTACTAACTCTGAAGCAGGAGAGATCCATATGGGCAAGGTTATCGCGGTTGCACAGCAAAAGGGTGGCTCCGGCAAGACCATGCTTACGGCGCAGTTTGCGGTAGCGCTGGTCGAGTCCGCCAGCGTGGCGGTGATGGACATCGACCCGCAGGGCAGCCTGACCATATGGGGCAAGCTGCGCGCCAGCGCACCCAAGGCTGCGCCGGGCCTCACCTTAGCCACGGTGGCCGGCTGGCGGTTGGCCAGCGAATTGGAAAAACTCAAGGCCGCGCATGACTATGTGCTGATCGACACGCCGCCGGTGACCGACAGCGACGCGCGGCGCGCCGTGCGGGCGGCGGACCTCGTGCTGATCCCGCTCAACCCCGCACCGCCGGACCTATGGGCCGCCGAAGGCACGCTGCGGTTGGCGGCGGAGGAAAAACGCCCGGCGGTGCTCATTTTCAACCGTGCGCCAGCGGCCTCTCGCCTGCGCAAACGTATGGAGGCGGAGATTGCCGCGCGCGGGCTCACGCTGCTGGAGGTCGCGCTGGCCAACCGCGCCGGCTATGCCAATGCCTTCGCCGATGGGCTGGGCGTAACCGAGGCAGGCCCGCTGACCCAGGCGGCGGAGGAAATTCGCGCGGCGGTGGCCTCCCTCAAAGCTCGCATGAAATAAAAATTAAGGAAAAAAAATGCATGTGATGCCTAAAAATTGCAGTATATTGCAGGTTTAGGCTTGCATGGGCGCCTTTTTTACGCCACAAAACCCGCCGTGGCATGAATAGGATGTAACCAATACATCGTTAAAGAGTGTCAGCCGCCAAGTTTAGGGAGCTCTAAAAACCGCATCCAAAGAGGTGCATGGCCGGTCTCAGGACCGGCCTTTTTTATGCGCGCTATGCGAAGTCTGCCCGGAAACTGATATTTGCGCAGGCGCCGCGTTTGCGAAAATCAGCGCAGATGGGTCGATCTATTTTCGCTATTTCTTCCCGCAGCAATGCGTGGTTTGATCGGCGTCATGGACATCACAGAGACCAAAAAACATCTCGATCATGGAATGGATGAGGCGCTGCATGAGGATATTCGCTTTCTCGGGCGGATTCTGGGGGATACGATCCGCGCGTTGGATGGCGCGCAGACCTATGGACTGATCGAGTCCATCCGGCAGTTGGCGGTTCGCTTCCACCGGGACCATGACCAGGCGGCACAGACCGAACTTCAGGCGATTCTATCCGGGCTCTCGGAGGGGCAGATCAACGGCATCGCCCGCGCGTTCGGCTATTTCTCGATTCTGGCCAACATCGCCGAGGACCACCACCATACCAGGCGCTGGCGCGCGCATCTGATCGCGGGGTCACCGCCCCGCGAAGGCAGCCTCAAAGCCGGAATCGCCCGCGCCCGCGACAATGGCTTCGACAACCGGGCACTCAGGAATTTTTTTGAAACGGCCTATATCGCCCCGGTTCTGACCGCGCACCCGACCGAGGTGCAGCGGCGCAGCATCCTAGATAACCTCGAGAATATCGCAACCCTGTTGAACCGGCGGGACCGCTTCGCCGAAACGATGGCGGAGCGCGATGAGATAGAGCTTGAATTGCGCGGCCTGGTGCTGATTCTGTGGCAGACCAGGATGCTACGCCCGACAAAGCTCTCGGTGCTCGATGAGGTCGAGAACGCGCTGGCCTTTTTCGACGCGACATTTTTTGCCGAGGTGCCGAAACTCTATGCGGCTGTCGAGCAGGAGCTCGGACAGGAGACAGAGGATCTGCCGACGTTCCTGGAGGTCGGGAGCTGGATCGGCGGCGACCGCGACGGCAATCCGTTTGTCAATGCCGATGTGTTGACCCATGCGCTGGCCCGGCAGGCGGAGCGTGTTTTCAGATTTTATGGCGCTCAGCTGCGACTACTGCGGCGCGAGCTTACCCTGGCCTCGCTGCACGCCACCACCACCGATGAGCTCCACGCTCTGGCTGAACAATCCGCTGGTCATTCGGCACATCAGGCCGATGAGCCCTACCGGCGGGCGCTGACGACGATCCAGGCGCGGCTGGATGCCACGCATCTCGCACTGTTCGGCCGCCCGCCCGCTGAGCCGGACCGACGGGTGCAGTACACGAAACTCAAAGCCTATGAGACGCCCGATGCCCTCATGGCCGAGCTATCGATCGTTCGGAATTCCCTGCGCGTCCATGGCTCGGTCTTGCTGGCGCAGGGGCGGCTGGGGAAGTTATTGCGCGCGGTGCGGGTTTTTGGCTGGTCGCTGGCGCCGATCGACCTGCGGCAGAACTCCTCGGTGCATGAGCGTGTCATCGGCGAGCTGCTGGAGGTGGCGAACCCCGGCACCGGTTATCTGCAGGCGGGTGAGGCGGCGCGGGTTGCGCTGCTGTTGGCGGAACTGGCGACCAGCCGCCCGCTCGTCTCCCGCCATGTCGCCTACAGCGCCGAGACAACGACAGAGCTGGCGATTTTTGACGCAGCCCGGGCGGCGCATCTGCGTTATGGCAGCCGCTCCATCCGCACCGCCATCATCTCCATGGCGCAAGGCGCCTCCGACCTGCTGGAGCTCGCCGTGTTGCTGAAGGAGGCTGGCCTGCTCAGCCCTTTGTCCAAGCAGTTGGACGTGAACATCGTGCCCTTGTTCGAGACCATCGAGGATCTGCGCGGGGCACCCGAGATCATGGACCAGATGTTTCGCGTGCCGATCTATCGGGCGTTGCTGGCCAGCCGCGATGAAACGCAGGAGGTCATGCTCGGCTATTCGGACAGCAACAAGGACGGTGGTTTCCTCACCTCGGGCTGGGAATTGTACCGCGCGGAGGTTGGGCTGGTGGAAGTGTTCGCGCGCCATGGCGTGCGGCTGCGGCTGTTCCATGGCCGTGGCGGCTCGGTCGGGCGCGGCGGCGGCCCGAGTTTTCAGGCGATCCTCGCGCAGCCAAAAGGTGCCGTGGACGGTCAAATCCGCCTCACCGAGCAGGGCGAGGTGATCTCCGCCAAATATGGCAGCCCGGAAATTGGCCGGCGCAACCTGGAGGTTCTGGTATCATCCACGCTCGTCGCGACCGTGGAACCCGCACTCTCCGAGCCGCTGTCCCCCAGTTTTCCAGCCGCGCTGGCGCAACTCTCGGATACCGCCTATGCGGCCTATCGCGACCTTGTGTATGAGACGCCTGGGTTCAACGATTATTTCTGGCAATCCACCGTGATCACCGAGATCGCCAGCCTTAATCTGGGCAGCCGACCTTCCTCGCGCGTGGCCGGCCGTTCCATCGAGGCGCTGCGCGCGATCCCCTGGGTGTTCTCCTGGGCGCAATGCCGTGTCATGCTGCCAGGCTGGTATGGGTTTGGTACCGCCGTGGAGGCGTTCACCGCCAGGCCGGGCGGCCATGGGTTGCGGCTGCTCCAGTCCATGTTCCAGGAGTGGCCGGTGTTTTCGACGTTGTTGCTGAACATGGACATGGTGCTGGCGAAGGCGGACATGGGAATCGCCGAGCGCTACGCCCGGCTCGTGGAAGATGAAGCGCTGCGCGAGCGAATTTTTACGCGCATCCGGGCCGAATATGGGCGCACGCGGGCGCAGCTTCTGGCGATTACCGGCCAGCGGGCGCTGCTCGACCGGAACCCGGTGATGCGCCGCTCGATCACCTATCGGTTCCCCTATCTGGACCCGCTGAACCATGTGCAGGTGGAGATGCTGCGCCGCTACCGCGAACAGACCGCCCAAGGCGGCGAGGGCGAGGTGAGTGAGCGGCTGCGGCGTGGGGTGCATATCTCGATCAATGGCATCGCCGCCGCGCTGCGCAACAGCGGCTGAGCATCAGATGCCATCACGTATCCAGGTTGGCCACCTTCAGCGCATTGGTGACGATGAAGTCCCGCCGTGGTTCCACCACATCGCCCATCAACGTGGAGAATATCTGGTCCGTGTCCTCGGCGTCGGCGATCTTGACCTGCAACAGCCGCCGCACCTGCGGGTCCAGCGTGGTTTTCCATAGCTCCTCGGGGTTCATCTCCCCTAAGCCTTTGAACCGGCTGATGGTCTGCCCACGGCGGCCATAGGTCAGCATCAGCTCCCAGAGCGCCGCCGGGCCATGGATGGGTTTTGCCGGCCCGTCGATGCCAAGCGTAGCATCCGTGCCGAACAGCTCGGCCAGCCGGGGGGCGCGTTCGGCCAGGTAGCGAGCCTCGATCGTGCGCAGCACGGCGGCATCCACCGTGTAGCGCTCGGCCACGCCGCGCACCATGCGGCCCAGGGTGACGCCGCTGGCATTGGAGGTGACGACCCAGCCGCGCTCCGTGGGAAGGGAATAGGCGTTGAGGCGGGTGCTCAGCGCCTGGTCGCGCTCCGGGTTGCCCAGTGCGTCCGTCGCCAGCAGGCCGGTGATGGCCATTTGTTCCAGATACGTGATGGGCAGCAGGTTCGAGAGGGCTTTGAGCCGGTGCACTGTCTGCCCGATCCATTCCATCTCGGCCCGCAGTTCATCGCCCGCGTAGAGCGTGCCATCGGCGGCGCGCAGACTGGCCTCACCCAGGGCGCGGTCCAGCAGGAAGCCCTCCAGCGCGTCGTCGTCCTTCAAATAACGTTGGTCGTTGCCGCGCTTGGCGCGGTAGAGCGGCGGCTGGGCGATGTACAGATACCCGTGTTCGATGAGTTTGGGCATCTGGCGGTAGAAAAACGTGAGCAGCAGGGTGCGGATGTGCGAGCCGTCCACGTCCGCGTCCGTCATGATCACGATACGGTGGTAGCGCAGTTTGCTCTCATCGAACCCGCCCTGCTCGGGCTCGCCACGGCCGATGCCGGTGCCAAGCGCTGTGATGAGCGTGCCGATCTCCTGGCTGCCCAGCATCTTGTCGAACCGCGCGCGCTCGACGTTCAGGATTTTGCCCTTCAGCGGCAGGATCGCCTGATATTTGCGGTCGCGCCCCTGTTTGGCGGAGCCACCGGCGCTATCCCCCTCCACCAGAAACAGCTCGGATTTTGCCGGGTCGCGCTCCTGGCAGTCCGCGAGCTTGCCGGGCAGCGAGGAGATGTCCAGCACGCCCTTGCGCCGGGTGAGCTCGCGCGCCTTGCGGGCGGCCTCGCGCGCGGCGGCGGCGTCCATCACCTTCTGGACGATATTCTTGGCCTCTTTCGGGTGCGTCTCGAACCAGTGGCTTAGCGCATCCGCCACGGCGGATTGTACCACCGGCTGGACCTCGGAGCTGATCAATTTGTCTTTGGTCTGGGACGAGAATTTCGGGTCCGGCACCTTCACCGAGAGCACCGCGGTCATGCCTTCCCGCATATCCTCCCCGTTCAGTTCCAGATTGTCCTTTTTGCTCATTCCTTGGGCATATTTGGAGACCACGCGGGTGAGGGCGGCGCGGAAGCCGGCGAGATGGGTGCCGCCGTCCCGCTGGGTGATGTTGTTGGTGAAGCAGAGCATCGTCTCATGGTAGGAATCATTCCAGGTGAGCGCGAATTCCACACGGATGCCATGCTCCTTGGCCTCGCCGATGGAGGTGATGGGAGTCGCCAGAATAGGTGTCTTGGCGCGATCCAGCCAGAGCGCGAATTCCTTGACCCCGCCCTCGTAGAAAAACTTCGCCTTCAGGAACGGCTCGTGGCGCTCATCGCGCAGGACGATGGCGAGGCCGGAATTGAGGAACGCCAACTCGCGCAGCCGGCGCTCGAACACCGCGTAGTCGAACTCGGTATGGGTGAAGGTGCCGTTTGAGGGTTTGAACGTGACCTCGGTGCCGTTGGCGTGGTCCGCCGGGCCGATGAGGGCGAGCGGTGCCATTGTCTCTCCATGCTGGAAGCGGATGAAATATTCCTGCCCGCCGCGCCAGATGCGCACGTCCATCCATTCAGAGAGCGCGTTCACGACCGCGGCGCCCACGCCGTGCAACCCGCCGGAGACCTTGTAGGAATTCTGGTTGAACTTGCCGCCGGCGTGCAGCTTGGTCAGCACCACCTCGGCGGCGGAGATTCCCTCTTCGGCGTGGATGTCGGTCGGGATGCCGCGGCCATTGTCCCGCACGGTCATGCTGCCGTCGCCATTCAGGATCGCCTCGACCTGATTGGCGTAGCCCGCCTGGGCTTCATCCACCGCATTGTCGATGATCTCGAAGCCCATATGGTGCAGACCGGAGCCGTCGTCCGTGTCCCCGATATACATGCCCGGGCGCTTGCGGACCGCATCCAGCCCTTTGAGTACGCTGATGGAGGCGGCGTCGTAGGAGTCATCCGGGGTTTCGGTCAGCGGGGTGGTCGGCTCAGACATCAACAGAGGCTCCGGAATCGTGGGGGGGTTATCGAGCTTTCATAGTGGATTCTCGCGGATTAGCCTAATCGTGGCCCTATTTTGGCGCGCAAAAACCGAGCCCGGTTGCGGTAAGGAAAATCCGTGAAATTCCTTACTGTAGGGAAGTGTTGCGGCGTAAGGATTTTCCGGGCCAAGAAAATTCCTTACCGGCACGGAAAATCCCGTTGGGCCGCGAATTTTCCAGTTTTTGCACGGGAAATCCCGGTTCTTCAGAAGACATTAAGTTTCTGCGGCCAGAATGCCCCACACTCGGAACGGCGAAGACATGATCACTAGTAAACTGACAAGCAAGGCTCAGACCACCATTCCGCGCGCGGTGCGCCACCACCTTGGCTTGAACGTGGGAGACTCACTTGGATTTTCAATCGAGACTGGCCGCGTTATTCTCAGCAAATCCTCAAATGCCGGGGCCAGCCCGGCACCTGTCTTCGCTGAATGGGAAAGTGCCGCCGATGCGGCGGCCTACGCCGGACTTCAGGCGCTGGGATATCATCAAAATCCCTCATCCCGCGCACGGCGGTGAGGTTTCATACCGCCCGGCGCTGGTGATCGTGGCGGGGGATATTCTGCGGCATCATGGGCTGCTCTGGGTGCTGATGATCACCAGCGCACCGAACCACCCCGGGCCAGGGGATATCCCGTTTGATGATCCGCAGGCCACGGGGCTGGTTGCCTCGGTCATCCGCACCGCCAAGATCATGACCGTGCAGGCGCGCACCGCCAGCGTCATCGGCACGCTCAACGGCGCTCAGCGCACCGAGGTCGGGGAGCAGGTGTTCGCGAACATGGGGCTGCGCAGCCCATGAGCCGCCGGCTGATCAAGCCGCCTTTTCGGTTTTTTTGCGCAGCATGTCATGCGCCACCAGATACTCCGCGATCTGCACCGCATTCAGCGCCGCACCCTTGCGCAGATTATCCGAGACACACCAGAAGGCCAGGCCATGCGGCACCGTGGCATCCCGGCGGATACGCGAGACATACACCGCATCCTCGCCCTGGCATTCGGCGGGCGTGATATACCCGCCGTCTTCGCGCTGGTCATACACGATCACGCCGGGCGCATGGCGCAGCGCCGCGCGCGCCTCCCCCACGCTCACCGGCCGCTCGAACTCCACATGCACGGCCTCGGCATGGCCGATGAACACCGGCACGCGCACGCAGGTCGCGATCACCGCAATGCCCGGGTCCAGGATCTTCTGGGTCTCCACCACCATCTTCCATTCCTCTTTGGTGGCGCCATCCTCCATGAAGACGTCGATCTGCGGGATCACGTTGAAGGCGATATCCTTCTGGAACACCTGCGGCGGGTTTTTATCATGCACATAATGCACCTTGGTATTGGCGAGCAACTCATCCATGCCCTCCTTCCCCGCACCGGAGACGGATTGATAGGTTGCCACTACCACGCGCTTGATTCTGAACTTGTCGTGCAGCGGCTTGAGCGCCACCACCATCTGGATGGTCGAGCAATTGGGGTTGGCGATGATATTGCGTCTGGTGAACTGCGCGATCGCTTGCGGGTTCACCTCCGGCACCACCAGCGGCACCTCCGGGTCCATGCGGAACTGCGAGGTATTGTCGATCACCACGCAGCCGGCGGCGCCTGCGCGCGGCGCATGAATGGCCGAGACCGCGGCACCGGGCGAGAAGAGTGCCAGGTCCCAGCCCGTGAAGTCGAATTTGTCGAGGTTCTTCACGGTCAGCACCCGGTCATCGCCGAAGGAGACCTGGGAGCCGGCCGAGCGGCCCGAGGCGAGCGCTGCGACCTCCGAGATGGGGAAATTGCGCTCCGCCAGGGTTTTGAGAATCTCGCGCCCGACAGCACCCGTGGCACCCGCAACCGCAACCCTGAACGAGCACTCCGAGCCAGCAAATTGGCTCCCGGGGGCGGGCTCTGGCGTCTTGTCCCAAACTACGGAGTCGGCATCCCAGGTGAACCGGTCGGTCTTTGGTGTAACTTTTTTCATGATGGCAGGCTTTCTGTGGGATGAACGAGGTAGAGAAAAAAATGACGTGATGCAAGCAATGGAGGGTGCAGCCCTTGGTTGCAGCCCTGTAATGCCGCACCTATAAGGCAAGGCAATGCTGGCCCGTGAACGAAAATTATTCTGGTTTATTTACGCCCTGGGCCTGGCCGCCGCGATCTTCCTCAGCCTTAAAACCGTCTTCGCGCTGGTGACCACGAACCCGGATGCCCTGCTCTCGATGACCCTGTGGCAAGGCTTGAAATCCGGCGGATGGCACTGGATGACGCATTTCATCTTCACGCCGGATAACTGGCTGCTCTCGATTATTCCGTTCAACTTCCTATGCTTCGCGCTGCTGGGTGCGCGGCCTGGCCTCGTGATCTTCTCCGGCTGGCTGGTCTTTGCGCTGGCGGCATTCACCTGCGGGGCGATAGCGCAGGCGCTGGGCGCTAGGCGGGCCGCCAGAATCCTGCCGATCATCCTGCTGTGCCTCGGGCTCTACGCGCAGACCCTCGGCTATGCCTCGTCCCCCACGTCCCATGATGTCACCAACCTGTATGGTCTGGCGGCATTGCTCTGCGCGCTGCGCGGGCTCGCTCGTAAAAAATACGCCTATGCGCCGGCCGTGATGCTGGTATGCCTGCTCGGCACGCTCTCAGACCCTTGGATGCTCCCGGCCTACGACATTCCGCTGGTGCTCACCGGCGTGGCGTTGCTCTGGCGTTTTCATCGCCGGGTTCCGCCGCATGTGATCCGGGAGTTGCTCCTGGGTGTGGCCCTGGCGCTGGTGCTGGTCCGCACGCATCTGCTCGCCCTGCTGGGTTTTCTGCCGAATGTCTCGACCAAACTCGCCAGCCCGGCGTTGGCCGAGCGTAATGCCGGGGTGCTCCTGCGTGACCTCGGCGGCTTGCTCAACCTGCTGCCGTGGGAACATTCCGACCAGCTATTGCCCGCATGCCTCTCCCTGGCAGTCTGGGCCGCGGTAGCGCTGGCCGCGAGCGCCGTTGCCCGCCGGATGCTGCCACAATACTGGCTGTTGCCGCCGTTGATACTCATGGCCGGCCTATCCGCAGCCGCCAGCACGGTGTGCGTGGTGCTGATCAACGTGCCGATGCACGGCTATTCCGGGCGCTTTCTGCTCAATGTGCTCTATCTCTTCGTCACAGTGTTGGGGGTCGTGCTGGACCTCGGCTGGCGGCGCTTCAGCGCGTGGCAGAGAGTCGGTTTTTGCGCGGTTGTGTTCCTGTTTTTCAGCGCCGGGCTGGTCAGCACCGCGCCCGCCTGGAGCAGGCCTGGGCTTATGGTGCGGGACGGGCAGGTGCAGCGCCGTATCGAATTTCTCACGAAAAATGGTCTGAATTACGGGTACGGCCCGTATTGGGGGTCGCTCGCCAATGCCGTGACGGCGCTCAGTCAGGGCAAAATTATCCTCCGGCCGGTTTTGTTCAACCCGCAGAATGGCAGGATGACCAGGCAGGTGCGCGTCCAGTCCGCGTTCGACTGGCTGAGGCCGCAGGATATCCCACGGGGCCAAAAAACCTTCTTCATCTGGATTGCCGATGATGGTGAGGAATGCCTGGATGTCCGCCTGTGCCTGGCGGGCGTCACCGCGCAGTTCGGCCCGCCCGCGCGGGTGCTGCATGACGGCGCGGCGAACATCCTGGTGTGGGACCATACGCTGCTTGGTTTTAGTGGTTTGCACCCCGCAGCGACGCCGTGAAGGCATCGCAATAGGCCTTGGCTGATTCATGACGAAGCCGTTCCAGCAGCGCCGCATGGCGCATCTGGCGTTCCTCCAGCGGCATCGCCAGGGCGGCGCCGATCGCCTCGGCGACGGCATCGATATCGAGCGGGTTCACCTGCAACGCCTCCGCCATCCCGGCGGCGGCCCCGGTGAAGCGCGAGAGCACCAGCACGCCCGGGTCCGCCGGGTTTTGGGCCGCGACATATTCCTTGGCCACCAGATTCATGCCGTCCCGCAAGGGCGTGACGAGGCCGATGCGCGCGGTGCGGTAGAATCCGGCGATGAGGGAGCGGCTGACCGTGCGCGTCATGTAGCGCAACGGCACCCAATCGAAGTCCGAATAGGCGCCGTTGATCGCCCCCGTTTTATTGTCCAGGTCCTTGCGCAGCGCGCGGTAGCGGTCCACCTCCTCGCGGGAGGGTGCGGCGATCTGCAAGAAGCTGATATGGTGCCGGTGCTCCGGGTAGTTGGCGAGGAAGCGCTGATAGGCATCGAAGCGCGCGGGCAGGCCCTTCGTGTAGTCCAGCCGGTCGATGCCGATCATCAAGGTGCGGCCCGAGAGACTCTCCACCATGCGTTTTGTCGCGACGCGCCGCGCCGCGCGCACCGCCTGTGCGGTGAAGCCATCCACATCGATACCGATGGGTGTCACGATCACCTGTGTGCTGTGCCCCGCATGGGTGATGACGTTATCCGCCGTGGCGTCTATTCCCAGAATGACGTTGACCGTATTGAGGAAATGCCATCGGTCACGCTCGGTATGAAAGCCGATGACGTCATTGGCCAGCATGCCGCTGAGCAACTCGCGCGCGGGCGGCAGAACCTCGTATATCGCGGGTGCCGGGAAGGGAATATGCAGGAAGAAGCCGATCCGGTTATGGACCCCTAATGCGCGCAGCGCGGCCGCGACGCCCAGCAGCTGGTAGTCGTGAATCCAGATCAGATCGTCGGGCCGCAACAGCGGCAGCAGCGCGGTGGCGAAGATATGATTGACCTCGCGATAGACCGCGTACTCCGCCCGGTCGAAGCTGGTGAGATTCGGCATCATATGGAACAGCGGCCAGAGTGTGCCGTTGGAAAAGCCGAGGTAAAAGGCGCGATAGTCCGCCTCTCCGAGGTCGATGGTGGCGTAAGTCAGACGGCGGAATTCGGCATAGGCGGGCTCCGTCGTGGTCTGCCGGCCGCGCCTGCCCGACCAGCCAAACCAGAGTGTGCCCGGTGTGAGCGCATCCGCCAGCCCGACGGCGAGCCCACCCGCGCGCGGACCCGTCGCCTCCGATGCATCCGGCACGCGGTTTGAGACGATTACGAGCCGCGCCATGCGCCCTGTTTCCGGATGTCGGCACCCGACAATTTGTTCATGATATGGATAATCTTTGCATAATCTCACTGAGCAGAAAATCAGGAATTTCGCCCATGGAGTGGCCAAAAACAAGCCTGCAACGCTCGGGCAAGTTTTAAGTGATTCTATTTTTCAATAAAAAACAGAGTATTTTATTATGTTATTAAAACATATTTGTCGAGCTGAATTCAGAAAAAATCATTGACCCATGCCAGATTTTCGGCCGCCTTGCTTCTGCTTTGCAGTGCATCGCGAAGAAAAATGGATAGCTAGTTAATTAAACTTCACCTGGCTTTTATGCTGTATTGCGCTGCGAATCGGGGGGCTGATCGACCATCAGCCTTGTATCGCCGTCGCCGGGCTCTCACTTCTGGGAGCGATGGCTCAATCAGTATCAACTGCCTCCCATTTGCGTACGGCCAACCCGATATCGCACGTGGCGCATACTATTTCCAAGGCGCTGACCGGATGGCCGCCGCAACTCATAAGCTTGGCCCTCATCCTCGCGGTGATCATCACGACGGTGGTCCTGCATTACGTTCTCGTGCGGATCATACCCAATCGGCTGCTCGATAAACGGCCGCTCATCGCCACGCTGGTGAGGCGCACCAATACGATTCTATTCTTTGTCATCGGTGTCGTTCTGTTCGCCGGTGTGGTTCCGGCGATGCCGGTTGGGCATCATGGCAAGACGGTGCTTTTGCATATACTGAGCGCGGCGTTCATCGCGCTTGTAGGCTGTAGCGCGATCGTCGCGATCGACATCTTCACTAGCCTCAAGCTCTCCCACCGGCCGGATGATATCCAGGCCAATGTGATGGCGCGCCGGCAGGCCACCCAGTGGCAGGTGCTGCGCCGGGTGAGCCGTGTCTTGAGCGTGGTCATCACCATCGCCGCGACACTCATGGTATTCCCCGCGGTGCGGCAGTATGGCGTGTCGCTGCTGGCCTCCGCCGGTGCCGCCGCGCTGGTGGTGGGGTTGGCGGCGCGCCCGGTTCTCTCAAACCTCATCGCCGGCATCCAGATCGCCATCACCCAGCCGTTCCGCGTGGAGGACGCGGTGGTGATCAATGGCCAGTGGGGCTGGATCGAGGAGATTACGTCCACCTATGTGGTGGTGAGAATATGGAACTGGCAGCGCATGGTGGTGCCGCTGGCGTGGCTGCTGGCGAATCCGTTCCAGAACTGGACACGGGAGAATTCCGAGTTGATCGGCAGCGTGCATTGGAGCGTCGACTACACCATTCCGGTGGATGCGCTGCGTAAAAAGCTCGACGAGATCGTGCACTCCTCGAAACTATGGAGCGGTAAGGTCGTGGTGTTGCAGGTGACGCACGCGCTCCCCACCACGATCACGTTACGCGCGCTGGTCTCTGCGCGTAATTCAGGCGAGGCGTGGGATCTGCGCTGCTACGTGCGCGAGAAGATGATCGAGTTCATGCAGGCGGAGTATCCTGGCGCGCTACCCAAGCAGCGCGTGGA
The DNA here is from genome assembly GCA_021798575.1 of Pseudomonadota bacterium. Taxonomy (GTDB): domain Bacteria; phylum Pseudomonadota; class Alphaproteobacteria; order Acetobacterales; family Acetobacteraceae; genus Acidocella. The sequence continues at coordinate 47,210 of JAJZGI010000004.1, read as the reverse complement.
GATTGAAGGACAGCCTGTTGAAACCGACGCCGTGAGCGAGGGGAATTAGCGACGGGCTCAGCCCGCCATCACGCGCACGGGGACAGATTTTGACGCCGGCGTTTTGGACATTTCGTCATGGTGGGTGATGGGCACCAGCACGTTGCACTCCGGATAGTAGCCGCCGATGGTCCCGCGTGGCAGTTTATAGGCTGTGAGCGTGAGCCCGCCGAGGCGACGGTCATGACCATCCGCGATATCCGTGATCAATGTAACTTTCTGGCCCGCACTGAAGCCCGCGTCGGCGATATCCTCAGGGCACATCAGGAGAATATCCCGCGAGCTCTCCAGCCCGCGTAGCCGGTCTGAATAGCCGTAGATCGTGGTGTTGAACTGGTCGTTTGAACGCATCGTGATGAGGCGGAAACGACCAGGCGCATCCTTGAACCCGAGAGAATTGAGCTGACCCGGAGTGGTGAAGAGCGCTTTGCCCTCGGGCGTCTTCCAGATCCGCTCATGCGCATCATTGCCGCGATAAAATCCGCCGGGCGTGTACATGCGCCCGTTATAGTCACGGAAGTCATCGGGATAGGTATGCTCGATGAGGTTGCGGACGAGCGAATAATCGTCCGTCCATTCGTCCCATTTCAGTTTTTCATTGGGTGCCAGTGTCGCTTTGGCGATACAAGCGACGATCGCCAGTTCGCTCTTCACCATGTCGGACGGCGGATCGCGGTGGCCGATCGAGCCGTTGATCATCGAGAAACTATCCTCGGTGGTCACGGTCTGGTTGCCGGTCGCCTGTTCGTCGCTCTCAAAACGGCCGAGGCAGGGCAGGACATATGCCTGCTTGGCGGGGAACAGATGGCTGCGGTTGAGCTTGGTGGAGATCATGACGGTGAGGTCCTGCGCGGCCCAGGCCTGCTCCGCCCGGCGCTGGTCTGGTACGGCGCGCACCAGATTACCGCCCAGTGAGATGAACGCCTTGACCTTGCCGGCAAACAGCCCCTCGAACGCCTCGACGATATTCATGCCGTCTTCGGTCGGAGGGTCAAAGCCGAACAATTCCTTCAATTTATCCAGCGGCACCAGCTTGGTCTTCTCGGCGATCCCGACGGTTCTCTGGCCCTGCACATTGCTGTGGCCGCGCACGGGGCAGCACCCCGCGCCAGGCTTGCCGATATTGCCCCGCAGGAGCAGCAGGTTCACGAGCATCGCGATATTCAGCGTGCCGTGTGTGTGCTGTGTCAGCCCCATGCCGTAGACGGCGATGACCCTCTCGGACGCGACATAGACGGCTCCCGCGTCGCGCAGCGCCGCCTCGGTGAGCCCGCTCTCCTGCTCGATTTCGGCCCAGCCTGTGTTCCTGCAGGATTGGATGAACTCATCGAAACCGGTGGTATGCTGGGCGATGAAGGCATGGTCGATGACCTCGGCGGCGCCGTTCGCGTGCGCCTGGTCGTCGGCCTCGACCACATATTTGCATAGGCCGAAGATGGCGGCGACATCCCCGCCGGCCTTCAACTGATGATATTGGTCGGAGATGATCGTCTCCTTTCCGGTCAGCATGGCGGTCGGGCTCTGCGGATCCGTGAAGGAGACGAGCCCCTGCTCGATGACCGGATTGAAATTGACGATCTTCCCGCCGCGGTCCTTGAGCTCTTTGAGCGGGTGGAGAAAGCGCGGGCTATTGGTGCCTGGATTCTGGCCGAAGAAAAAATAGGCGTCGGTTTTGGCGAGATCATCCCAGACGACCGTGCCGACCGGCGAACCGATGACCTTGGTCAACCCGATAGAGGTCGTTTCGTGGCACATGTTGGAGCTCTGCGGCAGGTTGTTATTGCCGAATGCGCGCGCCAATAACGCATAAAGATACGACGCTTCAAGCGCCGCATGGCCGGAGGAGTAGAAGACCACGCTCTCCTTCGGCAATGTGTTCAACACGGCACCGATAGCGGCGAATGCCTCATCCCAAGACACCACCTCATAGCGGTCGGTCGCTTCATTATACCGCAGCGGATGCGTGAGGCGGCCCGTCATCTCCAGATCATGGTCCGCCCACTGCCGCAGCGCGGTGACGCTGTGCGCATCGTCATTCCAGAATTCCGGCTTGCAGCGCGCGGAGGTCAGCTCCCACATGGTCGCCTTCGCGCCGTTCTCGCAGAACTGAAAGGGCAAGTGGCTCGGCGGTTTGGGCCATGCGCAGGAGGCACACATGACGCCCTTGGTCTTGTTTTGCCGCCCCAGGCTTTTGATCACCGCAGGGGTTGGCCACGCTTCGCCAAAAATCTGCGTCATCCCTCGCATGGAGCCCCAACCGCCCGACGGGCCGGATGCGTGCGGAAGCTCGGTCTCGTCATCCATCGGTAGAGCGCCTTTCGGGTGTTAGGAGGCTTTGCTCATGGGCTCGGCACCGGTCTTGCTGATCATCGCCAGCAACTCGCGATTAAAATCCTTCAAATCCTCCGGCTTGCGCGAGGTGACAAAGTTGCCATCCACGACGACCGACTGGTCAACCCACTCAGCCCCGGCATTTTTCAAATCAGTCTTCAAAGACGGCCATGAGGTCATTTTTTTACCGCGCACCGCGTCCGCCTCGATCAACGTCCAGGGACCATGGCAGATGGCGCCGATCGGCTTATGCGCCTTGACAAAATGATCGATGAACGAAATCACTTCTGGGTGGGTTCGTAACGTATCCGGGTTTGCAACGCCGCCAGGCAGCACGAGTGCGTCGAAATGCTCAGGTTTTGCCTTGGAGAGCTCGAGGTCAACCTTTGTCATGTCGCCTTTTTTGTCATGGTTCATGCCTTGGATCTCGCCTGCTTTCAACGAGATGACGGAGACCTCAGCACCCGCCTCGCGCAGCGCCTTCACCGGCTCGGTCAGCTCGAGCTGCTCGAAACCATCGGTTGCCAGTACGGCAATTTTTTTGTGTTTGATATCTATCATGGTACTCTCCGTTTGCGATATGAAATTTATCTGTCCGTGTAGCCACCGATTACGGGAAGGATCTCCCCGGTGATGAAACTCGACATCTGGGCCGACGCCAGAAACAAATACGCTGGCGCACACTCCTCCGGTTGGGCAGGCCGCTTCATCCGCGTGTTGGAACCGAAACTCTCCATCTTCTTCGGGTTGTCGCTCGGGTTCAGCGGTGTCCACACCGGGCCGGGGGCCACGGCGTTAACCCTGATCCCCCGTGGCGCCAGGCTGCCGGAGAGCGCCCTCGTGAGGCTGTGGACGCCGCCCTTGGTCATCGTGTAGTCGATGATCGTGGAATTGCCGAGCAACCCGGTGACAGAGCCGGTATTGACGATCGCCGAACCGTTTTTCATGTGCGGTACACAGGCCTGCGCCATATGAAAATAACCATAGAGGTTGGTTTTCACCGTCAGGTCGAAATGCTCCTCCGTCAGATCCTCGAACCGGGCCACATGCATCTGGAACGCCGCATTATTCACAAGAATATCGAGAGCGCCGAATTCCTTCAGCACCTTTTCCACGGCGGCAAAACAGGACTCGCGTACCGTGACATCGGCGACAACCGCCATGCCGCGTCGACCCTCTTTTTTGATCGCCTCCACGACAAGCGCCGCATCCTCCTGCTCATCTTCCAGGTGAATAATGGCGACGTCCGCACCCTCCCGCGCGAACAGCACCGCGACGGCGCGGCCGATGCCGGAATCCCCGCCGGTGATGATGGCGATTTTTCCTTCCAGCTTGCCGGAGCCGCGCCAGAACGGCGCGTCGTACATGGGCGCTAACGATAGCCCGGCCTCGATACCCGGCTCATCCGGCTGGTCGGCCGGGAAGGGTGGTTCAGGATATTTTCGCGCCCCGGCCTGCATCGCACCCTTCATCTCAAGGGGCGGTCTCGCCTTTTCTGCCGTGGTCACGTACTCCCGCACCGCGCGCTGGCGAGCTTTAACGCCATGTTCTTCCATCGGTGAGGCCTTTCTGTCTAGCTGCTGGTGCAGTCATTCAGATAAGCGGGCCGATGGTGATTTTGAGGGCGGCGGATTAAGGGATTCATTAAACCGCAGGCATACGCGCGGTGTCGAGAGCCTATCCGACCGCCGCGCGTTTGGTTTTTTTGGGGTCGTCGAATGGCAATGTATGCGCGATCCCGCTTATCGTGCGGGATTTGCACGCGACGGAGAGCGCGGTGCCATGCTGCGCATAGCCAACATCCAGCCGGGCGATCGCCATCGATTTGCGGGTGAGTTCGGAGAACATCGCGCAGGTGACAACGCCGATCTTTTTGCCGTCTGCAAAAATCTCATCCCCGGCGTCGGCGGCTTTATCCCCTTCCAACAGAACGCCAAAGATCTTGAATCGCTCCTTGCCTTTCAGCCGGTAGTGCTCCTCAGCGCCCCGGAACCCGGTTTTGCCCGGGCTTACGGTAAAGTCCAGCCCGAGCTCCCATAACGTATCCCCGGGCGGCTCATCGGCAAATGGATATAATTCCGAATTGTCATAGGGAAAAAATAACAGATAGCTCTCGACGCGCAGGAAGTCGAGCGCGGTGAAGGCGCACGGGACAATCCCCATGGCCGCACCCTCACCCAATATTCTATCCCAGATCAGCCCAGCGTCCTCCGATCTGCAAAAAATCTCGTATCCGCGTTCACCCGTATAGCCCGTGCGGGAGATCATTACCGGTTTGCCAAATAATGTCGTCTGCATGTGATGAAAATATTTGAGATCGCGGATACCGGGCACGTGCTTTTCGAGATAGTCGACCGACAACGGGCCTTGCAACGAGAGGTCCTGCAAGTCGTCATCAAAAACCATCGCGACATTGCGCCCGGCGACGGCGCTGCTGAGTGCTGCGTGCCCGGCGCCGCTGCCATGCACGACAAACCAGGAGTTGGGCCCGGTTCGGTATAGAATTCCGTCGTCGATGAATTTACCCGCATCGTTCAAAAAACAGGCGTAGGCGGAACGACCCGGCAATATCTTCGAGACATTGCGCGTCGTCAGATGGTCGAGCACGGCGGTCGCGTGCGGGCCGACCAGATGATATTTTTTAAGGCCGGATACGTCCATCAACCCGGCGCGTGTGCGGATGGCGCGATGATCAGCCGAGATTGGCGTGTTGTAGGTCCAGGCCGTGGGCATCCCGTTCCAGTCTTCAAGTTTCGAGCCCAGTGCCAGATGGCGTTGAGCAAGAACGGGAAAGCGCCACGAGTTTGTCATGTTTCTACCTTATTGTTAGAGCTTGAAAAACCAATTTGAGATCAAAACGACAGCGATACCGCCGGCCAGTGCGAGATAGGGCAGGATGCCGGCGCGTTTCGTCGCGACATCACCGGATCCGCCGACATGCAGATCAGCCAGCATATCTTCTGGGAATTTTCCACCGTCCTGAATGTAATGCCGGAAACAGAAAACCGGAATGATCAGTGAGGCAAAAATCAACCCCGCCCAGAGCGCGTCCGGATTCCAGGTTTTTGCTCCGGCACCCATGAACAGCGCGTTCACGAATGCGAAGATGCTTCCCATGCCGAGCAGCCAGGTCGGCGCGCGGTATGGCCGGTTGGTTCGACCTGAATCGATCCGATGAATCCAACCTGCGTTGAGGTTGAGGAAGTTGAAGATGATATAGCCGCAGTTTGAAACAGCGAGGATAAAGAAAAAGCTCGTCGCATCAGTTGAAGCGATAGCCATGACGATCATGTTCGCGCATAGGTCCGTCCACATCGCCCGCGTCGGCGCGCCATGGCTGTTGACATGCGAGAGATATTTCGGGAGCCATCCATCGACGGAGCCCTGGTAGAGGGTCCTGGAAGAGCCGGCCATCGCCGTCATGATTGAGAGAATCAATGCGAGGATCATCAGCATAACCATGATGGAATGGATCAGGGCACCGCCGCCCACCATATCCGCCATCGCCGATGCAACGCCCGTGCCAGCAGAGATCGAGGGATCCAGCATCCCTGTCAGGCCAAGCGCCCCCTGGAACGTGAAGGGCACCAGAATGAACAGGAGCAGACACAGCAACCCGGAATAGAAGATCGCCTTGAATGTGTCCGTCGCCGGGTTCCTGAACTCACTGGTGTAGCAGACGGCCGTCTCGAACCCATAGGTCGACCAGGCGGCGATGAACATCGCGCCCAGAACCGTTGTCCACCCGGAGAGATTCCACGTGCCCAACGCTGGAGAACCTGCTGTTGCGAGCGGAACCAGGGGCCAGTAGCTGGTGTTGTAATGCACCGCGCCGTTCAGGAGCGGGATAACGCCGACGATCAGCATCGGGACAATGACGAGCAGGCCGATATATTTCTGCACGTTCGCCGTGCCAAGAATACCACGATGCTGAATTGCAAAGGTTATCAGCATGATGATCGCGCCGATGAAGAAGGTGGCATTAAAAGAGAAGCCGACCGCACCGAGTGTACCGCTGAACAAGGTCCAGTTTTGTAAGCTGGGCGTGAGCGCCGCGATCGCCGCAGTGACCTGCGCCGCCTGGCCGCCTGTAATGCTCGCGCCGTGCTGGGCGATCCATTGCAGTACCGCGGGTGAGTTGGCCGTGGGTATGGGGGCGAGCGAGTTCAATATATAGCCCGCGGCGATGGTGCAGCCCAGCGAGAGCACCGGCGACCATGCGAACCAGTTGCACCAGACGGACAAGGGGGCGATGAATTTGCTGTAGCGGATCCATGCCGCGGCGCCATAGATCGACGCGCCGCCGGATTTGTTGGGGAAGAGCCCGGCGATCTCAGCGTAGGTAAAAGACTGCACAAACCCCATGAGCATGGATGCGGTCCATACCAGAAAGGCGAGATTTCCAACCGAGGATGAGATGCCCCCGATGGAGAACAGCACCAGCGCCGGAACGCCGCTCGCGACCCAAAAAGCGCCCTTCCAATCTATCGATCTTTTGAGCCCGGGCTCACCCCCGGTGGCACCAACAAAACCCCCCGTCGTAATCTCACTCATTCTATTCATCCCTTTTTATTTTTTGGTTTTTCAAAACTCGTTGAGCTGGGCACAGGCGCGAACGGCATATTCTCATAAATTCCAACCGAGGCGACGACGCAACGCGCGTGACTGACCCGGGGGTAGACAGACTGATTCACCTCCTATATAGTTACTATGAAGAAAAATATATACCTTTGAGGTGAAATTCAACGATTATTTTGGGTCGCTGTTCGCGCTGGCGCGAAGCCGCTGATCAGTCAGAAATTGATAACGATGCGGCCACAATGTATGCTCGCCCAGGCCTCATTCCATCCTGGCAAACGCGGCGGCTCCGGCTGGTTTGTCGGCCTGGGTCTTGCTCTGTGGCTTGGGTGAATCCGGCGCCGTCACATTGGTCTTGCCGCTGCCGAATATCGCCTCGATGCTGCGCACACACAGGCGCACATTTTCGCTTGCCAGGCTGTAATATATCTGCTTCGAGGCGCGGCGGGTCGTCACGATCTCGGCGCGGCGCAGTTCGGCGAGCTGCTGGCTGAGCGCCGGTTGCGTAATGCCCGTCGCCAATTCAATCTGGCTGACGGTCTGTTCGCCCTCCAGCAGGCGGGAGAGAATCATCAGTCGCTGCGGCTGCGCATACACCCGCAGCCGCTCGGTTGCCTCATCCGCGCTGGCGCGGGAGGCATAAAGCGGGGTCATCTGTCCGGCCTCAAGCGGTAGAACCAGTCTGGTGTATCGAGCTGGTCCGCTTGCGATTGCAGCGGCGGGAGCAGCAGGCCCTGGCCAGGCTGCCAGCCCTCCGGCGCCAGCACATCCTGCGCCTGCGTGCGTTGCAGGGCGGCCAGCAGCCTCAGCATCTCCTCGACAGATCGACCGACATTCATCGGATACCAGGTCATGGCGCGGACCACGCCCGTGGGGTCGATGAAATAGGCCGCCCGCACCGCGGCGCTGTCCGTCGCGTCGTCATCGATCATGCCATAGGCGCGGCCGACCGCCATCGAAGGGTCCTCCACGATAGGGAAGGGTATCAGAACGCCGAAAAGATCGCGGATCGCCCGCACCCAGGCCAGATGTGCATAGAGGCTATCGACAGAGAGGCCGAGCAATGCACAGCCGAGGGCGGCAAAGCGTTCGCTGGCCTTGGTGAGGGCGACGAATTCGCTCGTGCAAACGGGCGTAAAATCTGCCGGGTGGGAGAAAAAAACCAGCCATCGGCCCTTGAAATCACTGAGCGACATTTCCCCCATGGTCGTGCGGGCGCGGAAATTCGGCGCCTTATCGCCGATTCTGAGCGGTTTTGGCGGAGGTTGACGGGGAGATTCTGTTGTTTCGTCCATTCTGATGCGATGCCAGTTAAATGCGCTTGACGCAAGTTATTTACATATATACATGTTATATATAACTATGAGAGTATTGTCCGGTGGTGATAAAAGCTGATGCAAATATGCATGACGCGGCGGCGCTGGTACGGGCAGCGCGTGGCGAGCGCATGCTCTCTGTCAGGTCGTTTTTCGATGAGCCGACGAACACGGCGAGCCATATCGTCCACGACCCGGTGACGAAGCGTGCCGCGATCATCGACAGCGTGCTGGACTTTGACGCCGCCGCCGGACGAATTTCAACGCGCTCGGCGGACGCTCTGATCGCCTACGTGCGCGCCGAGGGGCTGGGCGTTGACTGGTTGCTGGAGACCCACGCGCACGCAGATCATCTATCGGCCGCACCGTATCTTCAGAAGGCGCTGGGCGGTGTGCTCGCCATCGGGCGGCAGATCATCGAGGTTCAAAATGTTTTCAGAAAAATCTTCAATGCGGGGACCGAGTATGCCTGCGATGGTGCCGAGTTTGACCGGCTGTTCGATGATGGCGACCGGTTTAGCGTTGGTGGGATCGAGGCGGTAGCGTTGCACGTGCCGGGTCATACGCCCGCTGATATGGCATTCGTGATCGGCGATGCGGTGTTTTGTGGTGATACGTTGTTCATGCCGGATTACGGAACGGCTCGCGCGGATTTTCCGGGCGGGGATGCGCGGCAGCTCTACCGCTCCATCCGCCGATTGTTGTTGTTGCCTGAGCAGACAAGGGTTTTTCTCTGCCACGACTATAAGGCGGCGGGGCGGGATGTGTTTGTCTGGGAGACCACGATCGGCGCGCAGAGAACCGCGAACGTGCATGTGCATCGGGGCGTGGATGAAAACAGTTTTGTCACGATGCGCAATGCGCGGGACGCGACTCTCGGGATGCCAAAACTCATTTTTCCGGCGGTGCAGGTGAATATGCGGGCCGGGCATCTGCCCGAGCCGGAATCGAATGGCACGCGATACCTCAAAATCCCACTGGATACGCTGTGATGCCCCCGATGCCGCTGCAAGGTTTTTTGGGCGGGTTGATGATCGGTCTCGCCGCCGTGATCATGCTGCTGGGCAATGGGCGCATCGCCGGCGTCAGCGGTTTAGCAGCGCGGGGATTAGGGTTTTCCGGTGGCCCGCCGTGGATTTTAGCGGCGGCGTTCCTGGTCGGTCTGCCATCGGGTGCTGCCATGGTGGAGTGGCTTTCCGGGGGCGTTGTCACCCGTTTCCCCGCATCGCCCATATTTTTGATCGGCGGCGGCCTGCTCGTGGGGTTCGGCACGCGGCTGGGCTCGGGTTGCACCAGCGGGCATGGCGTGTGTGGCCTCTCGCGGCTCTCGCCGCGCTCAGCGGTCGCCACGGCGTGTTTCATGGCGGCGGGCGTGGTCACCGTCGCACTGCTGCGTAAGGTGGGCGCGACATGGTAGAAAAGCAGGCTGGGCTGGGCCTGTTGTCAGGCACTGTTTTCGGCGCGGGGCTTGCGGTCTCCGGCATGGCTGACCCCACGCGCGTTCGGGCCTTCCTGGATATTTTCGGCGCGTGGGACTATACGCTGGCCTTCGTGATGGGTGGCGCCGTTCTGCCCATGGCGCTTGCCTGGGTCTACCAGCGCCGGTTGCGCAAGCCATTCGCAGCGCCCCGGTTCGATCTGCCTGAGACACGAAACATCGATGCGAAACTCATCGGCGGTGCCGTGCTGTTTGGTGTCGGCTGGGGTGTCGCCGGGCTCTGCCCTGGCCCGGCGATCGCCGACCTCGCAATCAGGCCACTACCCGCCGCGATGTTCGTCGTCGCGATGGCCGTCGGCGTGGGCGTGCATCGGATCATTCTCTCCTTGCGGCGGGCCACACAGAAAAAACAGGAAGCATGAAATGTTCAAACAGATAACGCCCGTGTTTGCGGTTTCGCCACAAATCACGGAACAGGATGTCGAACTGGCCGTGGCATCTGACATCAAAACCATCATCTCCAACCGGCCAGATGGCGAGGAATCAGGCCAGCCGGACGCGGCAACGATCGCGGCAGTAGCAGCACGTTACGGTATCAATTTTGTGCATATTCCGGTCGTGATAGGTTCAATCAGCGATGCGGACGTCGAGAAGATGGATGCTGCTTTCACAAAAGCGAATGGGCCGGTTTTGGCTTTTTGCCGCAGCGGAGGGCGCGCCGCCATGATGTGGGCGTTGACGCAATCTGGCCGCATGGAACCATCCGTATTGCTCAAAACTGCCGAGGCCGCTGGCTATAACATCGGTTCAATCGCGCCACGGTTGAGGCCGGTCGGGTTGTCCGGGGACAGCCATGAAAGTTAAAATATACGATGTCGTCGTGGTCGGCGGAGGCGCTGCGGGCATCGCAATGATTGCCAGCCTGCTGAAACGCAGCCCGAAGCTCTCGATCTGTGCTGTGGAGCCTGCGGCCGAACATTACTACCAGCCCGGCTGGACGATGGTGGGTGCGGGCGTTTTTAAGCCCGATCAGACTCGCCGCATGAGCGCGGATTTGATGCCGGATAATGTTACTTGGCTGAAGCAGGCGGCAACAGCCTTTGCCCCGGATGCCGATGAAATCATGCTCGCCGATGGCAGTGTGCTGCGATACCGGGTTCTGGTAGCGGCACCTGGCATCAAGCTCGATTGGTCGGCGGTTGCCGGGTTGGGTGAGGCGCTCGGCGCCAATGGCGTGACCTCGAATTATCGCTACGATCTCGCCCCTTATACCCACAGATTGGTGCAGGAAACCAAAAAGGGCCGCGCGCTGTTCAGCCAACCCGCCATGCCGATCAAATGCGCAGGCGCGCCGCAAAAGGCCATGTATCTTTCATGCGATATCTGGCGCGATGCCGGGTCGCTCAAAAATATCGAAGTAGAATTTCACAACGCCGGCGGCGTGCTGTTCGGCGTTCCCACCTATGTTCCGGCTTTGATGCACTATGTCGAGAAATATGCGATCAATTTGAAGTTCGGCTCCAATCTGGTCGCGGTCGACGGCCCACGCTGTATCGCGACGTTTGAGCGCAAGGCTGCTGATGGCACGATACATCGCACCGAACGTGGCTTCGACATGCTGCACGCGGTGCCACCGCAGGTCGCGCCGGATTTTGTCCGCTCCAGTCCGCTCGCCAATGCGGCCGGGTGGATCGATGTTGACCCCGCGACACTACGCCACGTCAAATATCCCAATATCTATGCGCTGGGGGACGCTTGCTCGACACCCAACGCGAAGACAATGGCGGCAGCACGCAGGCAAGCGCCGGTGGTGGCGGTAAACGTGCTTTCAACTTTGGCGGGCGGAACACCCGTTGCCGATTACGACGGCTATGGCTCCTGCCCGCTGACGGTTGAGCGCGGTAAGATCGTGCTCGCCGAATTTGGCTATGGCGGGAAGATCATGCCGACTTTCCCCAACTGGATGAATGACGGGACGAGACCCAGCCGCGCCGCCTGGATATTGAAATCCAGAATCCTCCCGTCGCTCTACTGGCACGGTATGCTCAAAGGCCGGGAGTGGCTGGCAAAACCGCACATGATTGCCCGGTGATTGCCCTGAGTCATGGCATCGTATCATCATAAACCATAGGTACCGGTAATCTTGTTTTCACAACCCATCCTGGCGATTCTATGCGGTGGAATTGTCGGTTTTACCCTCGGCCTGATCGGTGGTGGTGGCTCGATTATGGCGACGCCGCTATTGCTTTATGTGATCGGGCTATCTCCGCACGAGGCCATCGGCACGGGTGCCCTGACTGTTTCTATCAGCGCCTTCGCTAATTTTGCCTCGCATTTCCGCAATGGCAATGTGCGCTGGCGCAGTGCCGCGCTCTTCGCCGTCATTGGCATGATAGGCGCCTTTTTCGGCTCGCTTCTGGGTAAGTCATTCGACGGTAAAAAGCTGCTTTTTATGTTTGCCATTCTCATGCTTGTCGTGGCCGCGAAAATGTTTCGCGCTAAAAGCAGTGAGCCGATTCAAAAAAATTCGGATGATCTGCGTTACTGCAACCGTGAAACCATTCCAAAAATCATTTGCTCTGCTTTTGTGGTTGGCGCGCTTTCGGGTTTCTTTGGTATCGGCGGTGGTTTCCTGATCGTACCGGCGCTGTTGTTTTCAACCGGAATGCCGATGCTGTTCGCGGTCGGGTCTTCCTTGCTGGGTGTCGGAGCCTTCGGGCTGACGACGGCGGCGAATTACGCGGTTTCCGGGCTTATCAACTGGCCGGTCGCCGTGGAATTCGTCCTCGGCGGGTTCGCCGGCGGGTGGGCCGGGATGCGTGTGGCCTGCCTTGTGGCTGGCCACAAAAATACGCTGGGCCGGATATTTGCCGCAACCGTCTGCGTCATCGCTGTCTATATGCTCTATAAAAACGCGGCGGCATTTCACCTTGTCTGAAGCAAGCTGCTTTACGCGCCAAGCCTACCTCCAGCACAGGAATACACAAATGTCTGCCATCCCCCCGCCAGCCGTTGCGGAAAGCAATATAAAAACCATCGCCGCAACAGCCCTCGATAGCGGTTGGAGGGCCGCGGCCATCGGCCTGCTCGCCGTGCGCTTCATTCAGGGATTTATCTACTGGGGTGGAGGGTCTCGCCGGTTCATCTACGGCCCGCAAAAGCTGAATCCGCACGGCCATTGGATGGCCTATAAATTCCAGACCGCCATGCCAGGTGCATTATTGGGCACGGACAGACTCATCGCCTATCTTCTGCATCATTTTGTCCTGCTGTATGCCGGCGTCATTATTTTCAGCGGCCTGGAGCTTATCGCGGGCTTCATGCTGATCGCCGGTTTGTTCACGCGCGCCGCCGCGCTGGTCACCATCGGCCTGTCGATCTCCCTCATGCTGATGTTCGGTTGGCAGGGGGCGACCTGTATCGATGAATGGACGATGGCGGCGGCGAATCTCGGCATGGGCGCGGCGCTCGTGCTGGTGGGCAGCGGTGCCTACTCACTTGATAATTTGCTGCTCCGCCGCAATCCGGGTCTCGCCGATAATAGCTGGTTCCGCTGGCTGGGCGGAAGCCTGCCACTGCCGTTGAAAGCGGATAACTTCCGCAACCTCGCGCTGGCGTTGTTTGCTTTTACCGTGCTGTTCAATGTCGGAACGTATAACTACTATCGCGGTTCAGTTTACTCTGCCTTCCACAGCGGCCCGGTCAGCCCGGCACGGCATGATTACGCGCTGGCGGACGGCGTTCTGCTGCCTGATGGCTCGGTTAGGTTCCACGCCTATCTGGATGGCGGCACAGCGGAGGAAGCCTCGCACATCGTCCTGATATCCTTGATGCAGAATGGCAGGGAGGTTGAACGCTGGAACATGGCCACCCTGACAAAACTGCCAAAAACCTCCTTCCGGAACGACTTCCCCTATCAGCAGTTCAAGGCCGGCCCGTTCGGGATCGTCAGCGGTATGGGCGCTGCGGCGACCATCTCATTACCCGCCGCATCTGCGTCGGGCATCGCGGGCGGTGGTTTCAGCCTGAAATTGGTCACCGTGAACGGCCGGATATTTAGCCTGCCGGTCACTTTGGCGGGCCCATAGAAGTCGAGTCAGTCAGGGGCGGGCACGCTCCCGCGCTGTCATATAAACGCCATGGCGCGCCGGGTGACAAAGCCCCGGGCGCGGGTTAAGGGGGCAGCATAACTCCTAGCGCCAGGCGGTTTGATGACGAATTTTACCCTCCCCGCCCTGGCTGGGCAGCGTATGTCCGGGCGCACGCTCACCGGCCAGCGTCTGCCCAACCGTTGGGATGGGGTGGCAGGCCTGCTGGTGATGGGCCTGTTGGTCGGGCTGATCGAGGTGGGGCGCAGCACGATCGCGACGCCGATCGGGGTCATTCAGAACACGCCGATCCACCTCAACCCCGCCTACCTGCCATTCTATGCGCTGCGCACCACGGCGCGGATGTTCGCAGCGCTTTTTTTCTCGTTCCTGTTTACCTTCACCTACGCCACGCTGGCGGCCAAAAGCCGGCGGGCGGGGATGATCCTGATCCCGATTCTGGATATTCTGCAATCGGTGCCGATCCTGGGGTTTCTCACCTTCACCGTCACCTTTTTCATGGCGCTGTTTCCAGGCCAGGTGATGGGCGCCGAGCTCGCCTCGGTGTTCGTCATCTTCACCAGCCAGGCCTGGAACATGGCGTTCAGCTTCTATCAGTCGCTCACCACACTGCCGAATGACCTGCAAGAGGTGGCGCGCAGCTTCCGGCTCTCATCCTGGCAGAAATTCTGGCGCCTGGACGTGCCCTTCGCGATGCCGGGGCTGATCTGGAACACCATGCTCTCGATGTCCGGCGGCTGGTTTTTTGTGGTCGCCTCCGAGGCGGTGACGGTGGGCAACACCACCTTCACCCTGCCGGGCATCGGCTCCTATGTCGCGGTCGCCTTGCAGCAGCAGAACCTCCGGGCGATTTTTTACGCAATTCTGGCGATGCTCGTGGTGATCTTGCTGTACGATCAGCTCCTGTTCCGCCCGCTGGTGGCGTGGTCCGGCAAGTTCCGGTTCGAGACCACGGCCGGCGCGGCCACGCCGGAGCCCTGGATGCTGAAACTGCTGCGCCAGACGCGGTTTTTACGGATGTTCTCGGACACGCTGGGGGCTGCGATGGGCTATATCTTTCGGCTGCGGCTGGGGGCGGGCGTGCATGTGCAGGTGGATGAAAACCAGCCGCCCTCGCGCTTGTTGGATGGCATCTGGTACGCCATGATCGCGGTGCTGAGCGCCTATACGGCGGCGAAAATTGTCGGTTTCATCGCGGGTACGCTGCATTGGCGCGACCTCGGCACGGCGCTGCTGATGGGCGCCTACACGATGACCCGGGTGATCATATTGATGATCATCGCCTCGCTCGTTTGGGTGCCGATTGGCGTATGGGTCGGGTTGCGGCCAAGGGCCACGCGGGTGGTGCAGCCGGTTGCGCAGTTTCTCGCGGCCTTCCCGGCGAACCTGTTGTTTCCACCCTTCGTCGTCGCGATCGTGTATTTTCACCTGAACGCGAATATCTGGCTGACCCCTTTGATGTTGATCGGCACGCAATGGTACGTGCTGTTCAACGTGATCGCCGGTGCGGCGGCCTTCCCCGGCGATATGCGCGAGGCGGTCGCGAATTTTCAGGTGCGCGGCTTTCTGTGGTGGCGCAAGGTGATGATCCCCGGCATTCTGCCCTATTTCATTACCGGGGCGATCACCGCCTCAGGTGGGGCGTGGAACGCCTCGATCGTGGCGGAGGTCGCAAGCTGGGGCCATGCCAGGCTCGTGGCGCAGGGGCTGGGTGCTTATATCGCGCAGGCCACGGCGGCGGGGGACACGCCGCGCGTGGTGCTGGGGGTGGCCGTGATGTCGGGCTTCGTGATCGTGTTCAACCGGCTCTTGTGGCGCCCGCTCTATGCCTATGCCACGCGCCGCACCAATTTGGGGTAATGTAGATGAACCAGAACCACGAAACGCCATTGCTGACCGTGCGCAACTGCCGCCAAGCCTACCATAAGGACGCGAGCGCGGACCTCATCGTGCTGGAGGATGTCGACCTCACCCTGCATGAGGGCGAGATCGTGGGGCTGCTCGGGCGCTCGGGCTCGGGCAAATCCACCCTGCTGCGCATCGTCTCCGGCCTGCTGAAGCCCACCGCCGGGGAGGTAATGTGGCGGGGCAAAAATCTCACCGGCCCGGCGCCGGGTGTGGCGATGGTGTTCCAGAGCTTCGCTTTGTTCCCATGGCTCACCGTGCAGGAGAATGTGGAGCTCGGGCTGGAGGCGTTGGGCATCAAAAAAGCCGACCGTGAGGCGCGGACGGAGGATGCAATCGACCTGATCGGCCTCGGCGGCTACGACACCGCCTACCCCAAGGAGCTCTCGGGCGGGATGCGCCAGCGCGTCGGGCTGGCGCGCGCCCTGGTGGTGCACCCGGATCTGCTGCTGATGGACGAGCCGTTCTCGGCGCTGGATGTGCTGACCGCGGAGACGCTGCGCACCGACCTCATCGACCTATGGATGGATGAAAAGCTGCCGGTGAAATCCATTCTGATGGTGACGCATAATATCGAGGAGGCGGTGCTGCTGTGCGACCGTATCCTGGTGTTCTCCTCCAACCCTGGGCGGGTGGCGCACGAGCTGCGGGTGCCGTTCGCGCATCCGCGCAACCGTTTCGATCTGGCGTTCCGCCAGATGGTGGATGATATTTATGGCATCATGACCCGCCGCGCCCCCAAACCAGCGGCGCTGGCCACCGTGACCACGGGCTTTGCGACACCGCTGCATCCCGTGGGGACCAACCTGATGGCCGGCCTGCTGGAAACTTTGCACAACGCGCCCTATGATGGCCGGGCGGACCTGCCCGCGCTGGCGGCGGCGCTGCAATATGAGGCCGATGAGCTGCTGCCGCTGGGCGAGACGCTGAGCATGCTGGGCTTTGCCATGCTGGAGGAGGGTGATCTGATCCTCACTGAGACCGGACGGAATTTTGCCGAGAGCGAGACCGAGGAGCGCAAGCAGATTTTCGCCGAACAACTGCGCTTGCATGTCCCCCTGGTGGGGGCGATCCGCGCCGTGCTGGACCAGCGCAGCAACCACCGTGCCGCCGCCGTGCGCTTCCGCGATGAGCTGGAAGATCATATGTCCCCCGAATATGCCGAGGAGACGTTGCGCACCGTCATCGCCTGGGGTCGCTATGCCGAATTATATGAATATGACGAGGAGGCGCAGCAGTTCGGGCTGGAGGAAGAGGATGAAGCGGCGGGGTGATGGCAACTGAGCAGCACGCCAGCGGGGAGCGGGCACCATATTAGACAGGCTCGAATACCTCATCGTGCTGGCGCGCGAGCAGAATTTTGGCCGCGCGGCGCAGGCCTGCGGCGTGACGCAGCCCAGCTTCTCCGCCGCCATCCGCGTGCTGGAAGAAAAAATGGGCGTGCCGCTGGTCATCCGCCGGTCCCGCTTCCAGGGCTTCACGCCGGAGGGTGAGCGCGTGCTGGAATGGGCCCGGCAGATCACCGGCGCGGTACACGCCATGCGGGATGATCTCAACAGCCTGAAACGCGGCCTCAACGGCCTCCTGCGGATCGCCGTTGTGCCAACGGCGCTGGCCAGCGTCTGCGAACTCACGACCCCCTACCGGGAAAAGCATCCGCTAGTCAGCTTCTCGGTGCTGTCCTGCACCTCGGCAGAGGTGCTGCAACGACTGCACAACCAGGAGGTCGAGGCGGGGGTGACGTACCTGGACAATGAACCGCTGGGCAAGGTCCGCACCGTGCCATTATACGAGGAACGCTACATGCTCCTCACCTCGGCGGAGGCCCCGCTGGGCGAGCGCACGCGCGTCACCTGGGCGGAGATCGGCAAAATTCCCCTTTGTCTGCTCACGCCAGATATGCAAAACAGGCGTATCATCAACCGCCTGCTCAATAACGCCGGTCCCGTGGTCGCCCCCACCCTTGAATCCAACTCCATCGTCGTCCTGGTCTCGCACGTCCAAACAGGCCGCTGGGCCTGTGTCATGCCGGAAAAAATTGCGCAGGTTTTCGGCCTCGCGGCTCAGCTTCGCGCCATTCCGATCCTGGAGCCAGAGGAGGTCCATAAGGTCGGCCTGGTCGTGCTCGACCGCGACCCGCTCTCCCCATTGACGGAGGCGTTGATCGCCCAGGCCCGGTCGCTCGCCCGGCAATCATAGAAAAATCCTATCATATTACGGAATTTTGATATTGTTTTCATAGGCAATCCGCACTAAAAGTTCCCCATGAAAAATAGCACGGGAAACGTGGTCCACGCGCCACAGTCTTGGGACTCTGTCTTTGCCGAACAAATCATCGAGGAGCATATGGCGCTGGAAGGCCCGATGCTCCCCATTCTGCACGCCATCCAGGCGGCGTTCGGCTTCATCTCGGAGGATGCGATGCGGCTGATCGCCGCGCGCCTCAACCTCAGCCGTGCCGAGGTGTATGGTGTCGTCTCTTTTTATCACGACTACCGCCAGGCGCCAGCCGGGCGGCACGTGCTCAAGCTGTGCCGGGCGGAGGCCTGCCAGTCCATGGGCGGGGAGGAAAATGCCGAGCATCTGCTCCGGCGCTTAGGCCTGGATTGGGGGCAGACCACGCCGGATGGCAGGCTCACCGTGGAGGCGGTTTATTGCCTTGGCCTGTGCGCCTGCGCGCCGAGCGCGTTGCTGGACCATGAGGTGCATGGCCGCCTGGATGCTGCCAGCCTCGAACAACTGGCGATGGAGGCCCTGTGATGCGCATCTTCATCCCGCGGGACGCGGCGGCGCTGGCGGTTGGCGCGGATAAAATCGCAACCGCCGTGCGCGCCCATGCCAAAACGCTGGGCGTGGATGTGCAGGTCATCCGCAATGGCTCACGCGGCATGCTCTGGCTGGAGCCCCTGGTGGAGCTGGATATGCCCGATGGGCGGATCGGTTTTGGCCCCTTCACGCTGGCCGATATTCCTGGCTTGTTCGCGGACCCTGCGGCGCACCCCAAGGCGCTGGGCAAGGTAGAGGAGATACCGTTTTTTGCCCGCCAGCACCGGCTCACCTTCGCCCGCTGCGGCGTGATCGACCCGCTGGACCTGGAGGACTACCGCGCCCACGGCGGCTACACCGGGCTGGCCCGGGCGCTAAGCCTCGGTGCCGCCGATACGGTGGCCGAGGTCAAGGCCTCCGGCCTGCGTGGGCGTGGTGGTGCTGGCTTCCCCACCGGTATCAAATGGGAGACGGTGCGCACCGCTCCGGGGCCGCAAAAATACATCGTCTGCAACGCCGATGAGGGCGATTCCGGCACCTTCGCCGACCGAATGATCATGGAGGGCGACCCGTTTGCCTTGATCGAGGGCATGACGATCGCCGCCGTCGCGGTGGGTGCCAGCCGGGGCTATATCTATCTGCGCTCGGAATATCCGCACGCCATCAGCACCATGAACGCGGCCATCGCCAAGGCGGAGCGCGCCGGAATGCTGGGCGCGGCGGTGATGGGCTCGGCTCATGCGTTCGAGCTCCAGGTGCGCGTGGGCGCTGGCGCCTATGTGTGCGGCGAGGAGACAGCGCTGCTGGATAGTCTCGAGGGCAAACGCGGCCAGGTCCGCGCCAAACCGCCGATTCCAGCGCTGGTCGGGTTGTTTGGCAAGCCGACGATCGTGAACAACACCATCTCGTTTGCCACCATTCCTTTCATTTTCGAAAAGGGCGCCAAAGCCTATGCCGATTATGGCATGGGCCGCTCGCGCGGCACGATGCCGGTGCAGATCGCGGGCAATGTCAAACACGGCGGTTTGTTCGAGGTCGCGTTCGGCATCACGCTGGGCGAGCTGGTGCAGGATGTCGGTGGTGGCAGCGCCACTGGCCGCCCGGTGCGCGCGGTGCAGGCCGGCGGGCCTCTGGGCGCGTACTTTCCGCCCGCATTGTTCGATACGGAATATGACTACGAGGCATTCACCGCGCGTGACGGGCTGATCGGCCATGGCGGGCTGGTGGTGTTCGACGATGCGGTGGACATGGCCAGGATGGCGCGCTTCGCCATGGAATTCTGCGCCCATGAATCGTGCGGCAAATGCACGCCGTGCCGCATCGGCGCGGTTCGCGGCGCTGAGGTGATCGACCGGATCATCACCGGGCAGGACCCGGTGCAGAACCTCAGCCTCGTGCAGGAGCTGTGCGAGACGATGAAGTTCGGCTCGCTCTGCGCGCTGGGTGGCTTCACGCCCTACCCGGTGATGAGCGCGATCCGCCATTTCCCTGAAGATTTCGCACCGGCTGTAATGCCGGTCGCCGCGCAATAGGAGGACCATATGGGCCTGATTCACGAAATCGACTACGGTACCAAGGCGAGCAGCAACACGAAGCTGGTGAGCCTGAGCATCGATGGCCAGACGGTGAGCGTACCGGAGGGCACCTCGGTGATGCGCGCGGCGATGGAACTCGGCACCCAGATCCCCAAGCTCTGCGCCACCGACATGCTGGATAGTTTCGGCTCGTGCAGGCTCTGCCTGGTCGAGATCGAGGGCCGCGCCGGTACGCCCGCCTCCTGCACCACGCCGGTGGCCCAAGGCATGGTGGTCCACACGCAGAACGCCAAACTTGCGAAGCTGCGCCGTGGCGTGATGGAGCTCTATATCTCGGACCATCCGCTGGATTGCCTGACCTGCTCGGCCAATGGCAACTGCGAACTCCAGGATATGGCGGGCGCGGTCGGCCTGCGTGAGGTGCGCTATGGCGATGAAGGCGCGAACCATCTGGACTCCGTCGCCGACACGTCCAACCCCTATTTTCAGTTCGACCCCGCCAAATGCATCGTCTGTTCGCGCTGTGTGCGCGCCTGTGAGGAGGTGCAGGGCACCTTCGCGCTCACCATTGCGGGCTCCGGCTTTGGCTCCAAGGTTTCCGCCGGCATGGACGAGGCTTTTTTCGAGTCGGAATGCGTCTCCTGCGGCGCCTGCGTGCAGGCCTGCCCGACCGCCACGCTGATGGAAAAATCCGTCATTGAGATGGGTCAGCCGGAACATTCCGAGGTCACCACCTGCGCCTATTGCGGCGTCGGCTGCGCCTTCAAGGCGGAGATGCGCGGCGAGGAGGTCGTGCGCATGGTGCCCTACAAGGATGGCAAGGCCAACCACGGCCATTCCTGCATCAAGGGCCGCTTCGCCTGGGGCTACGCGACGCACAAGGACCGGATCACCAAACCGATGATCCGTGCGAAGATCACCGACCCCTGGCGGGAGGTGAGCTGGGAAGAGGCGATCGCGTACACCGCCGCCGAGTTCAAACGCATCCAGGCCAAATATGGCACCGATTCGATCGGCGGCATCACCTCGTCGCGCTGCACGAATGAGGAGACCTACCTGATACAAAAGCTCGTGCGCGCCGGGTTTGGCAATAACAACGTGGACACCTGCGCGCGTGTCTGCCACTCGCCCACCGGCTATGGCTTGAAGAACACCTATGGCACCTCAGCGGGCACGCAGGATTTCGACTCCGTGGACCATGCGGATGTGATTTTGATCATCGGCGCGAACCCGACGGACGGTCACCCGGTTTTCGCCTCACGGATGAAAAAACGGCTGCGCGAAGGCGCGAAGCTCATCGTGGCGGACCCGCGCCGGATCGATATCATCCGCACGCCGCACGTGGAGGCGCAGATTCACCTGCCGCTACAGCCCGGCACCAATGTCGCGGTGGTGAATGCCCTGGCGCATGTGATCGTCACCGAAGGCCTAGTGGATGAGGCATTCGTCCGTGAGCGCTGCGACATGGCGGAATTTGTCGATTGGGCGGAGTTCATCGCGCAGGATCGCCACAGCCCCGAGACAATCGAGGGCCTGTGTGGCGTGCCAGCAAAGCTCATCCGCGAGGCGGCGCGGCTCTACGCCACCGGCGGCAATGGCGCGATTTATTATGGTCTGGGCGTGACCGAGCACTCCCAGGGCTCCACCACCGTCATCGCCATCGCCAACCTCGCGATGGCGACCGGCAACATCGGCCGGCCAGGCGTGGGGGTGAACCCGCTGCGCGGCCAGAACAATGTGCAGGGCGCCTGCGACATGGGCAGTTTTCCGCATGAATTCACCGGCTATCGCCATGTCTCGGATGAGGCGACGCGGGAATTGTTCGAGAATACATGGGGCGTGGCGCTGCGTGGCGACCCTGGCCTGCGCATCCCCAACATGATCGACGCCGCGATGGCGGGCAGCTTCATGGGCCTGTATATCCAGGGCGAGGACATCGTCCAGTCGGACCCAGACACCAAGCACATGACAGCCGGCCTGCGCGCCATGGAGTGCGTGGTCGTGCAGGACCTCTTCCTGAACGAGAGTGCCAGTTTCGCGCATGTGTTTCTGCCCGGCTCCAGCTTCCTGGAAAAAGACGGCACCTTCACCAATGCCGAGCGGCGTATCCAGCGCGTGCGCAAGGTCATGGCGCCGAAGAATGGCTACGGAGATTGGGAGGTGACGCAGCTTCTCGCTAATGAGATGGGCATGGATATGCACTACCAGCATCCATCCGAGATTATGGACGAGATCGCGGCGGTCACGCCGACCTTCGCCGATGTCTCCTTCGCGGCGTTGGACCGGCTGGGCTCGATCCAGTGGCCCTGCAACGCGCAGGCGCCGGAGGGAACGCCGGTGATGCATATCGACCATTTTGTGCGCGGCAAGGGCCGGTTCATCGTCACCGACTATGTGGCGACCGACGAGCGCACGGGTGCGCGCTTCCCGCTGCTGCTCACCACCGGGCGTATCCTCTCGCAATATAACGTCGGCGCGCAGACCCGCCGCACCGAGAATGTCGCCTGGCACGAGGAGGATCTGCTGGAGTTGCATCCCCACGACGCTGAAAACCGGGGCATCAAGGATGGCGACTGGGTGAAGCTGGCCAGCCGGGCGGGCGAGACGACGCTGCGCGCCAGAATCACCGACCGGATGGCGCTCGGCGTGGTCTATACCACCTTCCATCACCCGGAGACGCAGGCGAACGTGATCACCACCGAATTCTCGGACTGGGCGACGAACTGCCCGGAATACAAGGTGACCGCGGTGCAGATCTCGCCCTCCAACGGCCCCACCGAATGGCAGGTGAGCTACCAGAAGCTGAGCGATGATGCCCGCCGGATTACGGCCCCGGCGGCGGAATGAGCGAGCCGCTGCCTCCGCTAAAGCGCCTGCCGACCGTGGCGTGGCGGGGTGGCGCGCAGGCTCGGTCCGTTCGCGCGTTGCCCGAGGAGGTCGCGGTCGCACTCACCTATGAGCGCGCGACCTTCGCGGTGATGATGGCGAGCCCGGAGGACCTGGAAGATTTTGCCATCGGCTTCTCTCTGGCGGAGGGCATCATCACCCGGCCCGATGAGATCACCGATTTCCAGATCGTGCAGGTCGAGGCTGGCATCGAGTGCCGCATGGCACTCACACCGCAGCGGCGCACCGCCCTGGCGGACCGTCGGCGGCGTATCACGGGGCCGGTTGGTTGTGGGCTCTGCGGGCTGGATAGTCTGCAAGAGGCCGCCCGGCCATCGCCGGTCGTACAGTCCGCGCTGCGCCTGTCGGCCCAGGCCATCGCCGATGCCGCCGCCCGCCTGCCGCGTCTGCAACGCCTCAACCAGGAGACAAAGGCGGTACACGCAGCGGCTTTCTTCAACCCCTCAAAGCCGGATATTCTGCTGCGTGAGGATATCGGTCGGCATAATGCGCTGGATAAACTGGCCGGCGCGGTGGCCAGGCGCGGCGATTCCTCGGCCAACGGGGTGGTGTTCCTCACCAGCCGTGTTTCGTTGGACCTCATCCAGAAAACCGCCGCCCTCGGCGTGCCGGTCCTCGTCGCCATCTCGGTGCCCACCGCGCGCGCGGTGCGCGAGGCGGAGGCTGCGGGGATCACATTGCTCGCCGTCGCGCGGGACGATGGCTTTGAAATTTTCACCCACCCTCAACGTGTCATTTTTGGAGCAGAGAGCGATGTCGCCTGACCGGCATGTGTATATGGCGAACCAGATCGGCAAGTTCTTCGCCCATCAGCGTGAGGATATCGCCGTCGATGAGATCGCGGACCATATCCGGAGCTTCTGGGAGCGGCGGATGCTGGCGGATATCTATGCACACCTGGACAAAGGCGGCGCAGGGCTGGATCCGCGCGTCATCCTGGCGCTGCGGAAGCTGCGTGCTGGTACGGCTGTAGCGCCGTAATCCTTCCCGGCCCTGAATGGGTTTGCGCGGCATAAACATCTTGCGAAACCGGGACGAATGCGAGAGAATCCGTCCCCATACGGTCTGCGCAACGGTTTAGGATTAGTTTTGCTCCGTTCGATAAAATATCGGCTGCGTGCCTTGGCACCTTCGGTCCTGTTTCTGGTCATCACCGCCTATTTCGGCTGGAACGTGGTGCATGGCACGAGCGGGCTGCAAGCCCAGGACCGTCAGCGCGCGCAGCTCGCCCAGGCGCAGCAGAGCCTGGTGTCGGTGAACGCGCAGCTCACCCAATGGCAGACCCGGGTGCAGGACCTCTCCGGCCCGTCGATCGCCGGGGATATGCTGGATGGCCAGGCGCGCGCGGTGCTCAACCTCGCGAACCCGAACGACCTCGTGGTCGAGCTGCCGCAAAATAAACCGGGCAAATAATCAAACGATTTAACCCGCCAGAGGTCAGCGGACGATTGGCGTTCCGGCCGCGTGGTGAAATTTTATTGCGCGGTAAAAATTCCCGTCAAGGCAGAAAGTCTTAATTAACCAATTTTTGGTTAATTAAGACTATTGCAGCGCGCAATGGTGCTTTTTCCGATCGTCCGCTTGCAAACCGGAAAAACTCCGGGCTACGTGCGGGGAAGCAACATTTCAACCGTGGAGTTCGCCGCATGGCCGCTACCCAGGATAAAGCCCGCAAAACCAAAAAATCCGCCCCCGCGGTCGATCAGGAGCTATTGCTCGCCGCCTATGGCAAGATGCTGCTGATCCGACGGTTCGAGGAGAAAGCCGGGCAGCTCTATGGCATGGGGCTGGTCGCCGGGTTCTGCCATCTCTACATCGGGCAAGAGGCGGTGGTGGTGGGGATGCAGCTCGCCATCGGCCCGGGCGATGAGGTGATCACCTCCTACCGCGACCACGGGCATATGCTGGCGTGCGATATGGACCCCAAAGGCGTGATGGCGGAACTCACCGGGCGCATCGGCGGCTATTCGCGCGGCAAGGGCGGCTCCATGCATATGTTCAGCAAGGAGAAAGGGTTTTTCGGCGGCCACGGTATCGTGGGGGCGCAGGTCAGCCTCGGTACCGGGCTCGCTTTTTCCAACTGGTACCGTGGGAACGACCGGGTGAGCCTGACCTATTTTGGCGAAGGGGCGTCCAACCAGGGCCAGGTGTACGAGAGCTTCAACCTCGCGAGTCTGATGAAGCTGCCGGTGGTCTTCATCATTGAGAATAACCGCTACTCGATGGGCACGAGCGTCGAGCGCTCCTCCGCCTCGCGGGATTTATCGCTGAACGGCGCACCGTGGGGGATGCCCAGCTTCTCGGTGGATGGCATGGATGTGCTGGCGGTGAAGGCCGCCGGGGACCAGGCGGTGGCGCATTGCCGGGCGGGCAAGGGGCCGTTCCTGCTGGAGATGAAAACCTATCGCTACCGTGGCCATTCAATGTCGGACCCGGCGAAGTATCGCACGCGGGAGGAGGTGCAGCGCATGCGCGCCGAGCATGACTGTCTGGATTCCGCCAAAAAACTGCTGGAGGCGCAGGGTGTGACCGAGGAGACGCTGAAGCAGCTGGACAATGACATCAAGGCGCGGGTGCAGGAGGCGGCGGATTTTGCCCAAAGCTCGCCCGAGCCCGATGCCGCCGAGCTATGGACCGATATTCTGGTGGAGGCTTGAGCATGGCCATCGATATTCTAATGCCCGCACTCTCCCCCACCATGACCGAGGGCAAACTCGCCAAATGGCTGAAGCAGCCCGGCGATGCGGTAAAGTCGGGTGATGTGATCGCCGAGATCGAGACCGACAAGGCGACGATGGAGGTGGAAGCGGTGGATGAGGGCGTGCTCTCGAAAATTCTGGTGCCGGAGGGCACGGAGGGTGTGGCGGTGAACGCGGTGATCGGCGTGATGAACGCGGAGGACGCCGCACCCGTCGCGCCAAAACCCGCCGCAGCCCCGCCCATGGCGGCGCCTGCGCCAAAGCCCGCGCATGCCGCCGTCACATCGCAGGAGTTGCACGACCCCGAATGGGGCGAGACGAAGCCCACCACCGTGCGCGAGGCGCTACGCGAGGCGATGAACCTCGAGATGCGCGCCGATGCGGATGTTTTTTTAATGGGCGAGGAGGTCGCGCAGTATCAAGGCGCCTATAAAATCAGCCAGGGTATGCTGGATGAATTCGGCCCCAGGCGCGTGATCGACACGCCGATCACCGAGCATGGCTTCACCGGCATGGCGGTGGGTGCGGCGATGAACGGGCTGAAACCCATCGTCGAGTTCATGACCTTCAATTTCGCGATGCAGGCGGTTGACCAGATCATTAATTCCGCCGCCAAAACGCTCTATATGTCCGGCGGCCAGATGGGCTGCCCCATCGTGTTCCGTGGCCCCAATGGTGCGGCGGCACGCGTTGGCGCGCAGCACAGCCAGTGCTACGCCTCCTGGTACGCGCACTGCCCGGGGCTTAAGGTGCTGGCTCCGTGGTCCGCCGCCGACGCCAAGGGGCTGCTGCGCGCCGCCATCCGCGATCCGAATCCGGTGATCTTCCTGGAGAACGAGATCCTCTACGGCCATAGTTTCGACTGCCCGGTCTCGGACGACTTCATCCTGCCCATCGGCCGCGCAAAGATCGAGCGCGTGGGTACGGATGTGACGATCATCGCGTTCTCGATCATGGTGGATGTCGCCTTGAAGGCGGCTGAGGCTTTGGAGAGCCAGGGGATCTCCGCCGAGGTGATCAACCTGCGGAGCATTCGCCCGCTGGACGTCGAGACCATCGTGGCGAGCGTGAAAAAGACCAGCCGTGTCGTGAGCGTGGAGGAGGGCTGGCCGTTTGCCGGCATCGGCGCCGAGATCGCGATGACGGTGACGGAGCACTGCTTCGACTGGCTGGACGCGCCGCCCGTCCGCGTCGCCGGGCTTGACGTGCCGATGCCCTATGCCGCTAACCTCGAGAAGCTCGCGTTGCCCCAGCCGGGCTGGGTCGTGGACGCCGTAAAAAAATTATTTTGAGGGGATGATTCATGTCCACGAATATATTGATGCCGGCGCTCTCGCCCACGATGACGGAGGGCAAGCTCTCGCGCTGGCTGAAAAAAGAGGGCGAGGAGATCAAATCCGGCGATGTACTGGCCGAGATCGAGACCGACAAGGCGACGATGGAGGTGGAAGCGGTGGATGAGGGTTTTCTCGCCAAGATCATCGTGCAGGACGGCACCGAGGGCGTGGCGGTGAATGCGGTGATCGGCGTGATGACCGAGACCAAGGGTGGCGCGGTGGAAGCGCCAAAGGCACCGGCCAAGCCCGAGCCCAAAGCGCCGGTGACACCGAAAGCCGAACCCGCAGCACCCGAAGCGCCGAAAGCCGCGCCGCCAGCGCCAAAAACCGCCGAGGCGGACCGAATCTTTGCCTCGCCGCTGGCCCGGCGCATGGCCAAACAGTCGGGCATCGATCTCTCCACCCTCAAAGGCTCCGGCCCGAACGGGCGGATCGTGGTGGCGGATTTATCCGCAAACGGCGCCCCGGC
This sequence comes from Pseudomonadota bacterium, assembly GCA_021798575.1. GTDB lineage: Bacteria > Pseudomonadota > Alphaproteobacteria > Acetobacterales > Acetobacteraceae > Acidocella. The sequence continues at coordinate 19,781 of JAJZGI010000004.1, read as the reverse complement.
TGCGGCACCCGCACCGGCCAAACCCGCCACCCCGGCGGCGGGCGGCGCAGAAGACATGTTCGCGGGCATGGCGCACCGCAAGGTGCCGAACTCCTCGATGCGCAAGGTCATCGCCCGGCGGCTCACCGAGGTTCAGCAGAGCGTGCCGCATTTCTTCATGACCGCGCATATCGAGATCGACACGCTGCTGAAACTCCGCGCCGAGCTGAACGCCACCTCGCCGAAGGATGGCGCGGGCGCGTTCAAACTCTCGGTGAATGACCTCGTGATCAAAGCCTGCGCCCTGGCGCTGCGCCGCCACCCGCAGGTGAACGCCAGCTATACCGAGGCGGCGATGATCCTCTACGACGATGTGGATATCTCCGTCGCCGTGGCGATCCCCGAGGGGCTGATCACGCCGATCATCCGCAAGGCGGATGTGCAGGGGCTGCCCGCGATCAGCCGGACCATGCAGGATCTCGGCGCGCGGGCGAAGGCGGGCAAGCTCAAGCCCGATGAATACCAGGGCGGCGGATTCTCCATCTCCAACCTCGGCATGTATGGCATCGCGGAATTCACCGCCATCATCAATCCGCCGCAGGCGGCGATCCTGGCGGTCGGTGCCGGCGTGCCGCGCGCGGTGGTGAAGGACGGCGCGCTGGCGATGGCGACCATGATGAGCATGACCCTCACCTGCGACCACCGGGTGATGGATGGCGCATTGGCGGCGCAGTTCATGGCGACGCTCAAAGGGCTTCTGGAGGCCCCGCTGGGGCTGCTGCTCTAGGCTTTGTTTGTCGATCAATTTCATTGGTTTGGCTCGAATCTGGCGATTCGACCTAAACCAATATTGATCTGAACCCGATATCGCTGACGCAAACATTTGAGGAACATGAACATGGCAGATGAGTTCGATCTGATCGTAGTGGGTGGCGGGCCGGGCGGCTATGTCGCCGCCATCCGCGCCGCGCAGCTCAAAATGAAGGTGGCGCTGGTCGAGGCGAAGCATCTGGGCGGCATCTGCCTCAACTGGGGCTGTATTCCCACCAAGGCCCTGCTGCGCGCCTCCGAGATCAACCATCTTTTGCATCATCTGGATGAATTCGGCTTCGCGGCGGATAATGTGCGGTTTGACATCGAGAAGATCGTGCAGCGCTCGCGCGCGGTATCCAAGCAGCTCTCCTCGGGCATCGGGCATCTGATGAAGAAGAACAAGATCACCGTGTACGACGGTTTCGGCCGGCTGATGGGCGGCGGCAAGCTCGAGGTGAAGGGCGCCGATGGCAAGCCTGGCGCGCAGCTACATGCCAAACATATCATCCTGGCCACCGGCGCGCGGCCCCGCCAGATTCCGGGCATCGAGGTGGATGGCAAGCTCATCTGGTCCTATTTCGAGGCGATGGTGCCAAAATCCATGCCGAAATCGCTGCTCATCATCGGCTCCGGGGCGATCGGGATCGAGTTTGCGAGCTTCTACCGGAACCTGGGCGCGGAGGTAACGGTGGTGGAGATGCTGGATCGCGTGCTGCCGGTGGAGGATGCGGAAATCTCCGCCTTCGCGCGCAAGGCGTTCGAGAAGCAGGGGATGCGGATCATCACCTCCGCCACCGTGGAGCAGGTGGTGAAAGGTGCCGGGAGCGTGACCGTGCGCGTGAAGGCCGCGGGCAAGACCGAGCAGATCATCGTGGAGCGGGTGATCTCAGCGGTGGGAATCGTCGGCAATGTCGAAGAGCTCGGGCTGGAGGGCACCAAGGTGAAGGTCGAGAAGACCCATATCGTGGTGGATGGGTTCGGCCGCACCGGCGAGCCCGGCGTCTATGCCATCGGCGATGTCGCCGGGCCGCCATGGCTGGCCCACAAGGCGAGCCACGAGGGGGTGGTGTGCGTGGAGGCGATCGCCGGCAAAAACCCGCACCCGTTCACCACCGGCAACATCCCCGGCTGCACCTATGCCCGGCCGCAGGTCGCGAGCGTCGGGCTGACCGAGGCCGCGGCGAAGGAAGCCGGGCACGAGCTGCGTGTCGGGCGCTTCCCCTTCATCGGCAATGGCAAGGCGATCGCGATGGGCGAGCCGGAAGGGCTGATCAAGACGATCTTCGACGCCAAGACCGGCGAGCTCCTGGGCGCGCATCTGGTCGGCGCGGAGGTCACCGAGATGGTGCAGGGCTTTGTCATCGCCCGGACGATGGAGGCGACCGAGGCGGAGCTGATGGAGAGCGTCTTCCCGCATCCCACGGTGAGTGAGGCCATGCATGAATCGGTGCTTGACGCCTATGGGCAGGTTATACATTTCTAGCTCGCGCATGAGGACAAGCCGATGAGCACGACCACCCGTATCGAGATCGACCGTCGGGTTCGCCACCCAGAGAAGCAGGGCAGGCCGGACCATCCGATCAGCCGCAAACCGGCCTGGATCCGGGTGAAGGCGCCCACGCACCCCGTGTACCTGGAAACCCGGGCCTTGATGCGTGCCCAGGGGCTGGTGACGGTGTGTGAGGAGGCCGCCTGCCCGAACATCGGGGAGTGCTGGAGCCAGCGCCATGCCACCATGATGATCGGCGGCGAGATCTGCACCCGCGCCTGCGCCTTCTGCAATGTCTCGACCGGCCTGCCTGCCCCGCTGGATGCCACCGAGCCCGCGCGCGTGGCCCACGCCGTGGCCACGCTCGGCCTGCGCCATGTCGTCATCACCTCGGTGGACCGTGATGACGTGGCCGACGGTGGGGCGGCGCACTTTGCCGCCGTCATCACCGCCATCCGCGCCGCCGCACCGGATACAACCATCGAGATCCTCACGCCGGATTTTCTGCGCAAATCCGGCGCGGTGAACCTGGTGGTGGCGGCCCGGCCCGACGTCTATAACCATAACCTCGAGACCGTACCCCGGCTCTACCCCGCCATCCGCCCCGGCGCGCGCTACTACCAGAGCCTGCGCCTGCTGGACCAGGTGAAGCAGATCGACCCCGCCATGTTCACCAAATCCGGCCTGATGGTGGGGCTGGGCGAATCACGCGGCGAGATCGGCCAGGTGATGGATGATCTGCGGATCGCGGATGTGGATTTTCTGACCATCGGGCAATATCTGCAACCCAGCGTGAAGCACGCGGCGGTGGACCGGTACGTGACGCCGGAGGAATTCGAGGATTATGCCACCATGGCGCGCGCCAAGGGGTTCTTGCAGGTCTCCGCCACGCCGCTCACCCGCAGCTCCTACCATGCGGATGCGGATTTCGCGGCGTTGCGGGCCGCGCGTGAGGGTGCCAGCCGGAAGTGACCACCTATACCGAAAAAAAACTTGTGCCCTATACGCCGGACCAGCTCTTCGCGCTGGTGGCGGACGTCGGAAAATATCCCAGCTTTCTGCCCTGGTGTGTGGGCGCGCGCGTCCGCAGCCATGTCGGTAATCAGATGGTGGCGGATCTCACCATCGGCTTTGGCCCGTTCCGCGAGAGTTTCACCTCGCGCGTCCAGCTCACCCCGCCCGATGCCAGCGGCGCCTGCGCGATCGACGTGAAATATGAGAACGGGCCGTTCAAATATCTCAACAATCAATGGAAATTTGCGCCACACCCGCAGGGCTGCATGGTGGATTTCTATGTGGATTTCGAGTTCCGCAATTTTGTGCTGCAAAAGGCCATCGGCGCGGTGTTCACCGAGGCCGTGCGGGTGATGGTGAACGCCTTTCTCAAACGCGCGCGCAGCGTGTACGGCCCGGCGGCTTCATTACCCCAGCCCGGGCCGTCGCAGGCGGGTGCCTGAGCAACTCCTACAGGGTTGGTCGCGGCGGTGTGACCGAATAGTCATAAAAACCACGGCCGGATTTGCGCCCGAACCATCCGGCGTCGACATATTTCACCAGCAGCGGGCAAGGCCGGTATTTATCCTCGCCCAGCCCGGCGTGCATCACGCGCATCACCTCCAGTAGCGTATCCAGCCCGACAAAATCGGCCAGTTCCAGCGGCCCCATCGGGTGGTTCGCGCCCAGTTTCATCCCGGCGTCGATCGAGGCCACCGTGCCGGTGCCCTCATGGAGCACGAATATCGCCTCATTGACCATTGGGCAGAGGATACGGTTGACGATGAAGCTGGGTGAATCCTCCGCCGTGGCGATGGTCTTGCCCAGTTTTTTGGCCAGCGCGCAGGCGGTGGCATAGGTTTCCTCACTGGTCGCGATCCCGCGGATGATCTCCACCAGCCGCATCATCGGCACCGGATTAAAAAAATGCATCCCGATGAACCGGTCCGCCCGGCCGCTCAGCGCGCCCAGCCGGGTGATGGAGATGGACGAGGTGTTGGACGCCAGGATAACCTCCGGCCCGATCACCGGCTCCAACGCCTTATAGATCGCCGCCTTCACCGCCTCGCGCTCGGGTGCGGCCTCGATGACCAGCTCCGCGCCCGTGAGGCTCGCATAGTCCGTGCTGGTGGTGAGGCGGGCCAGGGCATCCGCCGAATCCTGCGCCGCCAGCGCTCCCCGCGTAACCTGGCGCTCCATGTTCTTCGTCATGGTCGCAACCGCCTTGGGCAGCGCCGCCTCGAACATATCCACCAGCGTCACCTCGAGCCCGGCCAGCAGGGCCGCATGGGCGATGCCATTGCCCATCAGCCCGGCGCCGATCACGCCCACGCGCGAGATGCTCACAGGGATTTTTCCAACTCAGGCAGGATGGTGAACAGATCCCCCACCAGCCCGTAGTCCGCCACCTGGAAGATCGGCGCGTCCTCGTCCTTGTTGATCGCGACGATCACCTTGCTGTCCTTCATGCCCGCCAGATGCTGGATGGCGCCCGAGATACCCACCGCGATATATAGCTCCGGTGCCACGATCTTGCCGGTCTGGCCGACCTGATAGTCGTTGGGCACATAGCCCGCATCCACCGCCGCGCGTGAGGCGCCGACGGCCGCACCCAGCCGGTCCGCCAGCGGATCGAGCAATTTGGTGAAATTCTCGCCATTCTGCATCCCCCGCCCGCCCGAGACGATGATCTTCGCCGCGGTCAGCTCCGGCCGCTCACTCTTGGAGAGCTCGGACGAGATGTATCGGGAGATGCAAGGCACCGACGCCACGGTGATATTCTCGATACCAGCATTTCCGCCTTCAGCCGCTACGGGGTCGAAGCTGGAGGCCCGCACGGTGATCACCTTTTTGGCGTCGGAGGATTTCACGGTCGCCAGTGCGTTGCCGGCATAGATCGGCCGCACGAAGGTATCGGCGTCCACCACGTCCGAGATATCGCTGAGCGGCTGCACATCCAACAGGGCCGCCACGCGCGGCATCACGTTTTTGCCTGACGCCGTCGCCGCGCTGAGCAGGTGGGAGTATCCGCCCGCCAGACCCACGATCAGCGCCGCCAGCGGCTCGGCCAGGGCATGGCCGAGGCTCGCATCATCGGCGACCAGCACCTTTGTGACGCCCGCAATCTTCGCCGCCGCCTGCGCCGCACTGCCAACCCCGGCACCGGCGACCAGCGCATGCACCTCACCCAGTTTCAGCGCCGCGGCGACCGCCGAGCGCGCGGGCTGCTTGATGCCGGTATCGTCAAAATCGATCAAAACAAGAGAAACCATAGTCAGATCACCTTCGCTTCATTGCGTAGCTTGTCCAGCAGGGTCGCGACGTCCGGCACCTTGATACCGGCCTTGCGGGCAGGCGGCTCGGCCACGCTCAGCGTGGTCAGGCGCGGCGTCACATCCACGCCCAGATCTTCCGGCTTCACCACGTCGATGGTCTTCTTGCGCGCCTTCATGATGTTCGGCAGGGAGGCGTAGCGCGGCTCGTTCAGTCGCAAATCTGCGGTCACCACGGCGGGGAGTTGCAGCTCCACCGTCTCCAGCCCGCCGTCCACCTCGCGCGTCACCGTGGCCTTGCCGTCGGCGATCTCGACTTTGCTGGCAAACGTCCCCTGTGGCCAGCCGAGCAGTGCGGCCAGCATCTGGCCGGTCGCGTTCATGTCGTCGTCGATCGCCTGTTTGCCGAGCAACACGAGGTCGACCGACTCCTTTTTCGCCACCGCCTGTAGCAGTTTGGCCACAGCCAACGGCTCCAGCGCCACCTCGGTCTCGACCAGAATGCCCCGGTCGGCCCCCATGGCGAGCGCGGTGCGGATCGTCTCCTGCGCCTGGGTCACCCCGGCGGAGAGCGCGATGATCTCGGTCACGGCGCCCTTTTCCTTCAGCCGCACCGCCTCCTCGACGGCGATCTCGTCGAACGGGTTCATCGACATCTTCACCCCGGCGGTCTCCACGGCGCTATGGTCGGACTTCACCCGAACCTTCACGTTGTAATCCACCACCCGTTTCACGGCGACCAGCAATTTCATGTCTCGTTCACTCCAACCCGCAGCATGGTTTCACTCCCGCACCTGATATTGGATGTTTTTATGTCTGGAAAGGGGGGGTTTCCTAAGGCCCGCCGACGGCCAGGCCCTGGCCGCGCGGGTCCGCCTGGGCGCTGCACGCGCCGTCCCCGCCAGGGCAGGAGATCACATTCGCCCGCCCGGGGGCTGGCACCAATGCCTGCGCCTGGGCCTGGGATTGCGCGAGCGCATCGGCCAGCGCGGTGCGCGCCGCGTCGGCAGCCCCCGCCTCGCCGGTGCCGGTGGCAGCCGCGCGGAATTTCATGCTCCCCGGCTGATAGGCGATGCCCGCGGCGAGCTGCGGCGTCGGGCCGGTGCGGGGCGAGGCCGCGAGCAGCACGCCGGTGCCCGTCGCGATCCGCCCCGTGCCGAACAGATTATTCATCGTCACGGTGCAGGCGACCACGCCGCCATTTTTATCCAGCACCGCGAACCCCGCCGAGGCCGGCAGCGCCTGGCCATCCGCCGGGCTGGTCGGCAGCATCGCGGTGTCAAAATGGTCCTCGCTGCCCAGCACCGGCGTCACGAATTTCGGCGTCGCGTCGTCCAGGTCCGCCGTGCTTAGCCCGCCGCCGGCGGCATCCGCGCCCGCCACGAACTGCTGGGCGAAGCCGCCGGCATAAAACCCCTGGACATCCTGGGTACGCAAAACCTCCAGCGTCGCCGCGAGGTCCGGCTGCACCAAATTGCCGCCAGTAGGCAGCAGGCTGCCATTGGGCGCAAAAATCGCCGCCGCGGATGGGTCATCCAGCAGCGCGCTACCCACCACCTGGAGGTCGGATTCCAACGCCGGGGAGACGCTGGCGTCACCGGCTAGGCGCTCGGCGGGCGCGATCACGCTGGCTGCGGGCAACACGCCATAGCGCGCCTGCAGGGCGAGCAGGCCGCGCGCCATGGTGGGGATGGCCGCCGGGCGCGCGCCGCTGCTGCTGGCAGGCGCACCGGGCGGGAAGAGGATCGCAACCGGCGCCTGCGGGGGCATTTTCACGATACACGCACCGCCACCGCCCAGCCCGGCGCGGGAGGGCAGGGTGACGCTGAGCGCAAAACCCGCCGCCGCCGCCGCATCCGCCGCGTTCCCGCCCTCATTTAGCACCTGCCTGGCGACCAGCGCCGCCTGCGGCTCATCGGCCACCGCATAGCCGAAAACCGAGGCTGTGGCCCCATTCTGGCCCAGCTGGGTATCGGGCCCGGTGCCACAGGCCGAGAGGAGCGAGAAAGCCGCAAAGGCAGCAACGCTGCGAAAACTCATTTTATGCAAATCGGCACGCCCCCGGGTTCAAAAACAGCTCCCGGCTTGCTTAACCGTGAATGTTTCCCCCGGCAACTTGGCGCCGCACGAATATATGCAGGCAATGCCGGTTCCGGTCGGTCTGCGTGGTCACAAGCCCGGGCTCTGGGCCTCGGCGTGGGCGCTCACATGCCGCTGGTGCAGCGCCTCGACGCGGCGCAACAGCTCGGCGAACTGGAACGGCTTTGTAACATAGTCATCGCCCCCCGCGTCCAGGCCCGTCATCCAGTCCTGCAACGCGCCCAGCGCAGATAAAAACAATACTGGTGTCGTATCATCTTTCGCCCGCAGCGCCTGCAATACCTGGGTGCCGTCCATCCCGCCGGGCAACTGCCGGTCGAACACCATCACGTCGAACCCGCCCGCCATCGCCTGCGCCAGCCCGGCCTGCCCATCGCGCTCGTGCACCACGCGGTGCCCGGCCTCCGCCATGCCGGTGCCAACCAGCTCGGCCACGCCGTCATCATCCTCGATGAGCAAAATATACATGATTAAATTCCGCTCCGTAGTTGGTTGTTTTCCTGCGCGGTTGCTTTAATGGCTAGAAGGAGAAATTACCACTTAACGTATCCTCTATATTGGGTAAACTTCAAGGAATATGGCGGGAGTGTAATAGAAAAGACATGATAAAAACGCCGCGACGCCCGCCGTCGGAAGATAAGAAATGTGAAGAATTCGCGGCACACGTCGCGCATGACCTGAACAATCTTCTCACCGCCATGCTGGGAAATCTTGAACTGATGCAGAGCCGCGCCAGCCGTATCGGCCGCACGGACTTTGATGATTATCTCAAGAGCGCGGCCCATGCGGGCGAGCGCGCGAGCCTGTTCGCCCAGCGCCTGCTGGTATTCTCAGGCAACTCCGCCGAGCCACCCGTGAAGCTCGAGATCCTTTCGCTCGTCCGCAGCGTGGTGGAGAGCAGGCGGGCGCAAGGAATGCATGTCAGTTTTACTTCCACCATGTCGCCGGCCCGCTTTTTCGGACATCCGGCGCAGTTGGAGCTCGCCTTGCGTGAACTGCTGAACAATGCGGCGGAGGCGACGCGGGAGTCCGGCGAGATCACGCTGGAGGTGGAGCGAACGGGCGGCAGGCTTGCCATCATCCTGCGGGATACCGGTGCTGGCATGTCGCCCGAGGTTCTGGTGCGTGCGGGGGAGCCGTTCTTCACCACCCGCGAGAATCCGGCTGGCAGGGGGCTCGGTCTCGCGATCGTCGAGCGTATCGCCCGCCAGGCCGGCGGCGCGCTGCATATCTCCAGCGAGCCCGGCTCCGGCACCACGATGCGGCTCGAGATTCAGTCGGCTGAACCAAAATCGCCCCGCTCAAGAGCGTAGCTAATCCCCCACGCGGTCCCGCCCGGCCAGCAGCACGACATAGAGCCGCAAAAACGGCAGCCTGACTCGCCGCCGCCAATCCAGCATATGCCGGGTTCTGTGCCGCATCGCGAAATGCAATTCCACCGCCGCCAGCTGCTCCGCCGAGAACTGCGCAGCCAGCCCCGGCGGCATGCGCTGCAAAAACCGTTGCATGTCCAGACTGCCGGACATGGCGGCTCAGTCGGTCAGGCGGTCCACCACCGGCACACGGCGGAATACGGCACGCTTCAGCCAGACCGGCCCGAGCACGCCGGAGGCCAGCAGCGCGCAGGCAAAGGGCAGAAAGTTCGTCCCGTTCCAGGACCAGAAATACACCAGAATTCCCTTGCTGAATCCAATAAACAATGTGTTGAACAAATAGATCATGAAACTGTACCGCCCGAGCCAGAGGAGAATCATCCGGGGCCAGGAGGCCGCGTAATACCTTAACCAACCATGAATCGCGGGCATGGAGAGTGCGCCCACGGGCAGTAAAACGTATTTTTGCGGCCATTCAGCGCCAAACAGCGCGACCCAGACGAGGCAGCAGGCCAGTGCTGCCAACAGGGACGGCCAATAGCGGTCCATGAACGCGTCCCAGCGCTCACCCAGCGCGCCCGCCGCCAGCCCGAGCCCGAAGAATACCGCATAGGCGCCGATGCGGTCGGCATAGGCATAGGCGGGCAGTGGCAGCGCATAGAGCACCAGCATCGCGCCCAGCAGCCAGGGCAGGCGGCCGAGCCGCTGGTTCAGCCAGACCATGCTGGCCAGGCTCACCACGAACAGCACGAACAGATACCAGATGGAGAGCGCCGGGCTATGCGCCGTGTTCCAGACGAGATCAGCCAGCCCGGCCCGCAAGCCGACTGGCGGATTGTCCACCATCATGACATGGCGCAGGAGCAGCTTGCCCAGAACGATCAACCCGCCCATGGCCAGAAACGGCAGCAGCAGGCGGCGCGCCCGCGCTCCAGCCACAAGCACCCAGGTGCCAGGTGGCGCCAGCACCGTGCCGGAGCGCAGCGCCACCCACCCGCTCAGGTATAAAAACAACGGCATATGGAAGGCATAGACCGCCCGGCGCAGCGGCTCGTACCAATGTACGTGCGCCGGGTCGGCGCGCGCCACCAGATGCCCGAACACGACGAGCAGGATCGCAAAGCCCCTGGTGAGGTCGATATCTGTCCTGCGCGGCACCGGAATCCGTCGAAATTGTTAAAAAAGATTAAATAACCGTTTGGGTTGCAAACGCAACATGGTACACGCGTAGCGTGTGTAAAAAAACCTGCATCGGGCTCGGCTCGTTTCTGGCGCTCATACCGGCATCGGCGGGCGCGCAGCTGCTCGGCTCGGTGCTGCCGGATGACATACCCGGCTACAGCCAGCCCTTCGGCATGCAGCCAAACCATGCACTGGCTCGCCCGCAGCCCACTGGCCTGCAACTGGGTGGCGTCTCGGCCACCCCAGCGTTCATGCTGTCCAAGGGCTATGATTCCGCGCCCAACGGCGCCGCACCCTCCAGCGTCACCAGCGCGGTGCCGAGCCTGCTGGTACGCGATGATATTTTGGGGTTCGGTGCCTTCGCCGCCGCCAACCTGGATCAATTCCCGCAGGACAGCGCGCAGAACACCTCCGGCATCACCCTGGCGGCGGGTGAGCGCGCGATGCTGCCCGATGAGCGGATCACGCTCTCGGCGGGGTATCTGGCCACGCAGGAGACCGGCTTCGCGCTCGATACGGTCGCGATCACCCGCCCGCTGTGGTTCAACCTGCGGGATGTTCGCGCCAGTGACGTCCTCACCGCCGGGATGTTCAGCCTCACACCCAAAATCTCCGCCACCTTCTATCACTTTCCAGGTGCTGGGCGGCAGGACCAGAACATACGCAACGAGCAGCTCACCACCGCCTACCTGCCCGGCGGGCCGATACAGTTGCTGCTGCGATTGCAGGCCGGCCAGACGCGGGATCAGCAGGCGCAGTTGAACACGCAGACCAACGAAGTCCTGGCCGGGCTGGTGGATACCGCAAACGGGTTGTGGCGTGTCAGCCTGCTCGCGGGCATCGCCCAGCGTCAGGCGAGCCTGGGCGGCACGAGCGCGCCGGTGGCGCAGGCCAGGCTGGACTGGATGCCAACCGAACTCGATGAGTTGCACCTCACCCTGGCCCGCGAGGTTACCGACCCCAACCAGTTGAGCACCGTGGGCTATACCCTGACCGAGGCGGAATTCTCGGCCCGGCATTCTTTTCCCGCTCGGATCACGCTCAAATTCACCGCCGATGTCTCCCACGCGCACTATGACCAAAGTCCGCTGTGCGAGACATTGGTGACGAGCGACGCCAATCTTGCCTGGCCGCTGAACAGGAACCTAGCGGTGAGTGCGGAGTATATCTTCCGGGACCGGCAGGCGAACTATTTGCGCGCGGCCAATGAGCATGTCTTCACGCTGGGGCTGACATGGAGCCCGTGAGCCCGCGGCGCGCACTGCTCGGCGTGGATTTCGATGACCTCAGCCTGGAGGAGACCCTGCGCCGATTGCTCGCCCGCCCGAAGCGCGCACCCTTTGCCTATGTCGTCACGCCCAACGCGGACCATATCGCCCGGCTGGGGCGGATCCCGGCGCTGCGGCCCCTGTATCAGTGCGCCATGTTCTGCCTGCTGGATTCAAAATTCATCGGCCTCTGCGCGCGCCGCCTGGGCATCGCGCCGCCGCCGGTGGTCACCGGCGCGGATCTCACCGCCGCCCTGCTGCCCAGGTTGTGGGGCTGGCGCGTCGCGGTCATCGGCATGGCGCCGGCGAATGTGCAGGCGCTAGCGGCGCGCTACCCGGCGGTGGCGTTTCTGCACCACAACCCGCCCATGCGCCTGCTGCACGACCACCCGGCGTTCTATGCGGCGCGGGATTTTGCCTGCGCCAGCGAGGCGGCGTTCATCTTCATCGCGCTCGGCTCGCCGGTGCAGGAGCTGCTGGCCCACGCCATCGCGCGCCAGCGTGGCAGCACGGGCGTCGGGCTTTGCATCGGCACGGCCCTCGCATTCTGCGCAGGCACCGCGCCCCGCGCACCGGCCTGGATGCGCGCACGCGGGCTGGAGTTTCTGTTCCGCCTGGCGCGGGATCCACAGCGCCTGGCCGGGCGCTACCTGCTGGATTGCCCGGGCGTGTTGGCCGGGCTGCTCAGGCAGGCCCGGGCGCAAAAAAACTGCTGATCGTGGCGGGATCGACCGCCTCCAGGCTCGCGGGCTGCCATTTTGGAGATTTATCCTTGTCGATCACCACGGCGCGCACACCCTCCAGAAACTCCGCGTGCATCACCACCTGGGAGACGAGGGCGAGCTCCGCCGCCAGGCATTCGGCGAGGCTACGCCCGCCGCCCTGGCGCAGAATCTCGAAGCTCCAATGGATCGCGCTAGGCGATTGCGCGCGCAGCTGCGCCAGCGCGCCCTGGGCGAAGGCGCTGGAATCCGCCGCCAACCGGCGCAGAATCTCTGCCACGCTGGGCGCGCCAAAGGCGGCGTCGATGATCGGCCGCGCGCCGTGCAGCGAGAACGCGGGCAGCGGTGAGGCAAATTCCGCGATCACGGCGATACCCTCCTGCGGGAGCGCCGCCGCCAGCGCCGCCAACCTTTCACCCGGGACAAAATGCGAGGCGAACCCGGCGTGCACCGCATCCGCCCCCGCCACCTGCGCGCCGGTCAGGCCGAAATACATGCCCAGCGCACCCGGCAGGCGCGGCAGCACGTGGCTCGCTCCGACATCGGGGAACAGCCCGATCGCCGTCTCGGGCATCGCGAATACGGCCTTTTCCGTCGCGATCCGGTGGCTGCCATGCACCGAGAGGCCGATGCCACCCCCCATACATATTCCATCGATCAGCGCGACGCAGGGCTTGCCGAGGTCCGCGACGCTCTGATTCATCGCATATTCCGCGCGGAAGAACCCGGTGACGGCGGCGGTGTCCCCAGCCAGCACACCGGCGCGCAATGAGCGTATGTCCCCGCCCGCGCAGAATCCGCGCTCCGGCGCGTCGATCAGCACGAGATGCACCTGCGGGTCGCGGCCAAAATCCTCCAGCGCCGCGCGGATCAGCCCCACCATCTCCAGGCGGAGCGCGTTCAGTGCCTTTGGTCGGTTCAGCCGGATGCGTCCGGCCCGCCCGTCCCGCCACACCTGCACGCTCTGCTCCATTTTTTACTCCTGTTCATAGGCGCGAATGACTACAATATGTTCACTGCAAAACACAAAAGGAGCCAGAACCATGGAATGGCCGGGTGATCAACCAAAAAGCGGGGAGCGCGCGCTCTGGGCGGTGGTGGCGAGTTTTGGCCGCGTCATGCGCATCGCGGAGGTCTTCTCCAGCCGCCCCGCCGCGCAGGCAGACCGCGCCTGGCGCGAGGCCCAGGTCCGGGCCTATGCGGATTTCCTCACGCGCACCGAGGCGCCGATCCCGGTCTATGTGGTCAAGCCGATCCGCCGCACGGACCTGCCCCGGCGCTGGAAGCCGCTGCCCGCCCTGGGTTTTCTGCACGGCAAATGGTGATGCGCACGCGCTCCGAGCACGACGCGCTGGGCGAGGTGCAGGTAGAGGCTGAAAATCTATGGGGTGCGCAGACGCAGCGCAGCCTGGAGAATTTCCCCATTGGCCGGCGTAATTGTATCTGGGGCTGCGAGGTCATCCGCGCATTCGGAACCTTAAAAAAATCCTGCGCCCTGGCCAATGAGGCGCTGGGGCAGTTGCCCGCGCAAAAGGTCGCGCTGATTGTGCGGGCGGCGGAGGAGGTGATCGCCGGGCAATGGGATTCACAATTCCCGCTCGTGGTGTTCCAGACCGGCTCTGGCACCCAGAGCAACATGAACGCCAACGAGGTCATCGCCAACCGGGCGATTCAGCTTGCCGGTGGCGTGGTGGGCAGCAAAAACCCCATCAACCCGAATGACGATGTGAACCACAGCCAGTCCTCCAACGACACCTTCCCCACCGTGATGCATATCGCCGCCGTGCAGGTGATCGAGGATATTCTGCTGCCCGCGGTGGCGCGCCTTGCCGCCACGCTGCGCGGCAAGAGCCTCGCCTTCGCGCCGGTGGTGATGACCGGGCGCACGCATCTGCAGGACGCGACGCCGATCACGCTGGGCCAGGTCATCTCCGGCTGGGTGGCCCAGCTGGAGGGCGCGGTAGCTGGCATCCGCGCCAGCCTGCTCGGCCTGTACGAGCTGGCGATCGGTGGCACGGCGGTTGGCACCGGCTTGAACGCGCACCCGAATTTCGGCGCCATGGCGGCGGAATTCATCGCGCGGGAGACCGGCAAGCCATTTGTTACGGCAGCGAATAAATTCGCCGCCCTCTCGGCGCATGATGCCATCGTCGCCGCCTCGGGCAGCCTGCGCGTGCTGGCCGGTGCTCTGATGAAGATCGCCAACGACGTGCGCTGGTACGCCTCCGGCCCACGCACCGGCATCGGCGAGCTTCTCATCCCCGAGAACGAGCCTGGCTCCTCGATCATGCCCGGCAAGATCAACCCCACCCAGTGCGAGGCACTCACCATGGTCGCGGTGCAGGTGTTCGGCCACGACCACGCGGTGGCCTTCGCCGGCTCGCAGGGCAATTTTCAGCTCAATGTGTTCAAACCGGTGATGCTGCATAACCTGCTGGACAGCGCGCACCTGCTGGCGCAGTCGCTGGATGCGTTCGATGCGCATTGCGCCCGGGGGATCGAGCCCGCACCCGACAAAATCGCCGAAAACCTGGCGAAAAACCTGATGCTGGTGACGGCGCTGAACCCGCATATCGGGTACGAGGCGGCGGCGCGCGTGGCCCAGCTCGCGCACCGCGACGGTCTTTCATTGCGCGCAGCGGCGCTGGAGTTGAAACTATGCAGCGGGGAGCAGTTCGACGAGTGGGTCGTCCCGAACGAGATGACCGGCCCGCTGCGGGTTTGAAATTTGTCGCGCCGGGTAAAAGCCATCGATGCTGCCCGGCGCGATATTTACCCTCAAGCGCTCGGTCCGCGCAGCACCCACGCACCCCGCCGGCGGACCACCACCAGATAATAGAGCGCCGACACGGTGGCGATTCCCAGCGTGGTGAACAGGCTGGGCCGGCCGATGACCGGGTCGAGCCAGTTGGTGTACACCACATAGACCATGACCAGCAGTGCCGCGATGGGTGCCAGCGGGAAAAACGGCATCCGGTAGTGCCCGTGCGCGGTCGAGCGCTTCATCCGGCCGATCAGTGCTGCGATGCACAGCATCGAATAGACCAGAATGATCCCGGTACCCGTGACGACGAACAGCACATTCTCATTCACCAGGCAGGCGAGTGCGGCCAGCACCCCGCAGGTGAGCGTGGCCACCCAGGGCGAATGGAAGGTCTTATGCGTTCTGGTAAAAGCCTCGTTGATCGCGGCGGGCCAGACCTTGTCCCGCCCTGTGCTGAAGATATTGCGCCCGGCCTGCAACTGCATGGCGATGATGGCGTTGAAGATCGCCAGCGCGATACCGAGGCTGACGATGGTGTTGAGCGTGCTGCCGCCGCGTGCCGTGATAAAATCTCCCAGCATATTGCTGGAGCCCAGAAAGCTCTTCATATGTGGCGCGCCCATCAGCACCGCCGTCACGGGCACCAGCTCGCTGATCACGGTGACAGCCAGAGCACATAGCACCGCGCGCGCCACGTGCTTCGGCGCGTCATGCGTCTCCTCGCCGAAATAAATCGCCGTACCGTAGCCATTATAGGCAAAAATCGCCACCGATGTCGCCATCCCGATCATCGCGAATGGCGCGCTGATGAGTGACGTTCCGGCGGCGTTCAGAATCACCGGATGAAATATCAACGTGGTGATCGGCCGGCTGACATGCAAAAATCCCAGCAGCGTTAAAACCAGGAGCGCCAGCATCTCGATCACCAGGAAGCAGCCGGTCACGACCGCATTCGCCCGGACATTCAGAATACTGACCAGCGTTGCCAGAAAAATCGTGACGATCGCGGTGCCGATGACCGGAAGATGCGGATCCAGCGCCGTGAGATAGATGGAAATTCCCAAAGCCATGACAGCCGGGATCAGGATCAGCCCGACTAGGTTCACGCCCATGACGATGAAGCCCGCAAACGGCCCGACAACCCGGCCGACAATTCCATATTCACCGCCGGTGAACGGAAACGCCGAGGCCAGCTCGGCATAGACAAAAGCCATGAACACGCCGACAACCGCGCCGACCAGCATACTCAGAAACGCGCCCGACCCGCTGGTGCCGATGATGCCCGGAATGATAATGAAAACCGACGATGCGGGCGTGATGGCCGATAACGTCAGCATCAGATTTCCAACCATCTTCATGCTGCGCTTGAGTTCGTGCGGATGCGCCTGCGGCTCCGCGATCTGCGTAATTTCCGCTGGGGAAGATTCAGAAAGAGACATGGTGCAATCCTTTTGTTTGATATTTTTGATGCGAAAAGTCTATTTGTTTCTATCCAGCACCATCTCAGCCAGTCTGGCGCCGTTAATCGCCGGAACCACCCTTCCGTGCTTTCCGGTCATGGTCTCCGCCGCGAGCAGCGCATTCAAAATAGCCTCATCCACACTCTCCACCGTGGCCATGAAGAGCGCGTCCATATCGTCATTGCCGATCACCTGAAAATTCAACATCGCTGGCTCTGGCACTTCGCCCGGGTCGTTGGCGGTTGAAAAAGCCATGAAGATATCACCGGAATTATTGCCCGATGGCGTGCCACCACGGCCCAGCCCCAACGCGATGCGCCGGGCGATGCGCTGCAACTGCAAGGGCATCAAGGGCGCGTCCGTCGCCATCACGGCGATGATCGAGCCGCGCTCGCCAGGCCATAGCGGCGCCTCGGGCAACATCTCCCCCACCGGCACGCCACAAACCTTCAGCCAGGGCCGCAGCCCGTGGTTGGCCTGCACCAGCACACCCAGCGTGTAATTCCCGGCTCGTACCTGCACGAGGCGCGATGCCGTGCCCGTGCCAGCCTTGAACTCATAGGCGATCATGCCCGTCCCACCGCCGACACTGCCCTCCAGAATGGCGCCACCACATGCGCCATCGATCGCCGCCAGAACGTGTGATTCTGTCACATGAAACCCGGCGATATCATTGAGCCAGCCATCAAAAGTTTCCCCCACAACCGGCAGCGGCCAGTCCGTCTCGCCGATTTTTTCGGGAAACTGGCGCGCCAGCCAACGCGCGGTCGCATGGTGCGCCATGCCGAGTGAGCAGGTGTTGGTGAGCGTGATCGGCCCGGTGAACCAGCCCGCCTCGCGGATCCAGTGGCAGCCGGTCAACTCCCCGTTGCCGTTCATCGAGAACGTCCCGGCCCAGGTCGGGTGCAGCAGGTCTTGGGGTGTGCGGGGCAGAATCGCGGTAACACCGGTGCGGATCGCGCGCCCGTCCGCATCATGGTTCAGCGTGGTATAACCCACGCGCACACCGGGCACATCGGTGATGGCATTGAACGCTCCGGTAACGCCAGGCATGGGCAAGCCAAGATCACGCGCCCGTCGATTCATGTCCCGCCCCCGCTGTCTATAGGAGCAGTTACCTTGCGGCATCGTTCATGTTACTTCTATTCCACGTTGGATGTATAAAACATCGAAATATATTACCATTATGGGGTATATTCATGGTCGTTTCCGTCGCCGATATCGGCTTTCATCAGCGCCTCGGGCATATGCTCGACCAGTTGGACGCGGAGAATTTCTGGACAACGCTGGCAGCATTTTTGCGCGAGAGCGTCGCGTTCGATTCCTGGGTCGTGATGATCTACCACCCTGATCAGCCACCCTACGTGATCTATGAGGGCGATAGTGACCTGATCGAGGACACGCTCTTCAACGACTATGTCCAGTCCCTCTATATGCTGGACCCGTTCTATATTTTCTCAAACGGCGGCTTCACCCCGGGGCTCTACCGGCTGGCGGAGGTGGCACCGGAATACTTCCGCGAGACCGATTATTACCGGCTCTACTTCGCGCATAATGTGGTGGCGGACGAGGTGCAGTTTCTGCTGCCGCTGCCGCAGCATGGCGTGCTCTCCCTCTCGCTGGGCAGCAAACGTCCGTTTGGCCTCGGCGAGCTCGGCACGTTGTGCCTCTACACGCCATGGATTTTGCCGATGCTCCGCGCCGCCGTGCAGCGCCAGAATAAGGGCTGGAATCGCCCGCCCAGCACATCGGCCAATCTGGAAGACCGCCTGCGCCACAGCGGCGCGCCACATCTCACAGACCGCGAGGTGCAGACCGCATTGCTGTTGCTCGCGGGTCATTCCACCAAAACCATCGCGCTGCGGATGAAAATCTCGCCTGAAACCGTCAAGGTGCATCGGCGCAATCTCTACGAGAAACTCGGCGTCTCCACCCAGGCCGGAATTTTTGCTTTGTTCATGGGCTCCGCCGATGCCGCTCCGGCATAAATTTTACTCCGCGGCTATCGCCTCCACCATATCCACCGCGCGCGCCAAATCCACCGAGAGCAGGCGCGAGACCCCGCGCTCCTGCATCGTTACGCCATACAGCCGGTCCATCCGCGCCATGGTGAGATGATGGTGGGTGACCACCAGAAACCTCGTGCCGGTCTCGCGCACCATATCCTCCAGCAGCGTGCAGAAACGCTCCACATTCGCATCATCCAGCGGCGCATCCACCTCGTCCAGCACCGAGATCGGCGCCGGGTTGCAGCGGAACACGGCAAAGATGAGCGAGAGCGCGGTGAGCGCCTGCTCCCCGCCCGAGAGCAGCGAGAGCGTGCTGAGTTTCTTCCCCGGCGGCTGGGCATATATCTCCAGCCCGGCCTCCAGCGGGTCATCCGAGCCGACCAGCGCCAGATGCGCCTTGCCACCGCCGAACATGCGGGCGAACAATGTCTGGAAATGCCGGTCCACCTCGTTGAACACGGCGGAGAGCCGCTCGCGCCCCTCGCGGTTCAGGTGGCCGATCGAGCCGCGCAATTTGGCGATGGCGCTGGTGATCTCGTCCCGTTCACGCTCGATGGTGGCGATAGCTTCCTCGGCCTCACCGGCCTCTATCTCGGCGCGCAAATTCACCGGCCCCATCTCTTCGCGCTCGCGCGTCAGGCGCTCCCAGCGTCGGCGGGCTTTTTCCTCCGCGTCCGCGTTCAGCTCCGCCGGCGGGTCGGGCAGCGCCGAGCTGGCGCCCAGCCGCTCCAAAATCCGCTCCGCCACCGTGCCCCAGGCGTGGTCGGCGGCGGTGATGTTGCCCTCTTCGCGCGCCCGCGCCTCGCGCGCCGCGCTCAAACCGGTCTCCGCCGCCCGCGCGTGGCCAGCGCTTTGGTCGGCCGCCATCTGCGCCCTGTGCAGCGTCTCGGCGGTGGCGCGGTGGATCGCCTCGGCGCCGGAGAGCTGGTCGAGCGACTCACGCCGGGCGGTGGCGGCTTGCTCGGGTGCCGCCTGCTGCGCGGCCAGCGCCTCCTGTGCCTCGGCATGCCGCGCGGCCAGGTCGCCCAGCCTGTCGGCGGCGTCACGCCCGCGCTCCTGCCAATCCGCCGTCTCGCGGCCCAGCGTCTCCAGTCGGCGCGCGCGCGCGGCCTCGGCGGCGCGCAGCGCCTCAAAATCCTGGCGTGCCGCGGCCTCTGCCTGGCGGGCCTGTGCCAACGCGGCGCGGGCATTTTCCACGCTGGCCCGGGCGAGCGCCACGTCCGGCAACCTGGCGGCATTCGCCTGAACCTGCGCCAGCGCCTGCGCCGCCTCGGCGGATTCCGCGGCGAGCTGGTCGCGCTGCGCCAGCGCGGCTTCGTTCCTGGCGCCGAGCCGCTCGGCCTCGGCGGTGAGGCG
>JAJZGI010000050.1 GCA_021798575.1 Pseudomonadota bacterium | reverse complement strand
TTCCAATTTGGCGCGATCCTTGGCGGTAACAGTAAATGTGATCCCATTGCGCATCCCCAAGACTTGCACACCCAAGGCATGGGGGGAATCCTAAGCAGGACTCAAATGTATGATTTTATCCACTAGGCTGTAGCCCGCGCGTATAGAGGCTGCCGCCTAGGTTGAAACGCGGATGCGACAGCAGCACGAATGCCACGCCGAGCAGGATGAACAGACCCGTGATCCGCGCGATGGTCCCTCGCTTCTGTACCAGCGCGTGCCATGCCTCGCCCAGATTAACCGTCTCGGTGGGCTCGGGGGAAGACATATTCGGCGAGTGCTCGATAAAGGACATGGCTAATTTTCCTAAGGTATTCTATTTAGACTAAGGTATCCGATTTCGACTGAGGTATTCGATTTCGACGAACGGACTTAATATCCCTGAGATCGCTTGCAGTGAGGGCAGTATCTCGTCGATCGACTGGTTCCAGCTAGCGAAGCCGGTAGGCGGAACATAGACGATATCGCCAGGGTCAAGCGGGAAGTCTGCTGCCTGGCCCCTCAGAGTCGCGCGCGCGTTCACGATGATCAACTGCGCCGAGGAACCGCTGGAGCGGATGATATGCACAGCGCTGAAACGCGCGGAGGTGATGTCCGACAGCCCCATGCCGGCGTCGCTCAGGGCTTGCAGCAATGTCAGCCCGCCATCAACAAAGGGCACCGGCCCTGGCTTGCCGACCGCGCCCATCACGAATGCGCGCTCCGAAGCTGAGCTCGGCACCACGATGGTATCACCCGACGCCAGCATGATGTTCTGCGACATGTCACCATTCACCAAAAGCTGGTACAAATCCACGGGCAGTTTCACGTTACCCTGCGCCACATAGGCCTGGTACAGATCTGCGGAATTGAGGTTCACACTGCCGCCAAGTGCCAGCGCGGAGAGCAATGTCATCGCGTGGCCGGGGTATTTGATCCCCGGGCTGCTGAATTCGCCCAGGATATAATAACGGAAGCTCCGCGCCTCGACCAGTTGCACGCTCACCTGCGGGTTGGCGATGTCTCGCCCATAAGCCGCCGCGATTGTCGCCTGCGCCTGCGGGATGGTCTGGCCGCCGATATCGACGCTGCCGATCATCGGCAGATCCACGGTGCCATCGCTGGTGATCAGCGCACCGGGCATCACGGTCGAGACGCCGGGACCCGGCACGCTCAGGTCGGGATGGCCGTAGACATTCACGGCGATCACGTCATCGGTGCCCAGCGCATAGGCGGTATTTGCAGCCGAGCCTATCACCTGAGAGATCTGCTGTGGCGTCAGGCTTTGCGTCTGGGCGGAAACCACGGGCGAGAGATTCGACTGTTGTGCCGGTGGTGGCGCGGATGCGCATCCGGCGAGGATGAGGGTGATGAAAAAAGCCGGGTACGGGCGCATCAACGGCGCCCCGGGCGGGCGACTGGCTTGTTGCCAATTCCCGTCATCAGGTCACATCGCACGCTCAAGGAAATGGGGAACAAGCGGGACTCTCCAACGGTTGCTCATGCCAGCCAGGAAAGATAGAGGATGCGCGATCACATCCTCATCAGCCGAAGCAGCGCATGTAGAAAATAATTCAAATGAACGACCTTTCGCGGAACTTTTCAGAGCTCTGCAACCGTCATCGCTTGGAGGCTTAATTGGATGATTTTGCACCTGCGAACAAGAAAAATTTTTTGACCGTTAAGAACAGGTTAATTTCGCTCAATGGTACAGCTACCTTAAGGATATATTCAGGTTAAAACTTTATCATCACTCTTTTATGTTATTTCTGTATTGCTCCGAAAATTCTCATGTATAAAAATTCTTTCGCGGGGCCAGTGCGGCATATGACCCCTCTCTCGATATTTCTATCTGTCTATCTTAAAAAATCATAATCTACCCCGTTGAGGATGAAGCGATGGTTATTTTGTTTTGCTGACATATGATCATAATTGCTGGTATCAGCTCGGCAAAAAACAGGTCGCGCAGCAGGTTTTTGCTTCAATGGAATTGATGAAAGATGTGACGTTGATGCACCAGGATCTGGTTATCGTGCGCTGTGGTGCGGGCTCCAAACATATGCCCTGGCTAGGCGCAGAACGCCAGTACGACCTGATTCTATTCGCCTACGAGAAGATGCCGAAGGCACTGCTGGTCGGCGCTGATGAGGTCATCCTGGTTCCCGGACAGAAGGTTGTATGCTGGCAAAAATTATTCGCCGAACGTCCCGAATTTTTAACACGCTATCGGCAGGTCGCACTTCTGGACGACGATCTGACTGGCAGCACCCAGGATATAAATCGCCTGTTTGAATTCGGGCGGGCGAATGGCTTGGCGCTCTGGCAGCCGAGCCTCACCTGGGACAGCTATTTCAGCTACGCCATCACGCTGCATAATCCTGCTTTTCAAATACGTTACGTGAATTTTGTCGAGATGATGTGCGCGTTTTTCTCGGCTGAGCATCTTCGCCGTGTTCTCCCAGTCTTCAGTCTGGGCTACGAGCTGAACGTGGACAGGCTCTGGTGCCGGCTGCGACCGGACTGGCAGAAATCCTACGCGATCATCGACGCCGTTCAGTTCCGCCACACGCGGGCGGTGGGCTTGCAGGCCCAGGCGCACGGTTTCCGGATGGATCTGCCAAAAAAAGACGGCAGCGTTTACCAGTCGATGATCGACCTCGCCGAGCACGAGATGGGCGTGTTTTTCCATGGCCCGGTGGCCTATGCGGGCGTCACCGCCGGTGGCGTGCAAGTCACCTCACGCCTTGCGATGGCGCTGCGTTCGATGGTTCCCCTGTTGGGCGCACGGCAAAGGCGTAACCACCGGTTTTTCAGGCCGGTGAGTGACCATGTGCGCCATATCCTGACGCGCCCGGTTGAGAACGAGCCGCTGGACCTCGCCGCGGTTACGGCGCGCATCGCCCATGCCCGCGGCGCTGCGGGAGTTGCCAGGGCCGGATGAGATCTGCTCGAATCACTCCGTGATCTGAGTCGCATTTCAAATAAAAAACTCGCAATAAAGCTACATACAGAAAAGCGCGTCACCTCTCGGCAAATACGGTCTCCGTCGGCGGTGGCTTGGGCCTGGCCTTCGCAGGGGCCCAGCCAGGTGCAAACCGATTGAACAGCGCATGCGTGAACGCGACCGAGGGCAGCTCCACATAGCGGCGGAACAATTCCGCCAGGCCGATGCACAGGGGCGCCAGCGCGAAGCAGAGCGCCAGCGGCAACCGGCCATGGAAAAGTGCCACCGCTGTTAGAATAATCGGCACATGGATGAGGTACAGGCTGTAGGAGGCGCGGCCAAGCCAGACCAGCGCGCGGGACTCGAAGCCGCGTTGCAGCACGGCGCTCCCCACGATCGACCCGATCAGCAGCGCCCCGGCGGCGCCGTCGATCTCATCGTTGCGCAGCGGCCAGTGCACCCAGCAGAGAATAATTCCGAATAAAAAAACCGCCGGGCCGACGCAGGGGCGCGTGCGGTGCAGAAGCGCGCGCAGGCGCGGCTGGTTAAGCGCCACCGCCGCGCCCAGGACAAAAAACACCGGATAGAAGAACATGGCCTCCGGCTTGCCGATATGCCGCGAGATTGCCAGCGGCACGAGATGCGCCAGGCCGAACTGCGTGAACATCAGCACCGCGAGCACCGCCAGCACGCCGCGATTGCCCCAGCGCATCAGCGGGAACATCAGCAGCGGGAAGATGAGATACATCCGTACTTCCCATACCAGCGACCAGACGGACTCGTTCACCCAGTTGCCGCTGCTGTTGTTCAGCAGCAGCAGAATGCTGGGCACCATGCGCAATGTAAATTTATGGCTCCAGCCGAGCTGGTTGAACCATATGCTCGCATCGGGCAACGCTCCCGCATCCAGCGCCACGGCGCCCGCACAGGCCAGCAGCATTACGATCAAGTAAGGCGGGTAGATCCGGCAAAACCGTTCGACGAGAAACCGGCCATAGCTGCGCGTGCGGTGCTTATACCACGGCAGGCTGAGCACGTAGCCGCTCAACACAAAAAAGAACCACGCGCGGTCCTGACCCAGCCAGAGCAAACGTATCGGGCTGTAGAAAAAAATCCACTCAAACAGGCCATGCGCAGGTGCAGCGCCACCACTCCACTCAAAATTCGCAAAATCCGGCTGGGTGAGGAGCAGATGGTGGCACAGCACCAGCAAGGCGAGCACACCGCGGAATCCATCCAGCGCGACGATGCGCCCATGGGTCGGCGCCGCGCCGCTCATTGCGTCACCGGAAGGCTGGCGGCTGGTGTGGCGATTACCGCCAGATGGCCGGGTGCCAGGGCACCCGCCTTGCGCAGGCTTATTTTCAGCGCCGCGACCACTTCCAGCGTGTCCAGGTCGCTCATGCCGTCAAACATCGGCAGGCTGATCATCCGCGCGGCGATGTCCTGTGTCACGTCCAGCGGCCCGGCCAGGCTGCGATCCCCAAAGTACACCTGCTCGGCCAGATGCGGGCTGAAATAATGCCCCGTGCCGATGCCCTGGCGCGTCATGGATGCTTGAATTTCATCACGCAGCGCGCCGAGCCCAGGTGGGAGCAATGCGGCCGCGAACTGGTGCGCCTGCGGCACCTTGGAAAAGGCCTGAAACGTCAGCTCCGGCAGCGCCTGCCGATAGGCGCAGGCGATCCGGTGCCGCCGCGCGACGAGCCTATCATAGCCTTGCAACCGCAGCCGACCTTGCAGTGCGCCGACCTCGCTCATCTTGGCATTCAACCCCGGCATGGTGGCGCAGCGCGGCGCGCCAAAGCCAAAATTGCTCATCTGCCGTAGCCGGGCGATGAGCGCCTTGTCCGCGCTGTAGATCAACCCGCCCTCGCCGGTCGCAAAGGTCTTGGTGGCGTGCATCGAGAAGACGAGCGGCATCGGCGCGCCGGTGCCAAACCCCTGGCCACGCCGGGATTTTGTGCCGAGCGAGGCCGCGGCATCCACCACCACGGGCACCTGGTGACGGGCCGAGAGCGATTTATAGCGTGCCAAATCGATATCATAGCCAAACGTCGCGTAGGGCACCACGACTGCGATCTCAGCGCCATATTGCTTCAGCAATTCCTCCTCGGCGCGCGGGTCGGCGGCCCAGTTGTGCGGGTCGATGTCACAAAACAGCGGCACCAGGCCGCACCACATGGCGGCATGCGCCGCCGCGGCGAAGGTGAATGACGGCATCAGCGCATAGCGGCGGCTGGCAGCCGGGCGGTGCTCGATGGCGTCGCGCAGTGCCAGCATCAGCCCCAGCGTGGCATTGCACACGGTGGTGCAGTGGCCGTTGCCATCGAACAGGGTCTGGATGATTTCGCGCTCGAACGCGGTGTTCATCGGGCCGAAATTGCTGAAAATCCCGCTTGCCTCGATCTGCCGCAGGGACTGCACCGCGCTGCTGAGCGGCGCTGGCGCGGGGCGCATGAGCGCGATCCGCAGGCCATGGCCGGCGGGGGGTGCGGCGGCTTGCATAGGCAGAGCTGGCCGGTGCAGGGCGGCGTAGGGCTGTGGCTGCACGTGGTCCATATGGTTAGCCCTGCCGCTGAGCAGCGCATCCACGATCAGGCCACCGACGCCGGTCTGCCATAGCCACAGCCCGTTGGCCTGGCCGCGGAAGCTGGGCTCCCCACCCAATGGGCCATGCGGCACGAACCCGGCTGCCAGGCCGATGGCGAACACTCCGTCGATCGGCCGCTGCTGGTCGTCCAGCACGCAGCACTGGCCATCCACCAGCGGCGCGTTCGGGCCGCCATGGGCGTGCAGCGCCATGGGCTGGCCAGTGACGGAGAACAGCTTCAGCGCGCGCGGCCTGTAGCCGAGTGCCGCAATCACGACATCCGCGCGCTCCAATATGTCCAGCGCGGCGGGGTCCGGCTCGCTCAGCCGGTGCAGGTGCAGCCTTGGCTCAGGCGGTCGCCCGCCGATGCCGCGGGCCCGCATGATCAGCTCGCGGGATTCGAGGCGCAGCCCGGCGAGGCGGAAGACGCGCCCACTCACCGGGCAGATATCGTCCGGGCCGAATTCGTCATAACCCTCGGCCCGCGCCAGCGCGGGAGCGGTGTAGTAGATCCGCAGCTCCCGCCGGTGCAGCAGCGTAAGCGCGCCTTCTGTGAGCACACCATCCGGCAGCCGCGTGAGCAGCAGTTGCGCGACGGCCACGGCGCTCGTGGAGCCGCCGATGATCGCGATTTTCGGGTGTTGTTGCCCCGCCAGCCGACGGTGCAGCCGTGCCATGCCGGCCTTGGCCAGAATCTCGCCGGATTGCATGAGTTTCTCGCCAAAGCGCGGCACGATCCACACACCGGCGACGGTCTCGGCTTCCAACCGCTCCGGCGGCTGGTGCGCACCCGTCGCCAGCACCAGATGCCGTGCCGACACATAACGCCGCGCGCCGCTGCGCCGGTTGAACGTGACCTGCCAGGCGCCATCCGGCTGGCGGCGGGCAGCAACCGCAACGTGGCCGGTATATACCGCGCAGTCAGGGTGCGCCGCCACGATCCGCCACAGCACGACACCCACCAGCCGCTGCAACCGGGCCACGGCGGGTAGCGGCGCCGAGCACTCACGCAGGTCGCTCACCGCGCGGATGACCGGATGGTCGAGCAGCGCCCGCAGTTCCTCATGATGGCTCTCACGCAGGCAATCGATGAACGTATCCGCGGTACTGTCTGATTGGATCACATACCGACCGATCTCGCCGTCCCCGATGGAAGACGACGCCTCGATGATCGCGACACCCGCGTCGAGCAACGCCTCCAGCCGCTGCGTGCGGCAAGCCGCCAGGAGCACCGCCGTCGCCGCCGGTCCACCACCGATAATCACCGTCCCAAAAGAGGAACTCCCCGCACCCATTGATAAACCCCCGCGCCACAGATTATGATTACGTTTTTGTATTCAAATTTTAAGAATTTTGTCGGCGTCAACGCTTAGCTTGCAGGGCTTGGAAATGGTGTAACCGGATCGGGCTTTTCAGCTTCGGAATCTACCTATTTCGCCCGGCTGATTGGCCGTACCGCGCGCCGCCTCAGCGGCCGAATTTTGTGCCGGCGACAGCAATCTATGCGGGTTGCCGCAACGCGGTTGACGGCCCGGCCCGGCCCTCATAGCAGTTGGAAGACTCAACGGGGACAATGGCGAACATCGTATGCGAACATCCATTTTTTTTCTCACATTGCTCGCGCTGCTGTGGTCCAGCCTGCCGCGTGAAGCCGGGGCGCAGCCCGCGATGCCGCTGGCGCCGGGCACCTATAGCGCGCATCTCCACGGGTTTTTCCAGCTTTCGCTGGGCGGGTTTCACTCCAGCCTCAATAAATCCACGGGCCGAAGCCTCGGTCCCATTATCGTCGCGCCGGAGCTGCATCTGCGCCCGGCGTTCGACGCCACGAGCGAGAACAACATCGAATATGGCGCGCGGGCGGAGCTGCTCAGCCCTTATTCCAGCCAGGGCGGGGGCAAGACCGGCAAATATGGGGCCAGCGAATCCTCTCTGCGTGTTGTCGTCCTCAACCGTGCGTATGGCTACATCGGCACCGCCAAGCTGGGCACGCTCCGCCTGGGCCAGACGGACAGTGCCTTCACCCTGCTGCAAACCGGCGTGATCGAGGCGTTCGGCGACGGCGGACAATGGACGCTCCAGGGCGACGCCGCATCCCTGCTGCCGCGCAGCGCGGCGCCCACCAGTACCATCATCTATGCCGACCAGCCCGCTTTGTATGCCACGCCCAAGCTGGTCTATCTCTCGCCGGATTTCAGTGGTGCCAGCTTCGCCATCGGGTTCGAGCCCGAGGCCAATGGTATCAAGCAGGGCTATGCGCCAGGCTCGGCCGATACGGTCAACCCCGCCGCCTACCTGCCCGCGCAGCCCGGCAACGCGGGCTACCGGCGGCGGAACACTCTCGATGCGGCGGCGGAATATGCCCGGACGACCGAAGCCGTGTTCTATAGAATTTCGGTCGGCGTGCTGCACGGCTCCCCCGGGCAAAACAACGGCGCGGCGCGCGTGGGCTACAACCCGCTCAATGTGGTTCAGGCGGGCGTGCAGGTGAGCTACGCCGGGCTGACCCTGGGCGCGAACCTCAAAGCCGGACAGGTGGAAGACGGCTACGCGCTGCAACCAAAAGGGGCGCGCGACGCGCTGAGCTACATTGTCGGCGCCACCTATCAGCTCGGCCCCGTCATTCTGGGTGGGAGCTACTTCAACGCGCAGACCGCCGGCGTGTATTATCCCGGCAACACCGCCCATGTCGCGCGCACATTGAGCGAATATGGCGCCGCCGCGGGGGGCAACTACATCCTCAACGACCATCTCAGCTTCTTCGCGCAATATATGATTGGGCATCGCCACCAACCGGGGAACCTGGAACTCAGCAACGGCAACGCGCAGGTCCAGCTCGTCGTCACAGGTGCCAGCTTCAGCTGGTAGCGCGGTTGCGGCCCCGCCCGGCTTGCGCCACAAGCGCGCCATGGCCGCGCCACCCCTCCTGCTGTTAACCGATATTCGCGTCATCCTGGGTTCGATTCCGTTGCTGGATGGTGCTGGCCTCGCGGTTGCGGCGGGAGAGCGCATCTGCCTGGTCGGGCGCAACGGCTCGGGAAAATCCACCCTGCTCAAGATCGCCTCCGGGGAGATTGAATTCGACGGCGGCACAAGGTTTTTGCAGCCGGGCACGACCATGCGCTACCTGCCGCAGGAGCCGGACCTCTCGGCCTTCGCCAGCACGCTGGAGTATGTCGAGGCCGGGCTCGGCCCGAACGATGATCCCTACCGCGCGCGCTACCTGCTGGAGCAGCTCGGCCTCACCGGCCTCGAAAAGCCGCAGAATCTCTCCGGCGGGGAGGCACGGCGCGCGGCACTCGCCCGCACGCTCGCCCCCACGCCGGATTTGCTGCTGCTGGATGAGCCGACCAATCATCTCGACCTGCCCGCCATCGAATGGCTGGAATCCGAGCTGAAAAGCCTCTCGGCGGGGATCGTGATCATCAGCCACGACCGCCGCCTGCTGGAGAAACTCTCGCGCAACACCGTCTGGCTGGATCGCGGCCAGACCCGGCGGCTGGACCGTGGCTTCGCGCATTTCGAGACCTGGCGGGATGAGGTGCTGGAGCAGGAGGAGCAGGATTTTCATAAGCTCGGCCGTCAGATCGCGCGTGAGGAGGACTGGCTGCGCTACGGTGTGACGGCCCGGCGCAAGCGCAACGTGAAGCGCGTGGCCGGGCTGGCGAGCCTGCGGCGCATGAGGCGCGAGCACAACCACCAGGCCGAGGCCGCGAAGATGGCCTCGCAGGACGCCGCCATCTCCGGCAAGCTCGTCGTGGTGGCTGAACATGTCTCGAAATCCTTCGGCCCGCGCGCCATCGTTCAGGACCTCTCGCTGCGGGTTCTGCGCGGCGACCGGCTCGGCATCGTCGGCCCCAATGGCGCGGGCAAATCCACGCTCCTGAAGTTATTTTTAGGCCAGGAATCCCCCGATGCCGGGCGGCTCACGCTCGGCACCAGCCTCAACATCGTGACGCTCGACCAGCAGCGCGCCAGCCTCGACCCCGCTATCTCGCTCGCCAACACGCTCACCGGCGGCAGGACGGACATGGTGCAGGTCGGCGAGCAGAGCCGCCATGTGATCGGGTATATGAAGGATTTTCTGTTCAGGCCCGAGCAGGCGCGCACCCCTGTCGGTACGCTCTCGGGCGGGGAGCGCGGCCGCCTGCTGCTCGCCTGCGCGCTCGCCAAGCCCTCCAACCTGCTGATCCTGGACGAGCCGACCAACGACCTCGACCTGGAGACGCTGGATCTGCTCCAGGAGATGCTGGGCGATTATGCGGGCACACTGTTGCTTGTCAGCCACGACCGTGACTTTCTGGACCGGGTCGCCACCTCCACTTTGGCCTATGAGTCACCTGGGAAATGGGTGGAATATGCCGGTGGGTACTCGGACATGCTGGCGCAACGCGGCCAGACGACCACCCCGGCCGCCACGCGGCAAAAACCCGCGATGCGCCATACCACCCTGGCACCGACGGCCAAACCCGCAGCCCCGGCCATCCGGCTCAGCTTCAAACAGCAGCATGAGCTGAAAACGCTGACTGGCGAGATCGAGCGACTCCAGGCCGAAGTGCAAAAAACCGAGACGCTGTTGGCCCAACCCGGGCTGTACCAGAAAAACCCTGAAAAATTCAAACATGCCAGCCGGACGCTTGGAGAAACCAAAGCCGCCCTGGCCCGCGCCGAGGAGCGTTGGCTGGAGCTGGAGGTGCTGCGTGAGGCCGGATGAGAAGAAATACTGGCCGACCGCCAAGCCACATCCTAGATAGGACGATATGGACCCCTTAGAGGCGCTGGCCAGCCAGTCATTCTGCCGTGTGGCCGAGGCAAGACAGTCCGATGGCAACGCCATCCGCCTGCTGCGCGACGGGCCGGAGACCTTCCCCGTGTGGCTGGAGGCGATCGCCCGGGCGCAGCACTTCGTCGCGCTCGAGAATTTCATTTTGCAGGAGGACGCCACCGGCGAGCTCTTCGTCAAGGCGCTGACGGCCGCCGCCGCGCGCGGCGTCGCCTGCCGGGTGCTATATGACTGGCTGGGCTGCCTCACGCGCAGCAGCGCGAAGTTCTGGCGGCGGCTCAGCGATGCGGGTGTCGAGGTCCGGCGCTACAACCCACCGCACTTCAGCAACCCGCTGCACTGGATCAGCCGGGACCACCGCAAGGTGCTGTGCGTGGATGGGGACGTCGCCTTCACCGGCGGGCTGTGCATCGGCCAGGACTGGATGGGCCACCCTGAGCGCAACATTCCACCCTGGCGTGACACCGCGGTTGAAATCCACGGCCCGGCCGTGGCGGACATCCAGGCGGCTTTCGAGGATAGCTGGCGGGCTGCCGGGCCCAACCCTGGCCCTGCACCGGAACCCACCCTGGCAGCCCAGGGACGTGTCGATGCGCCCGCGGGCGGCGTGGATATCTCGGTCATCGCCGGGCGGCCGGATATCATGGGCCTGTACCGGCTGGAGCAGCTTGTGGCGGAGATCGCCCAGCACTCGCTCTGGCTCACGGACGGCTATTTTGTCGCCACTACCGCCTATGTCCGCGCTTTGGCGGGCGCCGCGCGCGCCAGGGTGGATGTGCGGCTGCTGGTGCCCGGCTCCAGCGACTGGCCGATCGTCGGCGCCTTGTCCAAATCCGCCTACCGGCCGCTGCTCGAGGCCGGGGTTCGGGTGTTTGAATGGAACGGCCCCATGCTGCACGCCAAAACCGGCGTGGCGGATGGCTGCTGGAGCCGCATCGGCTCCAGCAACTCCAACCTGGCGAGCTGGGTGACCAACCGCGAGCTGGATGTGACGATTAAGAACCACGGGCTCGCCCAGCAGATGATGGCGATGTTCGAGTCGGACATGGAAAACGCCACCGAGGTGGTGCTGGCACGCGGCCGCAGCGGGCTGGCGCGCCCCACCAGGCCGAAACAAATGCGCCAGGGGGCGCAGAGTTCGCGCAGACGTGGGCACCGGCTGTTCTCGGGGGCGATCGGGATCGGCAGCACGCTCACCGCCTCCCTCACGCATCGCCGGGTGCTGCAACCCGCCGAATCGCTCGTGGTTCTGGCTGGTGCCGCGGCGCTGCTCTCGCTCGGCGGCATCGCGCTGTTGCTGCCGCGGCTCATCGCCTGGGTTATCGCCATCGCCGCCATCTGGCCCGGCCTCGCCTTGCTGTTCCGTGGCTTCAAACTCTGGCGAGCCAGCAAGCCGGGCCGTGCCGCCTGAGCTCCGGGTGATCAGCTGGAACCTGCTGCACACGGTGGGCGCCGACGTGGCGCAGGTTCTCACCCTCATCCGCATGAAAAAACCGGACCTGCTGCTGATGCAGGAGGCGACCTACGAGATGGACGCGCTGCCGACTTCCCTGGGTGGGCATTATGCGCGGGTGAACCTGCCGGGGCGTCACCATGGGTTGGCCGCCTGGAGCCCGCACCCGCTGCACGGGCCGCCCAGAAGCCTGCAACTGCAAAACGGGCTCGTCGTACGGCGCGTTTGTCAGATACTCAATCTCGGCGCCTTCTCGGTTGCCAACGTGCATCTCTCGCACGGCCAGATGCTCAACCGCCGGCAGTTGCGCCGCATCGCCAACATCCTGCCGCCCCGGGCCGCCATTCTGGGTGATTGCAACATGCTGGGCGCGCCCCTGCTGCCGGGTTTCCAGGACGTCGGCGCGCGCCTGCCCACGCACCGCATGAGCGGCGTGGTGCCGCTGCGGCTGGACCGCTGTTTTATCCGTGGGTTGCGCTGCCTGGATGCCGACGTGCTCAGCCCCGGCGCGTCGGACCATCATCCGTTGATGATCGTGCTTTCTGTTTAGTTTTTATTACGAAAACGTAATGATTTAAGCGTGCAAAGGCCGGGGCAGGAATCAGAGATAAAAATCACGGGGGTTGAAGAATTGCCGGGCGGCGAGTTGGGCCTCAAACGGGGTCATCGGCCTGGGCGGTGGCGCCGGGTGCCAGATTTTTCGGGGTGTTTTAGGCGGTTGTGGGGTGGGGGGTGTCGCGCGTTTGATGCGTGGTTTTCTGGGCAGTTTTAGGCAGGTGGGGGTTTTGAGGCCGACCATGCGGCAGAGTGGACGGATGCTGCGGGCAAGAGTCGGGTGGGTCGCGATGAGGGATTGCGTGGCGGGCTCCTCCAGCAATGTTTTGAGCTGGAAGTGGGCGACGGCGACCCCGGAGTTGGGGAACAGGCGGAGCATCCACGCAAAGTTCGTGGGTGGGTAGTATTCGTGGGTTTTAGCGGCGGTTTTTGATGGGGTGCGGGGGTTGGTGCGCGCTGCGTGAGGTGGGAGTGGGCCGCGCTCAATGAGTTTGCGCAGGCGGTGGGTGAGGCGGATCAGGCGGTTGGTGAGGAGTTGGCAGAGCGAGTGCGGCATGTTGACCCGCTGGGCACCGTTGCCCAGCGACTGCACGAGGTACATGACGATGTGGTAGAGGCGCGTGTTGATGGGCTCACCGGACATAAAGTTAGTTATAATGACATTTGGTTTGGGTGTCAAGTGGAAAGTGATGCGGTTCGTTGCGAAAAGAATGGATTGCTTCGTCATGCGCAAGTTGCGCATGACTCGCAAAGACGACCTGAGGGAGTCAAGGGAAAAATGATGCGGGTTTTGGGGTTTGACCGAAGAAGATGGACGGCTGCCCACCGCTGCGCGGTCTCGCGGTGACGAAGCGGTGGTTATGTCCCCGCCGGGGTGATCACCACCGCGACGTGCCCCTTCTCGGCGGAGAAACCGAGATACCGGTAGCCCAGCCCACTGGCGGCGATGAATTCCTGGAACGCCTTGTATTCATGCGCGCGCCAGCCGGGATAGTTGAAATACTCATCGAACACGATCACCGTGCCGGGCTGGATACGCCCGCGCAGCTGCGCAAAAATGACCACGGTTGAGACATAGATATCACAATCCACATGGACCAGCGCGCAGGGTGCTGGATCCTGCGCCAGGAACGGCGGGAGCGTTTGGTCGAACCAGCCGACGTGCAGCTTCGCGTTCGTGGGGACGCGGGGGAGATGCCCGCGCAGCGAGAACGCGCCAGCGCCCTCCTTTGTCCCGCTCCAGTCGCCCGGCAGGCCCTCAAAACTGTCAAACCCATGCACATTGCGTTGGGTCAGCCCGGCCAGATGGCGGAGCGAGGCGCCCTTCTCGACCCCGAACTCCAGCACCAGCCCATCGCCAGGTGCGCGCGAGAGGGCGAACCGCAGCAGGTCGAAACGGTCGCGCAGGACCATCGCCTCGCCCATATGGGCCACGATATATTCCACGGCCTCGCGCTTGGCGTGCAGCCGCAGGTCGATCCAGAGGTCGTTCGCGTAGAACGAGTGCAGGATTTTACGATAGATGCGGGAGATGGCCCCCTCACCGATGCCACGTTTGAAAATTGCCATGGGCGATGTTTAATGACCCTCAGCGCGCCGCGCCAGAGGCTGGCCTCTATTTCGCCGCAGGCACGCCCGCTGCCTGCAATGCCGCCGCCTGGCGCGCCGCCAGCGCCTGCTCGTCGAAATCCGCCACCATCTCGTGGAACAGGCGGCTCCAGTTCAGCTCCGCGCGCAGGCGCAGGAATACGCTGCCCAGGCCGATGGCGGAGCGGTCCATCAGCATGAATTCGCGCGGCGGCCGCACCCCGCCCGTGCGCTGCAACCCGGCGTGGACCTTTTGCGCGACCGCGCGGCCGAATTGTGGGTCTGAGTCCTCCTGGATCGGCCGGACACGGTCTTGCAGCAGCGGCTCGTACAGGAACTTCGCCCAGTCGTTCAGCACCAGGATCTGCTCATCCGTGATGCCTTTGAAGCCCCAGATGTCGTAGGCGTGGCGGGCGCGGTGGATATCATCATCGCGCACCGCGGCGTGGAGCTCCAGCACCCCGCCCACGAATTTTGCCGGAAATACGCGGATGGAGCCATAATCCAGCAGGTTGAGCCCACCCTGCGCATCCACCTGATAATTGCCCAGATGCGGATCCCCGTGGATCACCCCGTAGCGGTAGAACGGGATATACCAGGCGCGGAACAGCGCGGTTGCGAGCCGGTTGCGCTGCTCCTGGCTCGGGTTGCCCTCCAGCCACGCCTTTAATCCCACGCCGTTGAGCCACTGCATGGTGAGCAGCCGCCCGGTGGTGTATTCCGCCACCGGCTCTGGCACCCGCACATCCGGCACGCCCGCCAGCATGGCGCCGTAGAGCCGCATCTGTGCGGCCTCGCGCCTATAATCCAATTCTTCGCGCAGCCGCTCCGTCACCTCCACGAAGATGTCATCCTGGACGATCGCATTATCCATCCGCCGGTAGAGCGCCAGCGCCAGCTTCAGCTGCCGGAGGTCCGACTCGATGATGCTGGGCATATCGGGATATTGCAGCTTGACGGCGACCAGCCTGCCATCGGGCAGGGTGGCGCGGTGGACCTGACCCAGGCTCGCCGCCGCTGCCGCCTCCCGGCTGAAGCTTACAAATTTTTGCTCCCAATCGGCGCCCAGTTCACCGGCCATGCGCCGGCGCACGAAGGCCCAGCCCATCGGCGGCGCATTGGCCTGCAACTCGGCCAACTGCTCGGCATATTCCGGCGGCAGCACGTCTGGCACGGTGGAGAGAAACTGCGCCACCTTCATCATCGGGCCTTTCAGCCCGCCCAGCACCTGCTTCAGATCCTGCGCGTGGCGCGCCTGGTCGGTGCGGATGCCAAACACCCGCTCCCCCGCGATGCGCGCGGCGATGCCGCCGACCGCGCCGGAGGTGCGCGCAAAACGCCGCATTTCGCCGAATATGTTCCCCTCATGCTCGGCCATCAGGCATCCAGCTCATCGATGAAGCCCGCGATCACCTCCAGCCCTTTGGCCCAGAAATCCGGCTGGCGCGCGTCCAGGCCGAAGGGGGCGAGCAGCGGGCCGTGGCGCAGCGTGCCCCCGGCTTTCAGCATCTCCACATATTTGCGCGCGAAGGCGGGCTTGTCCGCCTGCGCCTGATAGACGCCATAGAGCGCATTCACCAGGCAATCGCCAAAGGCGTAGGCGTAGACATAGAACGGCGAATGGATGAAGTGCGGCACATAAGCCCAGAACAGGCGATATTCGTCATCAAAATGGAACGCCGGGCCCAGGCTCTCGCGCTGCACCTCCAGCCAGATCTCGCCGATCCGCTCGGGCAGTAGCTCACCCTCCCGCCGCTCCGCGTGGATTCTGGTCTCGAACTGATAGAACGCGATCTGCCGGACCACGGTGTTGAGCATGTCCTCGACCTTTTGCGCCAGCATGACGCGCCGGCGCTGCTGGTTCGTCTCGGCATCGAGCAGCGCGCGGAAGGTCAGCATCTCGCCGAAGACGCTCGCCGTCTCGGCCAGGGTGAGCGGCGTACCGGACATGAGATACCCCTGGGCCCCTGCCAGAACCTGGTGCGCGCCATGGCCCAGCTCGTGCGCCAGGGTCATCACATCGCGCGTGCGGCCGTGGTAGTTCAGCAGCACATAGGGGTGGGCGGAGGGCACGGTGGGGTGCGCGAATGCGCCGCCCGCCTTGCCGGGGCGGAGCGTTGCGTCGATCCAGTTGTTGTCAAAAAACGGCTGCAGAATTGCCGCGAGCTCCGGGCTGAACCCCTCATACGCCGCCAGCACGCGCGACCTGGCCTGCGCCCAACCGATGCCCTCGTCGGCATCCTCGGGCAGCGGCGCGTTACGGTCCCAGTATTCCAGCCGCTCCAGCCCGAGCCATTTTGCCTTCATCGCGTAATAGCGGTGCGAGAGCCTGCCATACGCGCCCTGCACCGAAGTGCTCAGCGCCGCCACCACCTCGTCCTCCACCATGTTGGAGCGGTTGCGGTAGGAGCCGGGGGTTGGGTATTTCCGCCAGCGGTCGATGACCTCCTTGTCCTTGGCCAATGTGTTCGTGATGAGCGAGAATAATTTCTCCTGCGATGCCATCGCCTGGCCGACCGCCTTGCCCGCCTGGCGGCGGACCTCGCGGTTGGGGTCTGACAGCTTGTTCAGCGCGGCGGAGAGTGTCAGCTCCTCGCCGTTGAACGCGATGCGCATCGCGGTCGTCGTCTCGTCGAACAGCCGGCTCCAGGCGGCGTGGCCGGTCACCTCCTTCTCGTGCAGCAGGGTCTCGATCTCGTCCGAGAGCTGGTGCGGCAGGAAGACCCGCAGATCGCGCAGCCAGGGGGCGTAGCGCGCCAGCGCCGGGTGCTGGAGTTGGGCCGCCAGCACCGGTTCATCGATGCGGTTCAGCTCCAGCGTGAAAAATACCAGATGCGTGCTGATATCGGTCACGCGTTCGGACATCGTCTGGTAGAATTTGCCCTGCGCCGGGTCGCTCGAATCCGCGCTGAACAGCAATTGGGCGTAGGAGATCACGCGGCCCAGCGCTTCTTCCAGCCGCTCATACGCCTGCACCGCCCCGGCCAGGTCCGCGCCGGTGAGCCCGGCCAGGCAGGTTTTATATTGTGCCTCGAACGCGACCGCCGCCGCCTCGGCTGCCTGCAAGTCCCGCGTGATTTGGGGATCCTGCGGGCTTGCGTATAGATCGCCCAGGTTCCACGCGGGGAGCGATGCGGCGGCGGATAGACCCTCAGGCTGCGCGACGATGGGCTGGTGCATGGATATTCTCGCTCCTGTGATAGGAGTAGATGTAAGTGCTATTCCCCGCAGGTCAAACATTACAGGAGCATCGATGCCCGAGCTAAGACGTGACGCCGGACGCATCGGGCTGCTGTTCTCGGGCATCGGCGGCATGGTTGGCTCGGGCTGGCTGTTCGGCGCGCTGAATGCGGCCAAATTCGCCGGGCCGGCTTCTGTCCTCTCCTGGGTCATCGGCGGGTTTGCCGTGCTGCTGCTGGCTTTAGTTTATGCTGAGCTTTCCACGATGTTTCCGCGCCCGGGCGCGGTCATCATCTTCCCCGACCTGTGTTTTGGCCGCCTCACCGCCACTATTTATAGTTGGATCAATTTTCTCGCGTATGTCGCGGTGGCGCCGGTGGAGGCCGTGGCGGTTGTCACCTACGCCAATAATTTCGCCCCCATGCTCGTCCGCCCCGGCTCCGGCGTGCTCAGCCCGACGGGCCTTGGGCTCGCCATCGCGCTCATGGCGGTGTTTTTGGTTGTCAATCTGCTCGCCATCCGGCTCCTGCTGGCCTTCAACAGCGCCATCACCTGGTGGAAGCTCGCCGTGCCCGCGCTCACGGTTGTCGCGCTGCTGAGCGCTCATGCGCAGTTGGGCAATTTCACCGCGCACGGCTTCGCACCCGGCGGGGTGGGCGGCGTGTTCGCGGCGGTGTCTGGCTCGGGGATCGTCTTTACGTTTTTGGGCTTCCGCCAGGCGATCGAGCTGGCGGGGGAATCCGCCAATCCGGCGCGCAATCTGCCGTTTGCCATTCTGGGCTCGGTGTTGCTGTGCCTGCTGCTGTATCTGGGCTTGCAGATCGCGTTTATCGCGGCACTCAGCCCCGCCAGCCTGGCGCACGGCTGGGCGCATCTCAGCTTCCCCGGCGTCACCGGCCCGTTCGCGGGCCTGGCCTCCGGCCTTGGCCTCACCTGGCTGGCGGGGATTTTATACGCCGACGCCGCGATATCCCCGGCCGGTGCGGGGATCATCTACAATACGACCGCCGCACGGGTGATCTATGCGAGCGCGGAGACGGGCATCTTCCCGAAGATTTTTACCCGCCTGTCCGCCGCGGGGGTGCCGGTGGCGAGCCTTGGCCTTGGCTTCGCGACGGGGCTGTTGTTTCTGCTGCCGCTGCCCTCCTGGCAGCAACTCGTGACCTATCTCTCCTCCATCGGCGTGCTGGCCTATGGGATCGGCCCGGTGGTGCTCTTCGCCTTCCGGCGAACGCTGCCGGAGGATGAATTCCCGCGCCCGTTCCGCCTAGCCGGGGCGGGGGTTGTGTCCGCCGGTGCGTTTATTGTGGCGAACCTCGTGGTGTTCTGGGCGGGTGCTTTGGTCGCGGACCATCTGTTCGGCGGGCTCGCCATCGCTTTTGTGCTGTTCTGCCTCCAGCAGTTCATCCGGCATCGGGGTCTGGGGCATCTGGCGTGGCGGGGTGCCTGGTGGCTGGCGCCCTATTTCAGTGGATTATGGCTTATCACGTATCTTGGGCCGCTGCATGGCACGGGCAGGCTGTCCAGCGTTGGTGGTAGTGTGGTGATGGGGCTGTTCAGCCTATGTATCCTGTGGCTGGCCCGCACCTGCGCCCAGGAGCCTGCGGCGGCCAAGGGCGCGTTGCGGGGCGCGGATGGTCAAAAGGCACAACGAGCCTAACTCAACTATTTTTCCCCTGAAATAGTCCGCCTACCGCCCAGGTCATAGCCTGTTTGAGATGAACGTCATACATCAACACCCGCTCGGCTTTCAGCGAGTGTGGAGGGAATTTTTTTGTGGCGTGCATCAACCGGATTTTTAGGGAACCTCTGCGTAGTCTGATTGGATCAGGCCTATTTTGAGATACATCGGCTTTTCTTCATGTTTTTACTTAGTTTTTTGGCAAAGTTTTCTATTTTTCCATGCTTGGACGCAATTATCCTAC